>CANFQO010000061.1 GCA_947449135.1 Planctomycetaceae bacterium | reverse complement strand
GGTCTGCCAGGTGATCGACCCAGGCCAGTTCAGCGCCGTCATCAGCCACAATCGCCACCGGCCCCGCCGGCGCGGATACGGGAAAGCCGCGGAGCACATCGACATCGTCATGCTGCTGTCCATCGGCAGCAACGAAGTCGAGCCGACCGTGCGAGCCGCGCTCCAGCCGCCAATCTGGAACAGCGGCCTGGCCGTTGGGAACGTTTGCATTCGGGTGGGAAGAAGAGGCCATGGTCTGTCTCGGGTGGCGGGTGTCAGGTATCAGGTGGCCGCGGCCGCCTCCTCGGCGGCCTTCTGCTGGGCGTGGTAGAGCCGGGCGTAGGCGCCGTCGGCGGCCAGCAGGTCGTCGTGCGTGCCCATCTCCACGATCCGACCGTGGTCGAGCACGACGAGCCGGTTGGCCCGGCGGAGCGTGGACAGACGGTGCGCGATCGCGATCGTGGTTCGCCCTGCCACCAGCCGGTCGATCGCTGCCTGGATGATCGCCTCGGTCTCTGCGTCGACTGCAGAGGTGGCCTCATCGAGCACCAGGATCCGCGGGTCGACCAGCAGAGCCCTCGCGATCGAGAGCCGCTGCCGTTCTCCGCCGGAGAGCGAACCGCCGCGCTCGCCTACCCGCGAGTCGTAGGCCAACGGCTGGGCAAGGATGAATTCGTGGGCCCCCGCGGCCCGCGCCGCCGACACGATCCGCCGCCGCAATGCATCGGCGTCTGTCTGGGCATCGGCAGGGCAGCCGTAGGCGATGTTCTCCGCGATGGTGCCGAAGAAGAGAAACGGCTCCTGCAGCACACAGCCCAGGTTACGGCGGTAGTCGGTGATCGAGAGGTCGCGAAGGTCGGTGCCATCGACCTTGATCGTGCCGCTCGAGGGATCGTAGAAGCGGCAGACGAGGTTGGCGAGCGTCGATTTGCCCGAACCACTCGTGCCGACCAGGCCGATCATCTCGCCGGGTTCGATCGTCAGGTCGATGCCGTGGAGGATCTCGCGCGACCCATAGCGGAAATGGACGTTGGAGATCTCGATCCGACCGCGGACCCGGCCAGGGCTGATCGGCCGCGCCACTTCGGCGACCGATGGCTGGCAATCGAGAATGTCGAAGATTCGCTGGGCGCTGGTGGCCGCCCGCTGCGTGGCAGGCACCATGTGGATCATCGACTCGATGCGGCCATAGAACCGGGAGATGTAACTGAGGAATGCCGTCAGCATGCCGACGGTCACCGAACCGGAGAACACCATCCAGGCACCGGCCGCCCAGACGACGAGCAGGCCGATTTCGCTGAACAGGCTCACCAGCGGTCCGAAGAAAGACCAGACAACGTTCACGCGGTCGTTGGCATCGAGCACCCGATCGTTGGCCGCGACGAACCGGCCCACCTCGCGAGCCTCCTGCGCGAAGGCCTTCACCACGCGGATGCCAGGGATCGTGTCGGCGAGAACGCTCGTCATGTCGGCCCAGGCCACGCTCGCCCGTGCGAATCCCCGCCGCAGTCCGGTCCTCACGGCGTAGACCAGCCAGACGACCAGTGGAAAGGGGGCGAGTGTCACCAGCGCCAGCCAGGGGTTGATCCAGATGAGCACGACCGCCGTGAGCAGGACGAGCATCACATCGGAGGCGAACTCGATCATGTTCACAGACAAGAACATGTTGATCCTGTCGGTGTCGCTGCCCACTCGCGACATCAGATCGCCCGTCCGCTTGCCGGAGAAGAAGTCGAGCGAGAGCGTCTGCATGTGGGCATAGGTCTTGACCCGCAGATCGGCGGCGATCCGCTCGCTCACCCAGGCGAGCGTCCATGATCGGGCCCATGACAGCAGCCAGGCGGTGAGGGCCGCGAGGGCCAGTCCGCCCAGATACCACCAGATGAGGGTGAAGGAAACAGGCTCGCCTGCCTGTTTCGGGATGAGCACGGTGTCGACCAGTGGCATCGTGAGATAGGGAGGCACGAGCGTGGCGACGGTGCTGGCCAGCGTCAGGAAGACGCCGAGCATCGCCATGCCGGCATGTGGACGGGCAAATACGAGCACTCTGGCCAGTGCCCGCCAGGATGTTCCCATGCCTCCGGCCACGGGAGGTTCGCCATCGGAGAGTGACTTGCCCCCCGCCATGATGACTGGCTCCGGCGTCTCCTCGGCCTTCGGGTTGGGAGCGGCGCCGCGAGGGTGTGACGACTCGCCGTGAACGCGGGCGTCGAAGGCATCCTCGAGCGCATGCACGCCGTGGGCCCTGGCTGGCGTAAACAGCCAGCGGGCCACCACACGGCCCTGCTGCGAGAGTTCGATCCGGCCGACCGATGACCGGAGGTGCACGTCGAGACCCGTCGTGGCATCGAGCCGCCACGAGCGGGTGCCATCTGCAGAGGATTCTTCACCGTCGGCCGACGCGGGGCAGTCGGCCACGAGGCGGCGGTCCGTCAGGAGGATCGATCCGTCCGTAAACTGCAGATTGGCGTCGAGATCGAAGCGGCAGGAGGCGACAGCCTTTTCGCCAGGTTCGAGTTCAAAGCGCTCGGCCGCTCCAGACGATGGGCCATGCTGATCGCCACCAGACACACCTAGCAAACGGGTGGGGGTGCTGGCAGCCGAAGCGTTTTTGGGAGCGGAGGAAGGCATGGGAAAAATAGCTTGAAACTCACGGATGCAAGGGTTGTACCACGAAGAAACGGGCTCGTTTTCAGCCGATTCGTAGCGGCATGAGCGGGTTGGAGGGCCTCCGCCAGCGGCCCAACAGAATCTTGCGTGGCTTGCCGAACACCCCTAGATTAACGAAGGCTCGTTCGCCGTTATTGGACGGGCCAATGCTGGCCCACCTGCAAAAACTACCATCACGCCGCTTTTTTGCAGCCGTTTTGTACCGGGAGTTGTCATCCCTTCAATGAATCCGCTCCTGATCGCGGTTCCGGAACCTCTGCGTGGCGATTCGCACCGAGCAGGTTTTGCGGCTGGTCGTCGCGTCGCGGTAAAAAAGTCGCTGTGTCGGCACGCGACGTGCATGTCTGCAGTTTTTGTTGAAAAAGATTCGCACTCGTTGCACGAGAGCGTAGACTTTTGCAGACTTAGGGCGAAGGTGGTGTCAGGCAGTCGAAGGATTCGAGACAGCCTGGCCACCAGATCGCGATTGCCTGTCGAATGGCCCGCAGCCGGACGGCAGGCTAGTTGGAATCATGGTGCTGCGAGAAACGGGAACCGCAAGCGAACGCGCGTCCGTGTGGCGTGCGGCGGTGGCATCCGGCCTCGGGGCTTGGGACATCAGCCAATCCATGGCCACTTCGGCCTGTCGGTTGTTGGTAGGGGCATCATGCCCCCAGTTGTTTATCAGCCTGCCTGCGAATTTCGTATTCGCCAGAGGCACTTCTCCCGCGGCCCCGGACTGCTGGCCGCCCTGACGTTTTGCGACACGATCCCCACGCGGACGTCGCCGCATGAACGTCGACCCGCATACCAACAGACCGGCTGGGCGACGCGCCTTACCGGTTGCAACGTGATCCGTGCCGCCACTGTCCTCAAAAGCCTCCCGGAACGTCCGGTGGCTGGAAGAGGCGGACACAACCCGAGCCCGCGCACGCGTCTGCGATTGGGCTAGAGAGCACGCAAGCCATCCATGGAGAGCACTTCTCGCGAGATGCAGGTCACCTCGCTCGCATTGCAGATCACTTCACTCCGGGTTCTTCGCGGTCCGAACCAGTGGGCATCGTTCCCCGTCCTTGAAGCCCGGGTTGATCTGGGACAACTCGAGGATTTTCCCTCCAACACGCTTCCCGGTTTCAACGACCGGATCATGGCCTGGCTGCCGACGATGATCGAGCATCGCTGCTCGATCGGCGAACGCGGCGGCTTTTTCGAACGTCTCCGGACCGGCACGTGGATGGGGCATGTGCTCGAGCATGTCACGATCGAACTCCAGGCGTTGGGCGGTTCCCCGGTGGGCTATGGCCGTGCTCGGGAGGCCAATGCCCGCGGCGTCTACAACGTGGTGATCGAGTACCGCGAGGAGGCGTTTGGGATCGAATGCCTCCACACGGCGCACCGCCTGATCAAGGCGGCCATCGACGACACCCCCTTCGATATCGCCGCGGAGACCAAGCGGCTCCAGAAGGTGCTGCTCGACGTGCAGCTCGGGCCGAGCACGCGATCGATCGTCGAGGCGGCTGCGGCCCGTGGGATTCCCGCCCGGCGGCTCACCGAGGGATCGCTCGTCCGTCTGGGCCAAGGCGCCAAGCAGCGGCGGATCATCGCCGCGGAAACCGACCGCACCGGCGCCGTGGCCGAATCGATCGCGCAGGACAAGGAACTCACCCGCACGCTTCTTGCCGAGGCCGGCATTCCGGTGCCGGAGGGACGGCCCGTGAGCGATGCCGCCGATGCATGGACCGTGGCCGAGGACATTGGCGGGCCGGTGGTAGTGAAGCCTCGCTACGGCAATCAGGGCCGCGGTGTCTCGGTCGATCTCTCCACCCGCGAGGAGGTGGAAAAGGCCTGGCAGGTCGCCCGCGAGGAGGAGTCGACCGTTGTTGTGGAGCGGTTCGTGACTGGAGCTGACTACCGCGTGCTCGTGGTGGGGGGCAAGGTCGTGGCGGCGTCGCGGCGGCATCCACCGACGGTCGTCGGTGACGGCCAGTCCACTGTCAAACAACTGGTCGATCGCGTTAACGAGGATCCTCGCCGCTGCTGTGATCACGCCGGGGCGCTCAGCCCGGTGCGGATCGACGAGGTGGCGCTCGCCGTGCTGGCGGAGCAGGGGCTTGTCCCAGAGAGCGTGCCAGCCGCTGATCGAACGGTATTCTTGCGGCAAAACGCCAACCTCAGCACAGGCGGCACGAGCGAGGACGTCACCGACATCATCCATCCGGAGGTGGCTGCCCGGGCGGTTGAGGCGGCGCGGATCATCGGTCTCGACGTTGCGGGCATCGACATTGTCACGGCCGACATCACCCAGTCGCTTGAATCGCAGCGCGGCGTCGTGATCGAGGTGAATGCCGGCCCGGGACTGCGGATGCATCTGGAGCCAACGGTCGGGACACCTCGGAATGTGGGCGCGGCGATCGTGGACACGCTCTTCGGGTCGGGCGACGACGGACGGATCCCCGTGGCCGCCGTGACCGGCACCAACGGCAAGAGTACGGTGGTGCGACTGCTGTCGCATCTGGCGACGACAGGCGGGGCCACCGTTGGCACCACCTGCACCGAGGGAATCTGGATTGGGGGCCGGCAGATCGACGGTGGCGACTGCAGCGGGCCTGCGAGCGCCCGGAGAGTGCTGGCGAATCCCTCCGTCACGACGGCCGTGCTGGAGACGGCCCGGGGCGGGATCCTCCGCGAGGGCTGTGGCTTTGACACCTGCGACGTGGCGGTCGTCACCAACATCGCCTCGGGCGATCATCTCGGGCTTGGCGAGATCGACACGCCTGAGCGACTGGCCTGGGTGAAAGGCGCGATCGTCGCGGGTGTGCGACGCACTGGCTCAGCCGTGCTCAACGCTGCCGATCCGCTGGTTGTCGACATGAAGAAATGGTGCAAGGGACAGGTCGTCTACTTTGCAATCGATCCCGCGAATCCGCTGGTGGTCGAGCATCTGGCACAGGGGGGCTTGGCGGCGACGGTTCGTGATGGCTGGATCGTGCTCTGCGACGGTCCGCGTGAGACGCGGCTGGCGAATCTCGACCGCGTGCCGCTGGTGCATCGCGGGCTCGTGGCCTTCCAGGTGGAAAACGCGCTGGCTGCTGCCGCGGGGGCATGGCGGCTGGGCGTGCCGCTGGAACTGGTGCGGCTCGGACTGGAGAGCTTTTCGTCGGGCTCGGCCGGGTCGCCGGGCCGCTTCAACCTGTTGGATCTCGAGGGCGCCTCGATCGTCGTGGACTACGGCCACAATGTCCCTTCGCTCGAGCAGATCTGTGCCACGATCCGCGGCCTGCCTCATGTCCGGCGGACGGCTGTCTACTCAGCGGCCGGCGATCGACGCGACGAAGACCTCGTCGAGCAGGGAAAGCTGCTCGCCGCCACGTTTGATCGGGTGGTGATCTACGAAGATGCCTACATCCGCGGCCGGCAGCCGGGCGAGATCACGGCGGTCATTTCCAGCGGCATCCAGGCAGGCATGCGGGCCGATCGCCCGACGACCATCCAGGCCGGGGGCACCTGGTGCGAGGCTGCGGCGCTCGTGCTCGACGCGGCGAAAGCCGGCGACCTCGTGCTGCTCCAGCCCGACACGGTGGAACAGGCGGTGGCGTGGCTGGCCGATCGTTACGGCAATCGAGTGCGTGAGACGCAGTTCGACCAGATGGCCGGGCTGATCGTGCGGGATGCCGATCAGCGCCTGCCTGCAGCGAGCGAGCCGGTGGAGGTGCGGAACGGCCGGCGGGGCCGCTCGGTCGTGGCCTTGCGTGATATCGCCACCGGCGAGACCCTGCTCAAGGCCTGGGGTCCCCAGGCCCCAAGAAGGTCACGCCATTCGATGCAGGTGGACGTCGACACCCATATCCTTCCAGATGGCGTGATGGTGCTCGTGAACCACTCCTGCGAGCCCAACTGCGGCGTGCAGATCCGGCCGGCCAGTCGGGAAATCGAGGTGCGAGCCCTGCGGCCGATCGCGGCCGGCGAGGAGATCACCTTGGACTACAACACGTTCGAGTATGAACTCGACCATGGTGGCAGCCAGTGCGGTTGTGGGGCGGCCACCTGCCGCGGTCGAGTGCCGGGCTTCAAGCACGTGGCTGCCGAGGTGAGGGCCCGCTACGGCGAATACATCGCCGAGTATTTGCGGACCATCGAGACCGGTGCGAAGGTGCCCGCTGGGGCTTGAAAGCACTGGATAGCGTCGCATGCGCCTCGACGTATCCGTGAGGGGCTGCCCATGTCCCGAGAGCCGGCGTTGCTGACAAGCGGAGGCAGGATGCCGGAGCGCAGTCAGCATCGAGTGAGCGAAGGCCAGGATGCCCGGAGCGAACGTCCGGCGACGGGGCATGGTCAGCCCCGAACCGCCGCCCATTCGCACTACTTCAGCCCAGGCTTGCGGTCGAGTGCGCCGCGGACGCCCAGCTGTTCTGGGTGACGGGCGATCTTGTCGGTGAAGACCCGGACGTCGTCCACGATCGGCCGCAGTTCCTTCGTGAGCTTGTTGACGGTGGCGGCCGCCTGGGCGAGATCGTTGTAGACCTGCGGGTCGCGGACGAGCTTGCCGAGCGTGCCCTGCGACTCGTTCAGCGCCTTGGTGAACATCGCCGCCTGTTGGAGGGTCTCGTCGAGGCGGCCGATCGTGCGATCGATCTGGGCCACCATCGCCGTGCCGCGTTCGCCGAGCGGCTTGGTCAGCCCCTCCAGGTTGCGGAGATTGCGGTCGGCCGTGTCGACCGTCATGCCGATGCCCTGAACGGTCTTGCGGAGATCGGCCACCACCTCAGGGAGGGACGAGATCGTGTCCTTGATGTCCGCGCGGGTGGCCGGATCGCCCATCACGTCGTCGATGTTCTTCATGGCGGTGTTGAAGGAGTCGAGGGCCGATTCTGTCTTCCGCATCATCTTCTCGAAGCGGTCGTCTCCCCCCATGAACATCTTGTCGATGTTATCCGAGAGCTTCTGCACCGAATCGCTGGCCTGCGCAAGTGAATCGAGGGCGCTGCCGAGCTTCGGCTCGAGCGTGGTGAACATCTCCATCGGATCTCGGGAGACGGCGCCCACGAGGACTTCGTTCTTTTCAAGCCGCTGCCGCGGCGGCACGATGTGGCCTGGCACGAGTTGGATCTCGGAATCTCCCAGGATCGTGCTGGAAATGCGGGCCACCTCATCCCGATAGATCGGCACGTAGGAATCGATGTCGGCGACCACGCTCACGCCGCCCCGCTCGTCGAGCATCACGCTCGTCACCCGGCCGACGAGGATGCCGTTCTTGCGAACCGGCGTGCCCCCGCTCACGCCGCGGGCGTCGTTGAAGCTCATCTTCAACGGATAGCTGGCCTGCACGAGCGACGGCAGGTCGCCGAAGAGCACGACTAGGATGCCGGCAATGATGGCCGTGGCCAGCACCATCACGCCGACACGAAACTGCATCACGCGGTCGGTCATGGACGCTCCTCCAGAGACTGTTCGTCCTGCAGCTCAGTGAGTCGATTGCCCGCCCGCCCCTCGACAAACTGGCGGATGCGAGGGTCGCGGCAGCGATCGAGCTCCTCCGTCGTGCCCGCAAAGACGATCTGCGATTCGCCCGGTGAAAGGCGAAAGAGCGGATAGAGCATGATGATCCTGTCGGCCACCTTGCGGGCTGTGTTCATGTCGTGCGTCACCACCACGCTCGTGACGCGGGGCCGCTCCTTCACTCTCAGGATCAGCTCGTTGATGACGTCGGTCATGATCGGATCGAGGCCCGTGGTCGGCTCGTCGTAGAGGATCAGGAGCGGGTCGAGGGCGAGGGCCCGAGCGAGGCCGGCCCGCTTCCGCATGCCCCCCGAGATCTCCACCGGCTTCTTGGTGAGTACGGTTCTCGGCAGGCCGACCTCGTCGACGAGCGAGGTCACGATCTCGTGGGCCTCGGCCGCCGGGATGCGGGTATGTTCGCGGAGGGGAAAGGCGATGTTCTCGGCGATCGTCATGCTGTCGAAGAGGGCGGCGCCCTGGAAGACGAAGCCATAGCGGGTGCGGAGGTGGGCCAGATCGCGTTCCCGCATGGCGGAGAGCGGCTGGCCCTCGAACCGCACCTCTCCCTGGGCGGGCCGCACGAGGCCGATCATCGTCTTCAGCAGCACGGTCTTGCCACAGCCGCTTTCGCCGAGCACCACGAGCGTCTGGCCGGCGGGGATGTCGATCGAGATGTCCCGCAGCACATGCTGTTGCCCAAACTGCACGGAGAGCCGTTCGACCTGGAGCAGTGGTGGCTCGGCCTGATCGCGGCGGGCTGTCGGCAGGGGGGCGGTGGCGGGCATGGCGGTGTTGGGTGGCCGAGCGGGCTTCAGAGGAGCCGGCGCGGGCCCTCCGGGCGGAAGAAGTCGTGCACGTTGTTGAGCCAGATCCCCAGGAATAGGTCGAGCAGCAGGATCAGCACGAAGGAATGGACGAAGGCGTTGGTGGCGGACCTGCCAACGCCCTCAGCTCCGTGGCCGCAGTGGAAGCCGTGATGGCAGCTCACCAGCGCGATCGCGGCTCCGAAGAAGAGGCTCTTGAAGATGCCCATCAGGAAATCGAAGGCATCGACATACGCCCGTGAGTTTTCCCAGTAGTGGTGGTAGTCGATGCCGAGCAGGAGATGTGAGTAGAGATAGCCGCCGAGTACCCCCATGAAGTCGGCCATGATGGTGAGCGCGGGGATCAGGATGAGGCAGCCCAGAAACCGCGGCACCACCAGGTAGTAGATCGGGTTGGCGCCCATGCACTCGAGCGCATCGATCTGTTCCGTGACTCGCATCGTGCCGAGTTCGGCTGCCATGGCGCTTCCCACCCGGCCGGCGAGCATCGTGGCGGCCAGCACCGGCCCCAGTTCGCGGACGAGCGACAAGTTGATCACCGACCCCAGCCGCGTTTCGAGTCCGATGGCCTTGAATTGGGCGTAGCTCTGCACCGCCAGCACCATGCCGATGAAGAGGCCCGTGAGCGCCACCACAGGCAGCGACATCACGCCGATCTGGTAGAAGGCGGGCAGCAGCACCTCCCGCCGTTGCCGGCGGGCGAAGATCCAGCCGACCGTCTGAAACGCGAAGAGCGACACGTCGCCGATGGCTGCCACCCGGCTGATGGCGAATTCACCGAGGTTGGCGATCTGGTTGGCAAACCACTGGCCGATGCCCCCAGGCGGCACAGCGGCGGCGGGCGAGCCCGCCTCGACCGGTGGCGGCGGTTCAGACGGCTCGGGTGGGCGTGGCGTTGTGGACATGATCCGGTTCCGATGCAACCGCGAGCGCGCGGCGATCCCTACCGGTTGTTTCGGGCCTGCGGCTCAGGCAACTTGAGCCGGTTATGCCGGAAATGCCGCGACGCGGTGGAATAGGCAAGAAGAGTGGGCAGGGTGAAACCACAGGCTTCCCACCGCGTGATACGCCCCGACACTGCCACCATTCGCTGACGGTGCGTCAGAGGCCCAACCCCGCCAGATAAAAACCTTAGGCAGCAGCGAGTCGATCGCCGGCGATCGCGGCCTGTCGTAGCAGGGCCAGCCTGCGACGACGGATGAGGCTCTGCCAGCCAACCACCACGATGCCGATGCCGGCAATGATGTACGTGGAGGGTTCCGGCACAAGCACAAGCTGGCCCGCGAGGGGACCGGTGCCTGCGTGGCTGTTGTCCTCATAGAACGACAGGCTCTGGTCGGCTCCAAGGAGGCCACCAGTTGCCTGCCATTCGCCGCTTCCCAGGTAGCTGAACGTGAGCGTGCCGTAGGATCCGGTGGCGGTCACGGACTCAAGGTGGCCGCTGAAGGTGCTGCCACTGGAGAACAGCTGCCAGAGGTCATAGTTCTGGAAGCCGCCCTGGGTGAAGTTGATATCGAGAATGCCGTTCAAGGCCACCGCACCTGCTGACGCGATCTGGTCATAGAGACCGGCTCCGGTGCCTGAAATCTCCATGGAGGCGGTACCGCCCGACTGGAGATCTAGACCGCCAACCGACAGAACGCCCGTCGTGTTCGCGGCGCTGCCAGGCGAGATGAACGCGTTGGTGCCGACCGTGACGAGGCCCGCGATCGTGCCGTTGCCACCGAGCGTACCGGCGTCAACGACCGTGTCGCCCGTGTAGGTATTCACGCCGTTGACAAACAGCGTGCCGGCGCCAGTCTTGGCCAGCCCGCCGGTGTTGCTCGAATCGATAACGCTGGCGAACGTGACATCCTGGCCATTCGTATCGATCGAGACCGCGCTGCCGCTGGTCTTGATCCGCGACGAGTAGTCCTGCGTGTTACTGGCACTGTATTGCAGCGTGCCGCCGCCGAAGGTGATGTTGCCGCCACCAGCCAGAGCGTTTGAATTCCCGAGGGCGAGCACACCGCCGTTCACATTCGTCCGGCCCGTGTTGCTGTTGCTGCCCGAGAGCGTAAAGATGCCGCTGCCGGCCTTGGTGAGGCCGACGAAGCCGGAGCCGTCCCGGATCGTGCCGGCGTAGGTGGTGTTGGAGGAGGAGCTAGTTGTCAGCGAGGCGGCACCCGAATTCGATTCGATGATGGCGGTGCTATTGCCGCTCAAGGCACCAACCTGCAGAGCCTTACCGTTCAGGTCGAGGACGCCGGTGCCACTTGGAGTGATTGCCAGGAAACCGGTGCCGAGTGCCATGCCGTTGCCAACCGCAAGAGTGCCCGTCGTGAGCGTCGTTCCGCCGGAGTAGCTGTTGTTGCCACTCATCAGCACGCGGCTACCACCGATCGCCCCGTCGATGACAACGCCACCGGAACCCGAGACGGTGCCAGTCACCTCAATCAGCAGTCCATCCGTCACGCCAGTTCTGGCACCCGACCGCAGGGTCAGCGTGTTGGCACCGAGGTCGATCGGACCGGAGAGCAAGAGCTTCGACGTGCTGTCACCTGCGGCAGACGAGGCTGTGTAGAACTGGACGCTGCTAGCAAGGGTGATCGGACCTTGGATCTCGGCTGTCGATCCCGCAGTGCCGAAGGAGCCAATCACCGAAGCGCCGGCCTGACCGGTGCCGCTGACCGTGATGGCGTTGCTGACCACGGAGTTGTTGCGGACGAGCAGCGTGCCGGTGTCACGGATGGTGACCGAGCCAGAGCCGAAGGCGGAGTTGTTCGAGGTGTTGGCGGGCGTCCGCGCGCCGGTCTGCACTGCACCACCTTGGATCACCGTGCCGCCGGAGTAGGTGTTGGCGCCACCGAGATACACGTAGTCAGTCGTGTTCGAGTTGCTTTCTGTGTAGACGACAGCACCGCTGCCCGACATGTTTCCAAGTAGGGACAGGTTGTGCAGATCAGCCGTCGTGAAGGTTGACGTGCCGGAAAGCGTCATGGCGCTGTTGATCGTGTCGCCGTTGCTGTTGTTCGTAAACACACCACCGGTCGCCGTGGTCGTGACGATCGACGCGTTGTTGAACGCGAGGGTGCCACCCGTAAGCGTGAAGAAGGCGTTTTGGCCCGTGCCACCGTTATTCGTGAACGAGAGCGAATTGACGGAGATGGTGCCGATATTGTTGATGGTGTTGGTACGGCTCGTGCCGCCGAACTGGAGCGAATAAGTGCCCGATGTTGTGGGGAGGGTGCTCGTGCCCCAGTTCGCTTGGGGGGACCAGCTGTTGTTGAAGCCGCCGCCTGTCCAGGTCGACGTGGCGGCTGATGCCACCGACGGGCTCACGACGGCGAGCAAGATGGCAAGGATCGGAACGGTGCGGAAAATCGTGCGAGGCATGGCGTTCATTCAGTCCGTTCAGAGGGAAGACGTCGATCGAAACAGAGGGCTACTGCCGCCACAGCCTGGCCCTACAACCGTTCCAGTTCAGAACACCGGTATACGCGGACTCCAAGGCGGAAGCAAATAATTTGTTCGGAAATTTCCCCCGCACGCCCGAGGGCCTGGAAGCCTGGGTAATTAGGCCGAAAATGGGCTATTTGGGCTCGGTCCGCCGCCCCGGAGTCGGCAGAAAGGCCATGAAAAACTGGAAAAGCTGAAAAAGACAGTTTGGCGGCCGGGCCGAGGAAGCCGCTCCCGCCCCCTCCGTCGCCGGTGGGCCCTGCAAGCACCGCCTCGCCGGCCACGATGAGGCCAGGACCTGACCCTTCAGGAGGGATCAGGTCGCCGTTCCCTCGGTGGGGGCGGGTCCACTGGCGACCGGCTCGGCCGTTGTGATCCCCTTGAAGACGAGCTGCTTCTTGCCGGCCACCTCGACGCAGTCGACCTGAATCAGGTCCTTGCCCTCGAACTCGCCCTTGAGCAGCTCCTCCGAGACCGGGTCCTCGATGAAGTTCTCCAGTGCCCTCCGCAGCGGGCGGGCGCCGAAGTCGGTGTCGGAGCCCTTCTTGATCAGGAACTTCTTCGCCTCTTCGGTCAGGTCCAGCTTGAGACCACGCTCGCCCAGCCGCTCGCGGACCTTCGCCAGCTCGATGTCGATCACCTGCTTGAGGTCGTCGACCGTGAGATGGTGGAACACGATCACGTCGTCGAGGCGGTTTAGGAACTCGGGCCGGAAGACCCGCTCGATCCGCTCGTTCACGCGGCCCTTCATGCCGTCGTAGCTGGCATCGTCGTCGGGCTTCTGAAATCCGAAGGCGGCCTCGTTCTTGATCGCCTCGGCACCAGCATTGGTCGTCATGATCAGGATGGTGTTGCGGAAGTCGACGTTGCGGCCGAACGAGTCGGTGAGCCGACCCTCCTCCATCACCTGCAGGAGCATGTTGAAGACGTCGGGATGGGCCTTCTCGATTTCGTCGAGCAGGACCACGGCGTAGGGACGGCGACGGATCTTCTCGGTGAGCTGGCCGCCCTCCTCGAAGCCGACATAGCCCGGCGGCGCGCCGATCAGCCGGCTGACGTTGTGCTTCTCCATGTATTCGCTCATGTCGATCTGGATCAGCGCATCGGCATCACCGAACATGAACTGGGCCAGCGCCTTGGCCAGCAGCGTCTTGCCCACGCCCGTGGGGCCGGCAAAGACGAACGAGCCGATCGGCCGCTTCGGGTCCTTGAGCCCGGAGCGGCTGCGGCGGACCGCCTTCGACACGCTCTTGATCGCGGCCTCCTGGCCGATGACCCGCTTGTGGAGCTCGCCTTCCATGCCCATCAGTCGGGCCTGGTCCTCGGTCGACATCCGCGTCAGCGGGATGCCGGTCATCTTCGAGACGACCTCGGCCACGACCTCCTCGTCGACCACGCCGTCGGCCTCGCGGCTCTTGTCCCGCCAGTCGCGGGTCATGGTCTGCTTCTTCTTCTTGAGCTTGTCGGCCTGGTCGCGGAGCGCCGCCGCCTTCTCGAAATCCTGGTTGGCGACCGCCTCTTCCTTCTCCTTGTTGAGCTTCTCGACCTCCTCGTCGATCTCCTTGAGATCTGGCGGCTTGGTCATCGCCTTGAGGCGGACGCGGGCACCTGCCTCGTCGATCACGTCGATCGCCTTGTCGGGGAGGCAGCGGCCGGTGATGTAGCGGCTGGAGAGATCGACGGCAGCCTCGAGGGCCGCGTCGGTGATGCTGACGCGGTGGTGGGTTTCGTAACGGTCGCGGAGGCCCTTCAGGATCTCCACCGCCTCGGTCTTGCTGGCGGGCTCCACCATCACGATCTGGAATCGGCGATCGAGCGCCGAATCCTTCTCGATGTATTTGCGGTATTCATCGAGTGTGGTGGCGCCGATGCACTGGATTTCGCCGCGAGCCAGAGCTGGCTTGAGCACGTTGGAGGCATCGATCGCACCCTCGGCACCACCGGCACCGACGAGCGTGTGCAGCTCGTCGATGAACAGGATCGTGTTCTTCGCGCGGCGGACCTCGTTCATCACCGCCTTGATCCGCTCCTCGAACTGGCCGCGGTATTTCGTGCCGGCCACCATCATGGCCAGGTCGAGCACGACGATCCGCCGGTCGGCGAGCAGCTCGGGCACGTTGCCGTCGACGACCCGCTGGGCAAAGCCCTCGACGATCGCCGTCTTGCCCACGCCCGCCTCACCGAGGAGCACGGGGTTGTTTTTGGTGCGGCGGCAGAGGATCTGGATCGCCCGTTCGATCTCCTTCTCGCGGCCGATCACCGGGTCGAGCTTGCCCTGCTTGGCGAGTTCGGTGAGGTCGCGGCCAAAGCTGTCGAGGGCCGGGGTCTTGCTCTTGCCACCCTTCGCCGTGGCCTCGCCGCTGCCTCCGGCACCGGCGCCGGCCGGCTGGCGACCGCCGCCCATGCCGGCCCGTTCGCCCCCCTCCTCCATGCCGTGGCCGAGCAGGTTGAGCACCTCTTCGCGGACGTCCTCCAGCTTCAGCCCCAGATTCATCAGTACCTGGGCTGCCACCCCTTCCTGCTCCCGGAGCAGGCCGAGGAGAATGTGCTCCGTGCCGACGTAATTATGGTTGAGGTTCCGGGCCTCCTCCATCGAATACTCGATCACCTTCTTGGCCCGGGGCGTCTGCGGGAGCTTGCCCATGGTGACCATGTCGGGGCCGCTCTGCACGAGCTTCTCCACCTCCATGCGGATCTTCCGCAGGTCGATGTCGAGGTTTTTCAGGACGTTGGCGGCGACACCGCTCCCCTCCTTGATCAGGCCTAGGAGAACGTGCTCAGTGCCGATGTATTCGTGGTTGAACCGCTGGGCCTCTTGGTTGGCCAGCTGCATCACTTTGCGAGCACGGTCGGTGAAACGCTCGTACATGAATGAAGGTCCCTTCGTGAATCGGCCTATCGTCCCCGATCAGAACACTTGCCCGGGTGAACCGTCGCCCGCGGCAGTGAGAAACGGATGCCATTGCGGCAGTCGCCGTCAGCCTCATTGCCCATCTGAAGTTCTGCTGCAAACCTTACGCCAAACGGCGTCAATTTTTCCAGTACAGACGGACGATGCCGGTCAGCCAGCCGCCGCCTGAACCGCAATCCGGAGGATTTTAGGGAGGTCGCCGCCGAATGTCTGTGGCGGGGCGGAGAAGTCGGCGAAAACAGCTGTTTGGCTGCGACTTCAGGCGGCCCGCTCCTGGGTGGACGCCTGTCGGGACGTGTCTGTGTCGTCCCGCGTCAGCGGCAGCGTGCTCGGTTCCACGGATACCTGTGCCGGCCGACGGGCGGCTGTGATCCGCTCGAGTTCCCGGGCGATCGATGACACCCAGAGGGATCCGGAATCGCTCCGGGACAGCGTTTCAAGTGCCGCGGCGGCCTCGTCCAGCCGGCCGACCCGCCGCAACAGGGTCCCCAGAAGAAGCTGGGCTTCACCGTCGGTGGGCGAGAGGTCGAGCAGGGTGCGGAGCTTGGTTTCGGCCGCGATCCAGTCGCGGGCGAGATAGGCATCGCGGGCCTTCACGAACAACGCATCGGTAGCGGCATCGCGACCACGCCGGATGGGGGGCGGAAAGCTGGTGAGGGCCGATGCCGTGGCGATCAGCCAGACCAAGGCCGTGGCGGTCCAGATCGCGAGTGAAAGCCTGAAATCGATCAGTTCCGACCAGATCCAGGTCGTGAACACGGCCACGTCGACCGCCAGGGCAAAGGCCAGCGCAAGCAGGAGCCCTGCAAAACTGCCGCGGAGCCAGAGCCACGGCATGCCCGGCCAGACGAGCGTCAGATAGCGTGCGAAGCCCATGGACTATCAATAGCGACCCCCCACGATTTCTCCAAGGCATCCGCAGCGGTACAACACGGGGCATGAAACCCAGTGATTCCGAGACTCGCAGCGATTCCGAGAAGCCCTCTGATTCCGTGAAACCGAGTGCTTGTCAGCTATCCGGAGCCACGGCGGGCGTCTGGCGGGCCATCGACGCCTCTGCCAACCGTGCCGGAGAGGCCCTGCGGGTGGTCGAGGACGTGGTTCGCTTCGTTCTCAATGATGCCCAGTTGACCGCGCTTGCCAAGGATCTGCGGCACACGCTGGCGACGCTTCTCGCCCAGGGTGCCCTGCCGCAGCGGGTGGCCCTGCGGGATGTGGCGGGCGATATCGGGATCGGCGTGGAGCCGCCGGTCTCTCTGCGGCGGGCGTCGCCGGCCGATCTGGTGGCTGCCAACATGGCGCGGGCCGCGCAGGCGGTGCGGAGCCTGACGGAATGTGCGGCGGTGGTTGCCCCCGAAGCAGCGGCGGGCTTCGAGCACCTCCGCTACCGACTCTACGCTCTCGAACGGGGGGCGCTGGCCGCTACGCGGGCCCGAGACCGACTCGCGGGCATCAGTCTCTGCGTCCTTCTCGACGGCCGGGCCGATCTGGCCGACTTTGAACGACTGATGGCAACACTCGTGGAGGCGGGCGTGCGGATGTTTCAGATCCGCGACAAGGCCTTAGGCATGCCGGCGCTTGCCGTCCGCGTGGAGCGCGCCCTCGCGATTGTCAGACGACACTCGCCCACCGACCCAGCAATCGTGGTTGTGAACGACCGGGCCGACATCGCTGCCGCCGTGAATGCCGACGGTGTGCACACTGGCGCCGACGACCTACCCGCGGCGCTTGCGCGGCGGGTGATCGGGCCGGCGGCCCTGCTGGGACGCACCGCCCACAGCGTGGCCGAGGCCCGCGCCGCCGCGGCCGATGGCGCCGACTACCTCGGCATCGGCCCCTGCTTTCCCTCCGCCACAAAATCGTTCGGCGAGTTTGCACCGCCCGAGTTTCTCGAGACGGTGTCTCGCGAGATCAGCCTGCCGGCCTTTGCCATCGGCGGCGTGACGCTCGAACGGCTCGATGCGTTGGCTGCACTCGGGGTGACGCGGGTGGCGGTGGCCTCGGCCGTGACCCACGCCCGCGATCCCGCCGCCGCCGCCGCCGCCCTCATAAAATGGGGACGGGACTGATTTTTGACGCCGGGCTACGCCTTATCGCCTTCGTTACGTGAAAAATCAGTCCCGTCCCCATTTTCCATTTTCTTTGAGCGCGGCGACGATCGCACGGGCGATGTCAGCCTCATCGCGGGAGCGGTAGCCCACCCATACCTGCCGCACCTTGGCGTCGGGGCCGATGAGGTAGGTCGTCGGAAACGCTTCGAAGCCAAACGACGCTGAGAAGATCATCCGCGTCTGGCCGTCGGGATCGGCCCAGGGTTCGATCGCGGACCGCTGCGTAAGACTCACGGCCTCCTTCAAGAAGGCGTCGGTCGCTTCCGTCAGCGTGGGGATGTCTTCCGGGGCTCGCCCGCCGCAAGAGACGGCCACCAGTTGAAAGACGGGCTCGCTCCGCAGCCTGTCGGCCAGTCGCACGAGCCCTGGCAGTTCGCGGCGGCAGGGGGGGCACCACGTGCCCCAGAAGTTGAGCAGGGTCACACGCCCCACAAAGGTCGGCGGCTGGCGGCCGGGGTCAGCCAGCGACACGAGCGGCAGGTTGCCAACGGTTCTGCCGACCGCGGGATGCGCGGATGTCGTGCCCCCGCAGCCGGCCACAAACGGCAGCCACGCCACGACAGCAGCCAGCAGCAGTGCGGCGGAGAGATGACTATGGCGGAGTATCATCAGAGCGGCCTGTTCAGCAGGGCTACGGTTGGTCGGGTTTCAAATGGAAGGCATACGCAGAAGGCACATTCAAGTGTACGAAGTCGAACTGAAGTTTCCTGTGCCCGACACGCGAGCCATCGAGCAGCGGCTCACCGCGATTGTGGCGCTATGGCACGAGACGGTGGATCAGGTCGATCGGTACTTCAACCACCCCTGCCGGGATTTTGCCCGCACCGACGAGGCCTTACGGCTGCGGCGGAACGGCGACGAGGTTGTCATCACCTGGAAGGGGCCGCGGATCGACACGGCCACCAAGACACGCCGCGAGATCGAACTGCCGCTCGCGGTTGCGTTGCCGCCGCCCGGTGCGGCGGAGCAGCCGGCGGAGGTGGCGATCGCCCGCTGGACGCACCTGCTCGAGGCCCTTGGCTTCCGGTCGGTTGCGACCGTGGCCAAGCAGCGGCGGCATGCGGTCGTGACCTGGCAGGGGAGGGAGGTGGACGTGGCCCTCGATAGCGTGGCAGGGCTCGGAGAATTTCTGGAACTCGAATTGCAGGCCAGCGAGGAAGAGATCCCGCAGGCCCGGGCATGTCTCGAATCGCTGGCCGGCGAACTCGGCTGTGGGAGTCCCGAACGCCGCAGCTATCTCGAGCTGTTGCTCGAGTCACAGGTCACACGGTAATCGGTTGAGTGTGCTGGTGGTCCGCCGTGGCGAGGTAGACCAGGAGTCCCGTCGCTTCCGCTCCGGGCTTCTACTCAAGCGTGAAGAAACCGCCTGAGGAGAATCGCACCGTTGGAATAAAAGCCCCCGGCGGAAGCCGGGGGACTCCGGGTTTGAATACCGTCCAACGTGCCATGCGGATCCGGTACCGCCCAACGACGCGGAGTCCCGTCGCTTCCGCTCCGGGCTTCTACTCAAGCGTGAAGAAACCGCCTGAGGAGAATCGCACCGTTGGAAT
>CANFQO010000060.1 GCA_947449135.1 Planctomycetaceae bacterium | reverse complement strand
TCGGCGGCGGAGCTATACTCCCCTGACTGCTGGGGAGGCGACCCGGGCCTTCTCACGGCCTGGCGGGGTCCTTAAGCCTGGCTGTCGCGTTTGCTTGCAGTGATTCGCCCCGTTCTCAGGAGACGTTGCGAGATGGTTTCTCATCCCGATCTGAACGACGACGACGTCCAGAAGCTCGACCGTCTCCGAGAGTCTTACCGCCGTCTGCAGGGCGAACTCGGAAAGGTGATCATCGGCCAACGGGAGACGATCGAGCGGCTGGCGATCTGCCTGTTCGCCCGCGGCCACGCGCTCCTGATGGGTGTGCCCGGCCTCGCGAAAACCCTGCTGGTGAGTCGGCTGGCTGAAGCGGTCTCGCTTCAGTTCAGCCGGATCCAATTCACGCCAGATCTCATGCCGATGGACATCACCGGTACCGACATCCTGCAGGAGGCCGCCGACGGCCGCCGTGAGTTTCACTTCGTGCGGGGGCCGGTGTTCGCCAATATCGTGCTCGCGGACGAGATCAACCGCGCGCCCCCCAAGACGCAGGCAGCGATGCTCGAGGCGATGCAGGAGCAGAAGGTGACGGTGGTAGGAAAGACCTCGAGACTCGAGCCGCCGTTCTTCGTGCTCGCCACGCAGAACCCGGTCGAACAGGAGGGCACCTACCCGCTGCCGGAAGCGCAGCTCGACCGCTTCATGTTTCTGATCGAGGTCGACTATCCCTCCGAGGAAGAGGAGGTGATGATCGCCCGCACCACTACCGGTGACACGCTGCCAGAGCTCAATCATGTGCTCACCGCCGCTGAGATCATCGACTTTCAGCAGTTGGTCCGCCGCGTTCCGGTGCCGGACCACATCTATCAGTTTGCGGCGAAGCTCGTGCGACGCACCCGGCCACAGGGGACGACCGCGCCCGACTGGCTGAAACCGCTGGTCTCCTGGGGCGCGGGGCCCCGTGCGGTGCAGTATCTGATCCTCGGGGCCAAGTCTCGTGCGGCGCTCACCGGCGGCTATATGGTGAGGCTCGAGGACATTGCGGCGGTGGCGGCGCCGGTGCTCACCCACCGCGTGCTCACCACGTTCACCGCGCAGGCAGAGGGGATCGACGCCCGCAGAATCGTCGAGCGGCTGGTTGCCGAGGCGCTCGCAGAACAGAACGGCTGAGCCATGTCCACCGGGTTCACAGACCGTCCCAACCGGACGTTCCTCGACAGCGGCGTGCTCGCGCGGCTCTCCGCGGTGCCGCTGGTGTCACGTCGGCCGATGGTCGGCGGCGTGTCGGGCAGGCATGTCAGCCCGCATCGCGGTTCGAGCGTGGAGTTTGCCGAGTATCGCAAGTATGTGCCGGGCGACGACCTTCGCCGGCTCGACTGGCGGGTCTACGGCCGGACCGATCGCCACTACGTCAAGGAATATGAGGCCGATACCAACCTGCGGTGCTGCCTCGTCGTCGACTCGAGCGGCTCGATGGGCTATGGCTCCACCGGCATCACGCGGATGGACTACGCCCGGCGGCTGGCGGGCACGCTCGGCTTTCTCGCCTGCCGTCAGGGAGACGCCGTCGGCATCTCCTGCGTCGCAGACACAATCGTCCGGCATCTGCCGCCGCGGCGGAATCCCGCCCACCTGCGGCTGGTGCTCGATGCTCTGGAGCAGGTGAGGCCGGAGGGGACGAGCCGGTTGCCCCAAGTGCTGCATGAACTAGCCGAGACCGTCCGCCAGCGGGCCCTGATCGTGATTGCCTCCGATCTATTCATGGATCCAGAGGAACTCGCCGGCTGCTTCGGTCATCTCCGGTTTCGCAAGCACGATGTGGCGGTGTTTCACCTGCTCGATCCTCAGGAGTTGGCGTTTGACTTCCGGCGGCCGACGCGGTTTCTCGACATGGAGGGGGGCAGCCCGCTGTTTGCCGATCCGCTCGACATTGCCGACCGCTATGCGCAGGCGATGGCGACCCACCTCGACGCGATCAAGGGGATCATGCTGGAGCAGGGCGTCGACTATCACCGTACGCAGCTCGACGAGGACTACGAGAAGGTGCTGGCCCGATTTCTGGTCAGCCGCGCGGCGGGAAAGGGGCTGCGATGACATTCCTGCAACCCTGGCTGCTCCTTGCGCTGCCGCTGGTTGCGCTGCCGGTGATCATCCACCTCATCAACCAGCAGCGGTTCCAGTCGGTGGAATGGGCGGCAATGCGATTTCTTCTGTCGGCCAAGGCGCTCTCCCGCGGCTACACCCGTCTGCGACAATTCCTGATTCTGCTCCTCAGAATGCTGGCCGTGGCGGCGGCGATTCTGGCGGTCAGCCGGCCGCTGTCGCGGGGCTGGCTGGCAGCCGCGGGTGGCGATCGCTCGGCCGCGGCGATCGTGCTGCTCGACCGGTCTCCGAGCATGTCGCAGGTGCCGTCGGCCGGCCGCGAGTCGAAGCTGACTACGGCCAAGAGGCAGGTGGCAACGGCGCTTGAGACGCTTGGGCTGAATCGTGTGGTACTCATCGACAGCGTTTCGTACCAGCCGCTGGAACTATCCTCGACGCGGGCGATCGAGCAGGTGCCGGCGAGCGAACCCTCCGCCGCTGCGGCCGACCTGCCGCGGCTGCTGCAGGCGGCGTGCGAGCAGCTCACGGCGACGAAGTCGGCCGCCAGCACGATCTGGATCTGCTCCGATCAGCGGGCCAACGACTGGAAGGCGACGGACAGTGCGTGGTCTTCGATTCGGGCAACGCTCGCGAAGCTGCCGCAGACGGTGCGGGTCACGCTGCTCGGCTACACCGAGCCGGCACCTGACAATCTCTCGGTGCGGGTCGGTGCGGCAACGCTCGAGCCCCGCGGCCAGGGCTGGGAACTCCGGCTCGACATCTCGATCAGGCGGACCTCCGAGAGTGGCCCTAGCCGCGTGCCCGTGCAGATCGAACTGGGGCCGGCCCGCTCCACGGTCGACATCGAGCTGACAGGCATCGAGACCGTGCTCGCAGGGCACGCGATTCCGATCGAGGCCGCGGCGCTCGTCGCGGGAGACGATGCCGAGAGCGATCAGGATCCTACGCAGGCCCATGGCTGGGGCCGTGTCTCGATCCCCGCCGACACGAACCCTGCCGACAACGATTTTTATGTCGCCTTCGGAACGCCGCCGGTTCGGCGAACGCTTGTGGTGGCGGAGGAGTCGCAGGCGGGGGCCGAGTCGCGGCGGACGCTGTCACTCATCGCCGGCATTCCGCCTGACAAAATCCTGCGGGCGGCTGTCGAGACGGTGACCGCGGAGGCACTGGCCGCGATGCCGCTGGATGATGTGTCGCTCCTTCTCTGGCAGGCGCCCCTGCCGGAGGCTGCTGCCGCGGACTCGGTCTCGCGATTTGTCGCCCGCGGAGGGCAGGTGATCTTCCTGCCGCCGGAGTCGCCCATCTCCACCACCTCCACGACCGCTTTCGACGGCATCTCCTGGCAGTCGTGGAGCGAGCACAGCCCGCCGCTGCGACCGAACTCATGGCGGGCCGATGAAGGACTCTTGGCGGCGACGTTCACAGGGACGGCGCTGCCGGTTGGCGAACTGGAGATTCGCCGCACCTGCGGGATAAGCGGCGAGGGCACGCCACTGGCCGTGCTCCCCGATGGCAGTCCACTGCTCGTGCGAGCGGCCAGCGAACGGGGTGGCGTCTATTTTCTGGCGACGACTCCCGCTTTCCGCGACTCCGATCTCGCGGCCAACGGAGTGGTGCTCTATGCATTGGTGCAGCGGGCAGTCGACGCGGGGATCGCAGCCGTGGGCAATGCCCGACAGGTTGACGCGGGCGAGCGTGCGCTCGGAGGTGAGGTGGCCCACGCGGTCGGGCAGGAACAGTGGCGACAGATCGCTGGGCCTCAGTCCGCCTCGACCGAGCCGGGGTTCCATCCGGGGATCTATGCGTCGCATGGCAGACTGGTGGCGGTGAATCGTCCTGCTGCCGAGGATACCGCGGCGATCGTGGCTGACCGTGAGGTCGAACAGCTCTTCCAAGGACTCTCCTTCACTCGCTTCGAGCAGAAGACCGGCGGGCTTGGGAACATCGTCGAGGAGGTCTGGCGGCTCTTTTTGATTGCGATGCTGTTAGCCCTCATTGCGGAAGGCCTCCTCTGCCTACCCCGTCGTATCGACCGGGTGTCTCGCGATGGCTCCCAGAGCATGCTTAAGAAGTTCACGCCCGGCAGCGGTCAGCGGGCCAGGGAGGCGGTCGCGTGAACGTGCCATCCGATCCACTCACGATTGCCGGTGGGCTGCGGTTCTTCTGGACGCCCTGGTCGCTCGGCCTGTCGCTCCTGCTTTGGGCCGTGGTCGCCGCCGTCTGTCTAGCCGGCTGCTGGCGGAGCGGCTTCCGGCTCGGCTACGGTCTGCTCGAACTGCTCCGTCTGCTGATTGCCACGCTCGTGCTCGTGTTGTTCAACCAGCCGGAGTGGGTGACCGAGCAGCGGCCCAGCGAGAAGCCGACGATCGCGATCCTGATAGACGACTCGCAGAGCATGGACACGGTCGATGCGGTGAAAGCGGCCACGGAAGGAACGGGGCTACCCGCAGCCGGCAACGAGGTCGTGTCGCGGAAGGAGTCGGTGGCAGCCCTCGTCGACACCGCATTTTGGAAGCCGCTTGAGGAGCGGTTCACCGTCAGGATCGAGCCCTTGTCGGCGGCGAGGGAAGGAACGGCTGCGGCGGGCACGAACCTGTTTGAACCGCTGGAGACGGCCTCGCGTCGGCATCCCAATCTGCGAGCGATCGTGCTGGCCTCCGATGGTGATTGGAACGAGGGGCGTCCGCCCATGCAGGCCGCCACGGCCCTGCGACTGGCGGGCGTCCAGGTGCTGGCCGTGCCGACGGGCTCTCCCACGCCGCTCCCTGATGTGAGGATCGCCAGCCTCGACTGCCCGGTCACGGGCGTGGTCGGCAAACCGTTTCGCGTGCCCTTCACGATTCAGAGCACGCTGCCGCGGGAGCAGATGGTGACCGCCGTCGTGGAGACCTCCGACGGCCAGACCTTCAGCAAGCAGGTGCGGCTGGCCTCCATGGGCAAGACCACCGACTTCATCTATTGGACGCCCACCTCCGTCGGCGACTACACCGTGAGCGTCCGTGTGCCGCCGCAGCCGGGTGAGCTTCTGCCCGACAATAATGCCCGCACGACTCCGGTCAGCATTCGCCAGGAAAAGCTGCGGGTGCTCGTGGTGGAGAGTGTGCCGCGGTGGGAATACCGCTACCTGCGCAACGCCCTCTCCCGCGATCCGGGCGTGGAACTCTCCTGCCTGCTCTTCCACCCGGGCCTCTCCAAGGTTGGCGGCGGCAGCAAGGATTCCATCAAGCAGTTTCCCGGCTCCCTCGACGAG
Organism: Planctomycetaceae bacterium; assembly: GCA_947449135.1. Classification (GTDB taxonomy): domain Bacteria; phylum Planctomycetota; class Planctomycetia; order Pirellulales; family UBA1268; genus CAMCQY01. The sequence goes on along the minus strand of CANFQO010000060.1, from coordinate 13,629 downwards.
CTGTCGAAGTACGACGTGGTTTTCTTGGGAGACGTTGGCCTCGAAGACGGTCAGCTCACCGAGGAGGATTGTCGGCTGCTGAAAGGCCTGGTGGAATATCAGGCCGGCGGACTGGTCTTCATGCCAGGCTGGCTGGGCAAAGAGCTGTCGCTCGTCGATTCGCCGCTGGGCGATCTCCTGCCAGTGGTGCTCGATGCCACGCGGCCAGAGGGAACAGGCACGACGGTGCCGGGGCGGTTTGCCCTCACCGACAAGGGCCGCACCAGTCTGCTCACACGGCTGGCCGATTCGGCCGAGGAGAACACCGCCGTCTGGGAATCCTTGCCGGGGTTTCAGTGGTATGGCCCCGTGCTCCGCACGAAGGCCGGCAGCGAGGTGCTGGCCGTGCATGATGATGCCGCCAACGACTATGGCCGGATTCCGCTGCTGGTCACGCGGCCGTTCGGCGCTGGCAAGGTACTCTTCATGGCCACTGACGGCGCATGGAGGTGGCGGAAGGGGGTCGAAGATAAATACCACTACCGCTTCTGGGGGCAGGTGGTTCGCTGGATGGCCTACCGGCGCACGATGGCCAAGGGCGAGCAGATGCGGCTGCTCTTTTCACCGGAGCAGCCCGAGGTGGGGCAGGGGGTGGCGTTTGACGCCACGGTCAGCGATGCCGCTGGTGAGCCCCTGCAGGCAGGAACGGTGACGGTGCTGGTGACGGCGCCCTCCGGCACCACCGAGACGGTGCGGCTGGCGGCACCGGGCGAGCAGGGCTCGTGGGGCGTCTTCTCAGGGAGTTGGACGCCGCGAGAGCCGGGCAGCCATGAGCTGACGCTTGCCTGTGTGGAGACAGGCGATCGGCTGGAGGCATCGGTCTTCGTGCAGGGAGCGCCAGGAGAGGCGGTGGGCGAGGCGGCCCGGCCCGATGTGTTGGAGGAGATCGCCCGGCTCACGCAAGGCTCGGTGGTGATGCCCGATGCCCTGCCCGAGCTGGTGAGCTTGCTCGCCAAACTGCCCGAGAGTCCTCCGGAGATCCGGCGGCTCCGGCTCTGGGCCCACCCAGCGGCGCTCGCCACGCTCGTGAGCCTGCTGGGGCTGTTTTGGGTGGGAAGGAAATGGCAGGGACTCATTTAAATGGTGCTCGATCACGTATATCGTGCCGGTGCTCCTCGACGAGCGATCGGAGGGGGCTGCAGTTGCCCGCACTGGTTCGCCGGCTGCGGCATGCTCGTCGCCGGCGGATTCTGCTACGGGAGGCTCGTGGGCGATGGCGAATCGCTCGTGAGTCGCAGAATGCACCAGCTCCTGCGCGTGCCTCCGATCGGCTCCTCAGCATCTGAAGATTTCTGTGGTGGCGTATGATTCAGGATGTGGCGACCATGACGCGGGGCGAACCATGAGCATCGATCTGACGGCGACCAGCGTGCCCGCAGGAGGCCTTGCGCTCCCCGAGAGCCTGCGTCGGCAGTTGGACGCCTTCCGCCGAGTTGTCTGGACGGTCAAGGCGATCGAGGCCGTCTGTGGCGCGGTCTTCGGCGTGCTCGTGGCCTGGCTGCTGTTGTTTCTACTCGACCGCATCAGCGACACGTCGAGTCTCGTGCGGTGGATCCTCTTCGCGGCGGCCGTGGCCAGCTGCGCTGCGATTCCCGTGGCCTTCCACCGCTGGATCTGGAGCCATCGTGGGCTCGACAGTCTGGCGAGGCTGATCGCCCGCCGGTTTCCTTCGCTGGGCGACCAACTGCTCGGCATCGTGGAGATTGTCCGCAATCATGGCGACCAGCAGGCGTCGCGGCCGCTCTGCGAGGCGGCCATCCATCAGGTGGCGGAGTCGGCGGGCCGCTGTGATCTCCGCGAGGCGGTGCCCCGACCACGACACCGGCTCTGGGCCTGGCTGGCTGCCGTGCCACTCGCGCTTGCGCTCGCGCTGCCGCTGATCGTTCCCGACGCTGCGGCCAATGCCTGGGCCAGATTTCTTTCTCCGTGGCGGCTCGTGGAGCGGTTCACCTTCACGCGGATCGGTGGGCTGCCTGAGAAGCTGGTGATCCCGCATGGCGAACAGGCGGAGGTCGCCATCGGGCTAAGTGCAGAATCGCGATGGCGGCCGGCGCGGGCCCAGGCGCGGATCGGCAGCGGCGACACGCTGACGGCCGACCGCGACGGCGACCGCTACACACTCACGCTGCCGCCGCAGATGACGGAGGCGGGCATGCAACTGGCGGTGGGAGATGCCCGCCAGCGGGTGACGCTCGTGCCCACCTTCCGTCCGGAGATCACAGGGATTTCTGCGCGGGTGCAATGGCCCGCCTACCTCGGTCGCCCGGAGCCGGTGACGAAGGACGCGCGGGGCGGCATGCTGGCGGTGGTGAAGGGGAGTTCCGTCGTGGTGACCGCCACGGCCAGCCGCGAACTTTCCTCCGCGACGATCGATGGTGCCAGCGTAGCGCCCGCCGGCGGCACCATCTCCACGCCGGCGCTCGTGGTCGATCGGCCGCTTGATCTGTCACTTGCCTGGCAGGACACACTCGGGCTCTCCGGCAGCAAGCCTCTCATCGTAGGCCTGGCCGCCGCAGACGATGCGCCGCCGACGATCGCGGTCGATGGCCTGGCGGGAAAGTCTGTGTTGCTCGAGAACGAGACGGTTCGCTTTAGCCTGCAGGCGCGCGATGATTTTGGCGTGAAGCATGTGGGAATCGAGTGGATCGGAAGCGAAAGTGGTGTTCCCGAATCGGCTGGCGACCGCACCGCCGGGGAGAGACTGCTGGCTGCCGGTGGACCAGCCGCGGAGACACTCGATGCGATCGGGACGTTTTCACCGGCCGCGCTGGCGATTGCGCCGCAGACGGTGGAGGTGCGGGTGTTTGCCGAAGACTATCTGCCGGGCAGAGCGAGGATCTATTCGCCCCCGGCGGTCTTTCTGGTGATGAACTCATCCGACCACGCCCTCTGGATCAACGATCAGATCGCGCGCTGGAAGCAGCAGACCGCGGAGGTTCGCGACCGCGAAATGGAACTGCTTGCGCGGAACGAGGAGCTCCGCGAACTGTCTGACGAGCAGCTCGATGCGCCGGAGAGTCGCAAGGCGATTCGGGAACAGGCGGCTGCGGAAAAGAACAACGGCCGCAGGCTGGACCGTCTGGCAGATAGCGGCGCAGAGCTGGTCGGGCAGGCTCTGCGAAATCCGGAGTTCGACGCCGCCACGCTCGAGAGCCTGGCGCAGAACGTGCAGGATCTCAAGGCGATGGCCGAGACACGGATGCCGGGGATCGGTGAGCTCCTGCAGGCCGCGGCGGAGGCTGCCAAGGGTGACGACCCGAAGAGCGAGCCAACCAAAGATCCAGGCCGCGGATCAAACTCGGTGGGCACCGCGCGGGCGAACGGAAAGGGGAACGGCCAGGGCAAGGAGCAGGGCAACGAAAAGAAGGACGAGTCGCAGCTGCCGCCAACGCCAAAGGTCGTTGACAGCGAAGGATCGGCCTATCAGGCGAACGAGCAGCCGCAGTCGCCCGAGAAGAAAGACGGCGGCGGTGGTGGCGGCCGACTGGGGCTGCCAACAACGATCGTGGGCAGTGTTCCACAGCCGCCCAAGAAGGGTGGCGAGGGTGCTTCCCAACAGAAAAAACAGTCCCAGAAAAAACTCCTCGCCGAGGCGATCGAAAAGCAGCGGCAGCTGCTCGAGGATTTCGCGAAGATCGCTCAGCAACTCGCCGAGGTGATGGCGCGGCTGGAGGGCACGACCTTTGTCAAGCGGCTGAAGGCCGCGTCGCGGAGTGAGCTGAAGGTGGGCGAGGGGCTGGCGTCGATCGTGTCGCGAGGTTTCGGCTCGCCTGCGAAGGCCGATCGGGGTGAGTCATTTCCCCGGCAGGTGGCTGCCGTCACCAAGGGCAACGACGAGGTGGGGAAGAAACTCTCCGCGGTCATGGACGACCTCGATGCCTACTCCGCGCGGCGACCGCAGCCGGCGCTGCGGACCGTGCTCGAGGAAATGAAACAGCTCGATGTGCTCGGCAGCCTCCGGCAGCTGACCCAGGACATGAGTCGGGAGGCGGGCGTGTCGATCGCCCAGACGGAGTTCTGGTCCGACACGTTCGACCGCTGGGCCGACGAACTCGTACCGCCGCCCTGTGGCAGCTGCAATGGCGGTGGCACGTGTGAGAGCCTGCCGCCGGAGGTGGTGCTGGAGGCGATGCTGATCCTGGAGGCCGAGACCAACCTGCGCGAGGAGACCCGCGTGGCAGAGCAGTTGCGGCCGTCGCTCGAGCCCGAGGCCTTCAAGACCCGCGCCACCGGTCTGGCGTCGGAGCAGCAGGGGCTTGTCGAACGGGTCGCAGCGGTCGTGGAGAAGCTGATCGATGCGCCCGACGATCTGCTGCGGTTTGACGACGAGATCGAACGCATGAAACGGGAATTGATGCCCAGTCGGAACCGGCCGGTGAAATTCGCCGGCGACATCGCGATCTTCAAACAGGTGGAGCGTGTGATGGCCGAGTCTCGCGGTATTCTGTCCGCGCCTGACACCGGCCGCCGGGCGATCGCCGCCGAAACCGAGGCCATCGAGCTGCTTTTGCAGTCGCGGTTTGGGGGTGGTGGGGGCGGTGGAGGTGGCAGCAGTCCGGGGGGTGGCGGCACGGGGGGCACCCGCAATGCGGCGCTGACAACGCTGGGGCAAGGCATCAACGCGCAAGCCCGCAACGAGGCGCCCGAGGAGGAACAGTCGATCGGCAGGAGCGGCCGCGAACTGCCGGAGGAGTTTCGAGATGGACTCGACGCCTACTTCAACGTCTTCGAGCGAAGCCGCGATGCCACAGGACGAGCGCCATGAAGATCGCCCGCCAGGCTGTGAGAATGATCCTGATCGCTGCCACTGCGGTGGTGGTGCTGCCCGGTCTGCTGTCCGGTGTGGCAGTGACCCGAGCCGACGAGGTTGCCGAGGTGAATCCGGAGGCTCGTGAGGCCGAAGCCAAACCCGATGAGCGTCCGGAGGACGTAGAGCGACGGCAGCAGCTCGATCTGCAGATCAAGCAGCAGGCGGTTCACTGGTTGGCGCAGTTCAAGAAGCTGCTCCACGGCGATCTCGAACTGGTGCGGGCGGTCTGCGGCGACCTGCCACGGGAGTCGCGGCGGGCGATCGTTCGGGCTGGGGACCAGGCGGCGAAAGATGCCTCGCTGCGACTGGCCGAACTGCAGTTCCGGGACCAGAGACGCCAGCAGCAGGTCGGAGGTGGGCTGCAGGCAATGGTCGGGGACGTTCTCAAAAAGATCGTCTCGCCAGCAGCAGAGCCGGTCACCACGCCAGACGCCGGGAAGCCGACGGACGATCCGCTGACGCTCTTCTCCGCGGCCCTGACAGAGAGCCTCAAGGAGCATGTTGGCAGTGAGCAGGCGGAGAAGTTTTCCCGGCAGATCGCGGCACGGAACGAGCGACGGAAGGCCGCCGCGGCGCACGCGATCGTCGCCACGCTCGACGCCGAACTCTGCCTCTCCGCCGCGCAACGGGAGAAGATCGAGCAGTCGCTTCTCGAGCGGTGGAGCGACTCGATGTGCATGGCTGTGCAGGGGATGTACACGAACAATGGCGTCCGAATCTTTCCGGGTCTGCCCGACGAGTGCGTCAGGCCCCATCTCACCAGCACCCAGCGGGAGCGTTTTCAGCGACAACCGCCCCTTGGTGATCCATCGTCGCAGCCGCAGTTCGTGATGCAGACGTTGAATATGCTCAACGCCGCTGAGGTTCCCGAACTCGATCCATGGTGGGCTGAATGATGCAAGGCACAGCTTCGATAAAACCGAGCGGCCTGGCTGTCTATTGGCGGCGTGGGGCGGGCATCACGCTGCTCATGATCGTGTCGCTGTTCCTGTGCGGCTGCCCGCCGCTCCATGGCGAGGACGACACCGTCGTCGATGCCGCCACGCGACAGAAAACAGGGCAGGGGTTACAGCATCAGCAGATCGCACTCGATCAGCAGATGAACAGCATGTTTTTTCAAGGTGTGGGCAATTCAAAGCTGGCACGGCAGAAGTTCATCGACAGACTGCTACTGGAGGTGTCGGCTATCGATGAGGTCTGTGGCCTCACCGATCAGCAGCGGTTGAAATGCGAGACCGCGGCCAGGCTCGACGTGGCCAGGGTGATGGACGACGTCGACGTGGTGCGACGGCGATATGCCGGTCGGACGATCGATCTGAACAGCCCCGCCGGCCAAGCGGAGTGGCAGCGTTTCCATCAGGATGCGACCGCAGTGCGGGCGAAGCTGACCAGCGCTGGTGACGCAACGAGCCTGTTGAAACGGGTGATTGCCGGGGTGCTGGATGACACGCAGCGATCAGCCTGGCAGAGGGAGTCGGAGCTGCGGCGGCAGTATCAGTGGCAGAGCGTGGTGGAGACCGGTCTGACGCAGCTCGATCTGGCACTCGGGCTGACCGCGGAGCAGCACGATGCGATCCGAGGGATGCTCATGGAGCAGCCGCTGCGGATGAACGGGGGGATGGTCTGGGGGCAGCATAACCATATAGAGCCGTACATCTGCAGGTATGCCCTGTCCCGGCTTGATCGGAGCCGGCTCGACGCACTCGTCAGCAAACGGCAGCGAAAAATGCTGGGCGAATGTATCGACCACGGCCAGGCAATGGGGGAGTGGCTCAAGCAGCAGAAGTTGATCCTGGAGTGAGGTCCGTGAGAGGCAGCGTTTTGGTGAGGCACAGCATTCATTCACGCGGGATCCATTCCCGTCGGAGTCAGCTCATCGCGTCGGCCCTGCTGGCCGTGGTGGCCTGGCTGCTCTCTGGGGCGGCGTTCGCACAACTGCCGGCAGTCCGCACCGGCGACCCGGTGCCCCGCGATGTGCGAGATCTCTACGACGCCGGCTGCCGGTATCTGGCACGCGAGCAGGATCCCTCAGGCACATGGAAGGACAACCAGGCGGGGCCCGGCGTCACCGGAATGGCGATGATGGTGCTGCTCGCCTCTGGAGAAGACCCCAATCACGGCGCCTACCGCACCCAGATCCGCCGGGCGCTGCGGAGCATCATCGCCTCGCAGGACGCCGACAGCGGGTATTTCGGCGGCAAGGGCGGGGGGCATTCGAGCATGTACCAGCACGGCTTTGCCATGCTCGCCCTCGCGGAGGCCTATGGGGTGGTCGATGACCGCACGCTCTGGACGGAGGAGGAGGGCAGCGGCACGGGAAGATCGACGGGGGAGGCCTTGGAACTGGCGGTGAAGCTCGCGGTCACCTCGGCCAAGAAAAACCCTCTCGGAGCCTGGCGCTATTCGCCCGATGCCAACGACCACGACACGTCGGTCAGCGGTGCCATCCTGATGGGGCTTTTGGGGGCACGGAATGCCGGTATCGAGGTGCCCGACGAGACGATCGACAAGGCGATCACCTATTTCACCAAGATGACCGGCCCCGACGGTCAGGTGGGCTATATGGGCCCGGGGGGAGGCAGCGATGCCACGACCTCGATCGGCGTGCTCGTAATGGCGATCGCGCGGCGGAAGGATCTGCCGAAGTACAAACTGGCGGCGGACTACCTGAAGAAGCACAGTCAGGGAATCCAACAGCAAAACCCCTACCCCAACTACACCCGCTACTACCGCGCCCAGGCGCTCTTTCAGGCCGACGTCGAGGCCTGGCAGCAGTGGAACGAGGGGCTCGTCCAGGAACTCAAGGGCCAGCGGCAGGCCGATGGCAGCGTGGTGGCACAGGGCGGGCCCGATGGCGGTGCGATCGCCAGCAACTCGCTTACGCTCCTGGCGCTGGCGGTCAATTTTCGTTTTCTGCCGATCTACGAACGCTGAATGCCCGTTATGCGGAACCGTCCAACATTCCCTTCTGTGCCTCATTGGCGAACCATGTCGAACGCTGTCTGCAGCCTCTTGCGACGACCAGCCCGTGGCATTCTGAAGTGCCGCACCGTTGGCTTTTGGCTGCTGACGCTGCTGTCGGTAGCGGGGCTGGGCCGTGCTGGCCAGGCGACGGATCAGGATCGCCACGACACGGAGAACACCCCGGCTCTGGCCGTGCTCGACCTGCCGCGGCATGGATCGCTCACGGGCAGACTGCTCGATCTGCCCGCCGAGGCCGCGGTCGGACGGACGACGCTCCTCTGGCAATCGCCCGCCTTCGTTGGGCCCTTTGAGTTTGCCTTGGACAGCATCGTCGGGATTCGATTTCCGCAGCCCGCCGAGGGCAGCGAGCCTCAGGCAGCCGGCGACTGGCGGATCGAGTTGAATAATGGCGATCAGATCGTGGGCGAAATCGAATCGATTGATGAGCGGCAGGTGGTAGTGACCACGGGCTCGATCGCATCGCCATCCAGGATCGTCGTGCGACGAGACACAGTGCAGGGAATCTTTCGCGGCGCACCGGTGGCCATCGCTGCGGGGCCCGGCGGGTTGGCCGGCAGCTTGGCCGGCATTCGGGCCACCCTCGTGGCCGGCGAGAGCTTGTCTCGCGATCTGAAGACCGGACTCCGCAGCCGGTACGACATCGCCCTCTCCTGGCAGGAGCGGCCAACGATGCGGATCGCCGTGGCTTGCGGCGGGGCCGACGAAGCGACGCATGGCTACCGCCTGGAACTGGGAACGGAAGGCGACGGCCTGGTGGCGGTCCGCGAAGAGGAGGGGACCGGCGGTGGTATTGGCAGCTGTTTCGACCTGCAGCCGTGCGGCGATCTGCCGGAGAACGCCATCAGCCTCTCCCTCTACGTCGACGAGCTGGCCGGCAGGCTGGCCGTGATGCTCCCAGATGCCAACGAGCCGATCGCCGATCTCACCATCCCGCCAGCCGGTGGTAAGACCGGGGGTGGCATTCAGATTACCGTCACCGCCGGACAGGCCTCGCTCGACTCTCTCCGGGTGACCCCGTGGCGGGGCGGTTCGCTTTCGCATGCCGGCACTCGTGAGGGCAAGATCCACCTCCGCGACGGTGAGTCTCTGGCGGCGGTTGTGGAGGGAATAGAGCCGGGCAGTGGCACCATCGTCGCGCGGGCCTCGGGGAATGAAGCGGCCAGTCAACCGCGGCGGATCGCGATTGAGCAGATTGACGGGATTCTGTTTCCATCGGAAGGGCTGCCGTCCACGGAACAGACGACCGACGATGCTGAGCCGGCAGTAGGCCACAGCGTCGTGCACATCACCGACCTGACTGGCTCCCGGCTGACAGGCAGGCTGCTGCGGGTGGAGCAGGGGACCGTGTGGCTCAAGCACCCGGCCGTTGAAGAGCCTGTGCCGTTGCCCATGGCAATGCTGGCGGCGATTGCCGGCGCCGCGTCGCCCGCTGAGCCAGCGACACTCTCCGGCAGGATCGGTCGGCTCGTCTGTGGTCAGGAGACGGTCTGGGGCTGCCTGGTGAACGGCGCTGGGGCAGGGGAGGTGGAAGCAAAGGCGGGCCGCGACGGTTTCACCGCGGCGGCGATTCGCTGGCAGCCGCTGGGAAGCCCGAATGCCAGCCCGCTGGCAGCCGCTGGTGATGGAGGACAGCCGCAGGCGACGATCACGTATGCAGAGAAGGACAAGCCAGATGCATCCAAGGCAGCTGGCGATCTTCAGGCCACAACGCGGCAGGCCACGAAACAGAAGGCCACAAAACGGCAAATCACGAAACGGTTTGTGTCCCTGTTGATCCTGCGGACAGGAGAGACGCTCCCCTGTCGCGTGGAGGCGATCGACGAGACGGGCGTGCGAGTGCAGGTGACGGTCGGCGAGCCGGTGACGGTGGCGGCCGATCTGGTGCAGGCGGTGGAACTCGTGCCCGCTCCCGGACGGGAGATGAGCGCGGAAAAATTCCGGAGCCTGACGACGCTGCCCCGTTCGCAGCGGCAGCAGCCGCCGACGCATGTGCTGCGATCGGTGGAGGGGGACTATCTCCGCGGCCGGATCGTGGCGATGGATGCAAAGACCATTCGCATCGCCGTCGAGGCCAGTCCGCGGGCCACACCGCTCTCCATTCCCCGCGATCAAGTGGCGCGGCTGATCTGGCTCCATCCGGAAAACCTCGACACGCCGTGGCAGCCGCCACAGCCCCAGGCTGGCGAAGGACTGCTCGTGGAAAGTGTGAGCAGTGACAACGACCGACTGCGGATGCTGGCGATGCGTATCGAAGGGAATCGGCTCTTCGGCGTCAGCCCGTGGCTCGGCCCTTGTGATATCGATCTTGAAAAGACCGACCGGCTCCTGATCGGAGGGGCTCACGATGACTTGCCACAGCCGTTTCCTTATGCACAGTGGAAACTGTCGGCCGCTCCGGAACCAAGAAATCTTCCGCCCCGAAAACCGTGACGGCGGCTGGACTTTGCCTGTTGGCAAGAACAAGACAAGGAATTTTCATGATTCTCGGCAGGCATGTTCATCTTCTTATTGTCGCGCTGGTCATCGGCAGCACATCCTTTCCTGCGTCATTGTCGAAAGCCGACCCGGCCTCCCGGCCAAACATCGTGCTCGTGGTTGGCGAAGACATGGGGCCCGACCTGGGGGCCTACGGATGCCAGGACGCCATCACCCCCAACATGGACCGACTGGCCCGCGAAGGGGCCCTGTTCACCCGAGCCTTCACCCATTGCGGCGTCTGTGCTCCCTCGCGGAGCGGCATGATCACAGGGCGGTATCCGCTCTGTTACGGCGGCCAGAACATGCGGTCGGTCGTGATCAATCCGCCGCGGCCGTTTACGGAGCGGTTGCGGGCCGCCGGCTACCGCGTGCTCTGGCCCGGCAAGACCGATTTCAATGGCGTGCCGATGAAGGAACTGGCCGACGATCGCAAGGAGTGGCTGGGCGGCCCCAAGCCTCAGGAACCGTTCTTCGCGTTTCTCAACCTGACCGTCAGTCATGAGAGCAAGGTCAACGCCAAAGAAAAGCAGCATGCCGAACACACCCGCGGGCTGACGGCCGCGCAGAAGCGTGATCCGGCGACGGTCGCCCTCCCGCCGATCTACCCCGACGACCCCGCGGTGCGGCGGGCGGTGGCCAACTACCACGAACTGGTGACGGTGGTCGATGGCGAAGTGGGCCGGGTGATGGACTGGCTCAAGGAGCATGATCTCGAGAAGAACACCGTCGTGATCGTGACGGGAGACCACGGCCGCGGCATGCCCCGCTTCAAGCGGTCGGTGAAGGATACGGGCACGCGGGTGCCGCTGATCGTCCGCTGGCCTGGAACGATCCCACCCGGGACGGTCCGCGAAGACTTCGCCAGCTGGATCGACTTTGCCCCCACGGCGCTCTCCCTCGCGGGCGTGCCGATCCCGCAAGAGTATGACGGCCACTGCTTTCTGCCCACCGCCTCCCAGCCGCCCCGCTATGTCTATTCGTTTCGCGACTGCATGGACGAGGACTGCGACCGGGTGCGTTCGGTGCGTGACGAGCGGTATCGGTATGTGCGGAATGCCACCACCGATCGGTCGGAGGCGGGATACGTCACGACCGCCGAGGGTGGACCGATCATGCAGGTCATCCGGCGGGAGGAAGAGGCGGGCCGGCTGAATGCCGTGCAATCGGTGTTCGTCGCGGCCTCCCGCGATCGGGAATGGCTGTTCGACACACAGGCCGATCCCTGGGAAGTGCACAATCTCGCTGGCGATCCCGCCTATGCGGCGAAACTCGTCGAACTCAGAGATGCCTGCCAGAAGTGGGTGGAGCACTGCGGGGAATTGGGCGAACTGGATGCCGACGCGCTCGTGCAGCGGGGCATCATCGAGCCGCGGGATCCGAAATACGCGGAACGCATCAGGGCCCGTGCTCTTAAGACGGCCATCAAGACCGACGTCGAGTCTGCGTCGAAATCGGCGACGTCAGCCGCCCTGCACGACTATGCCCTCTGTGTGCCAGCACATTACAGCTTCGGCACCACGGTGGATGCGACGGGGAACGTGCTCTTCACGGAGTTCAGCCATCGGCGGATCTGCAGCTGGAAGCCACCCGCAGGAGAACTCGGCGTGGTGCAGGCCCGCGATCTGCCGGGCATGTTTGGCATCGCCGCGGGGGCCGACGGCGAACTCTTCGTGGCGCAGGATCTCGGCGACACGGGCAATCCCGGCAAGATTCTCAGACTCTTTGCCGACGGACGCGAGACTCCGGTTGTGGAGCAGATCACGCGGCCGCGGCAGTTGGCCTGCGACGCAGAGGGCAATCTCTGGGCGGTACTCGAAGGGGGGCGTGTGATCACCTGGCGAAGAGGCACTGGCGTGGTGGAGGAGGTACTCACCGCGATGTCGCCTGTCAGCGGAGTGGCCGTCGGGAAGGATGGATCGGTTTATGTGAGCGAATACGGTCAGTTCGACGTCGCCCCCGAGGGCTATTCCCGTCCAGTTGCTCCGGGGCTGGTGAAGGTGCGTCGTCCCGATGGCAGCGAGACGGTTCTTGCCAAGGGATTCTGGCGGGCCCGCGGACTGGCGATCCACGGCGAGACGCTCTTCGTGTGCAGCGAGTCGGATCGTGAGGACCATGGCAATGCCGGGCAGTTGGTGCAGGTGGATGCCCGGACTGGGAAGATGACCATTGTTCTCGACGGAGTCGATTACCCACAGTTTCCCGCCATCGGCCCGACCGGAGTCGTCTTTTTCACGCTGCCCCGTGACAACCTGCTCGTGTCGTTTGACCCCAGCAGTCCCTTCCACCCGGCGGCTCCGCCGGCCGAACTGGTGCAGCGCACGGGACTCGAGAAAGCCTGCGTGCGGGGCGGCAGCATCGGTTGGGAAGCCTCGGTGGCAGGCGTCCCTTTCACCATTCGGGCCCAAGAGCTTTCCATCGCTGGCCACTTCCAGCCCGCAGCCGGCAGCTCAATCATTGAAGGCTGGTTTGAGATTCCGGCCGAGAGATTTCAGTTGAACCCAAACGATCTCTATCCCCATCACGATGCCGAGCATCCTGGCCCGGGCGTGTTTGAGCTGCCGAAGGTGGAATCGACCTGCGATGCCGGGCGGTTGCAGGTGGACGTCATTCCGCGGCGGCGGCATCAGGGCTGCCGCTGGCCGATGCAGCACGTCGGCACGAGCGAAGAATCCCCTGCCGCTGGATTCAGTGAACAGCCGGAGGCGTTTCGATTCTCTTTCCGTTGGACTGCGGCACCGTGACGGTGGGCTACCGTCTGCAGCCCAGGTCCCGCATGATGCGGGCGGTCTGGTCATACGCCTCGCCAACCCACTCTACGATCCGTTCCGGTTCGGGCGAGTATTCCAGCTCGATGCTCACGGTTTGGTCGTAGCCCGTGGCCTTGATCGCCGCCAAGTAGTCGCTGATGGGCGTCACGCCGCGGCCCGGCGGCAGATCGCCATGCACCTTGCCATCGCAGTCGCTCAGATGCACGTGCTCGATCAGACCGGCCAGCCTTGCTACGTCGGCCGGGGGCGTGCCGACCAGATGCAGGTGCGAAATGTCGCAGTTGGCCCGCACCGTGTCGGGCAGATCGACATCGCGAAGGAACTGCAGCATGGTGTCGATCGAACGGACGAGGGACTGGTGAAACGGCTCGAGTTCGATGGCGATCTTCACACCGCGGGCGGCGGCGTAGGTGCCGAGTTCACGAACCGCATCGACGGCCAACTGCCACTGCTCACGAGGCGGGATCACCTCCTTCTGCCAGACGTATTCGCCCAGTACCAACAAGAGATTCCGGCAGCCCAATTCCGCCGTGAGGTCGAGGTAGGCCC
>CANFQO010000059.1 GCA_947449135.1 Planctomycetaceae bacterium | reverse complement strand
CCGAACGTTCTCCACCGGCACCGCGAAGGCGGCCTGCTCCATCCGGAACAGCATGCAGCGGGCGATCGCCAGCGTCAGCGGCAGGCGGATGATGAAGGTTGTTCCCTCGCCAAGTTTCGTCTCGACATCGATCGATCCGCTCAGCGCCTCGATCCGTGTCCGGACGATGTCCATGCCGACACCTCGCCCCGAGATGTTCGAGATCTGCTTCGCGGTGCTGAAGCCGGGCTGCCAGATGAAGTCGGTCAGCTCACGGGGGCTCAGGGTGGCCGCCTGCTCGGCTGAAACGAGTCCGCGGGAGACGGCACGATCGCGGATCCGTTCGACGTCGATGCCGCCGCCGTCATCGGCGATCGAAATGAGGACGCTGTTACCCCGATGCGACGCAGACAGCCGCACGGTGGCCATCTCCGGCTTGCCTCGCCGCAGTCGCACGTCGGCCGGTTCGATCCCGTGGTCGATCGCATTACGGACCAGATGCACGAGCGGGTCGCCCAGCTCGTCGATCATCCGCTTGTCGAGCTCGGTCTTTTCGCCCGCGAGTTCGAGCGTGACGCTCTTGCCGAGCTCATTGGCGATGTCGCGAACAGAACGCTTGAAACGGTTCAGCAGCGGGCCGACCGGCACCATTCGCGTGCTGAGAACGCCCCGCTGCAGGCTGTCGGACACCCGTGTGAGGTGATCGACCGACTCCACGAGTTCGGCGTAGCGACGATGCCCCTCTTCCCACAGCCGTCCCTGCTCTTCGAGCTTTTCCAGGTGCGACTCGCAGGCAGCGGCGGCCCGATCAACCGGCCCTGACGCCGTTCGCACGATCGACTCCACGGCCTCGCGGAGCGAATGGGCGGTGCCGCCTGCCCTGCCGCCCACGGCTGCTTTCTTGAACAGCGGCGACATGTCGGCGACGAGTTGCACGAAGCGGGCACGGCTGACGACCAGTTCGCCAACGAGATTGAGCAGCACGTCGAGACGGTCGACGCCGACACGCATCGTTTCCACGACTGCCGTTGCCTCCGCCGGCGCGGGAGCCGCGGGTGCCTCGACCGGTGGTTCGACGTCGAGTTCGACACCGACGACACCGTCCACATCGGCGGCGATCGTGATCGCACTGCCGGCGGCGGCGGTGCGGAGGATGATATCCAGCGTCCTCAGGTCGGTGCTGGCGGCAAAGTCGGCTGCCGCCGGGAACGACTCGACCACCACCCCGAGGTTGCCGAGTCGTGCGAGCACCAGTTCGGCCTTGAGGTCGATCATGGGGAGTCCAGGAGCGAACTGAACGCGAATGCGACGCACCCGCTCGTCCGCCGCTGGCTGCTGCTGAACGGGCAGGGCTGGTGGTGGCGACGGTGCGGTGGGCGTTGTCTCCGGAGCCTGAGCGCTTGCCGCAGGGGCCGCGGGGGTCGCCGGCGCACTCGGTGCGGCCGGAACCGAAGCTGCTGCCGGGGCTGCCGGCGCTGCGGGCGCGGCAGGCGCGGCAGGTGCTGGAGTTGCTGCAGGTGCTGGAGTGTTGCTTGGCCGTTGGGCGGTGGCTGGTGGCGCCTGTGTCAGCCGTTTGACTGCGTCGGTCAGTTCGTCGACCGGCTCGAGCTTCTCCCCCTGCCGCAGCCGATCGTTGCAGGTCCTAAAGTAGTCGATGCACCGCAGGGCCACCTCGATCGTGGGGCCATCGAGGAGCAGGCTGCCTGACCGCAGTCGCTCGAAGTGGCTTTCAAGGTGATGGGCGAGGCCCGTGATCCTGTCGAGCCCCAGCATCGCCGCCGATCCCTTGATCGAATGGATTAACCGGAATGCCTCGGCGATCCGGCGGGCGTCACGGGGCTCCGACTCGAGTGCGAGCAACAGCTGAACGATCTGGTCGCACTGCTCGCCCGTCTCGTCGATGTAGACGCTGAGGAATTCCGCCATGTCATCGGCGGGCAGGTCCTGGTTGCGGCGGTTGTTGTCGGCCATGGCGGCGATCTTTCAGGGTTTCTGGTAGACGAAGTTCGAACGCCGCTCAAGGCCGTCGAGAAAGTCATGGGCGCCGTCCGTCGATCCGGCCACAAGGCAGCCGCCGCCCTGGAGTGAATCGATGAGATGCCGCAGGGCGATCGGTTTCGAGGTGCGGTCGAAATAAATCAGCACGTTGCGAATGAAGATGCAGTCGAACTTCTGCCCCGCCATCGGCTCGAGGAGGTTGTGCCGACGGAATTCGCAGAGCCCGGCGACGGCCGGCTTGAGCCGCCAGGTGTCCTTGGTCGCAGTATCGGCGACGAAGTGCCGGGCGAGGCGTTCAGGGCTGACGTGCTCGAGCGCCTTTGGCCCGTAGGTCGCGGTGCGCGCCGTCTGCAGCGCCGTCTCGCAGATGTCGGTGCCGACAACCTTCAGCGTCCAGCCGGCCAGTCGCGGTGCATTTTCCGCGAGGCAGATGGCGAGCGAATACGGCTCCTCGCCGCTGCTGCATGCCGCCGACCAGACCCGCAGCGATCGTTCCCTCCGGCCGGCCGCCGCCCGTGCAATCACGTCGTCGAGGAAGGGACCTGCGAACCAGTCAAAGTGCTCGGACGTGCGGAAGAAGTAGGTTTCGTTGGTGGTGATCGCGTCGATGAACGACTCAAGTTCTCCGGCCAGGCTTCCTGCGGACAGCAGTTTGTAATACTCGTCAAACGACTCGAGCCCGCGATCGCGGAGGCGGCGACGAATGCGGTTGCTCAGGAGCGCGGTCTTGCCGTCCAGTGTCCAAATCCCGGTGTGCCGATAGATGAACTGTTGGAACATCGTGAACTGTTCGGGTGTCAGCGAGATCAATCCGCTCACGGGAGCTCCTTTCCACGGGCCGCGATGACGCCAGCACGCGGCGTTATACTCGGAACCGTTTCACGAGGTCACGCAAACCCTGAGCCTGGGCGCCGAGTTCCTCGGCACTGGCGGCCATCTCCTCAGCGGCCGCGGCGTTTGACTCCGTGGTCTGCGACACCGAGCGGATTGCCAGTTTCACCTCGCCGGCGTTGGCCGACTGGGATTCCGACGAGGCAGCGATGCTGGCGATTCCAGACGCCGTCGACTCGACTGCAGAGACGATCGCCGCCAGTGACTGACCGACCTTCTCGGAGAGGTCGGCCCCTTCCTGAACCCGTTGCGTCGACTCGTTGATCAGCTGCGTGATCTCCTTGGCGGCCTCGCTGGCACGTTCCGCGAGCTTCCGCACCTCGTCGGCGACCACGGCGAATCCCAGGCCGTGCTCACCGGCCCGGGCCGCTTCGATGGCCGCGTTGAGCGCGAGGAGGTTGGTCTGGGCGGCGATCTCGCTGATCACCTGGATGATGTCGTTGATCTGTTCCGAAGACCGGCGGATCGTCCGCATCGAGTCGATGGCATCGTGGACAGCCTGGCTGCCAGCCTGTGCCAGCTGCGTGGTGCGGCTGGCCTGCGCCCGCGATTCGACCGCGCTCTTCGAGATCACGGCGATCGATGACGCGAGTTGCTCGACGGCTGCCGTCATCTGTTCGACGCTGGCGGCTTGCGACTGTGCCCCGTCGCTGAGGCTGTTGGCGCTTTCCGCGATCATCCGCGCCCCGTCGTTCTGCTGGTCGGCTGCCTCGGAAATCTGCCGGATGACCTCCCGCAGATCGCCGAGCATGCGGCCGGCGTTGCCGGCCAGAACAGACATCTCGTCATTGCCCTCGACAGCGACGGTCTGGCTCAGGTCCCCCTTCGAGGCCGCGCCGAAAACCTCCGACAGCAGCCCCACCTTCGTCTCGAGGGCTTCCTTGGCGGAGACCATCTGCTTCTGAAGCTCATGCTCACGCTGCTCGCCGCGGACGCGGTCGGTAATCACGTCCCAGGTGATCAGCGGACCGATATAGCGGCCGCTTGAGTCGCTGAGGGCGGAGATGTTGAGGTCGAGAACCTCCGATCCGAGCGTGACCTGCTCGCGGCGGGGCAGGCTGTCGGGACTGGCCAACAGTTGCCAGGGCCGCTCCGCGGGGGCCGGGAAGATGTCGAGCGATCCGCCGACGATCTCTTCGACACGACGGGGCAAGAGGTGCTGGAGTTGCCGCAGCGACTTATCCGAGGCCGGATTCATGTAGGTGATGGTGCCGTTCGTGTCTGCCAGCAGCAGCTGCATCGAGGTGTTGCCCACCATCTCGGAGAGCTGTTGCTGGGCTTGCTGGTCACGGGTGAGCCGGCGGGCGATGAAGAACGACGCGAGCGCGATGCCGGCCGCGGTCAGCCCGAAGAGGAGCAGGCCGAACCGACGCAGCCGGTACACCGGCGCCATCACCTCGGACTCGTCAATTTCTGAGATCAGTGCCCAACGCACCGCCCCATTGCCGGCGGCGTCGCCCTTGAAAACCGTGACCGGCATCCATGACGAGAGCACGGGCATGTTGCGGTAGTCGCGGCCGATCGCCGTTCCCGACTCACCGGCGTCGAGGGCGCTTCGGACCGGGATGGTGTCGACCTTGAATTTCGGGTTGATGATCGTCGATGCAACGCCGAGATCCTTGGCGAACCGGGAGTTGGAGCGGAACATCCGATCGGGTCCGATGGCATAGGTCTCGCCCGTCTCTCCCAGGCCAGTCGTCTGGCCAATGATGGCATTGGTCTTGTCGAGTGGCAGTTGGAACGCCAGCACGCCAACGACCGTGTCACCGTCGAGGAGCGGCGTCGCGATGAAGCTCGCCGGGTCCATCAGCGACGGCAGGTAGCGGCTGTACTGACCGTAGGCGATGGTGCCGGGGCGGCCAAGCGCGACCGCCTCGCGGAACGCCTTGGCGAGGTTGCTGGAGGCGAGCGGGCCGGACGTCAACGACGCACCAAAGTCGATCTCCTTGAAGACCGTGTAGAGGATCGTGCCCGAGGCGGCGTCGATGAGGAAGATGTCGTAGACGCCGTATCGTTCGAGCATCTCCCTGAAGATCGGGTGCACCTTGGCATGGGTGCGGGAGTAGGCGGAGCCGTCGTCGGCGGCGTCGAGCAGCTGTTTTGAACCAACGGGATTCGGGTTCCTGCGGAGATAGCCGTCCTGGAGCATCAGGCCGCGTGGATCGAGTGCGTCGATGAACGGCCGCATGTCGACGGCTTCGTTATTTTTGCTGGTATAGAGCGGAGCGAACTCAGCGGCATAGTAGCCCGCGAGGTCCTGCCGAGTTTCTGCCGCGGCGTCGTTGTTGACCGGCAGTTCCTGCCACCCATTGCGAAACGCCACAACTGATTCCCGGGCCAGTGGACCACCGGCGGCGACGAGGAGTTCCTCACGCATCGTTTGGAAATACCGTTCGACCGATTGGGCGGTAATCGTGCGAACTGCCTCCAGTCTTGCGAACGCCTGCGCGCGGAGCGAGGCCGCCGCGGAGCGATACATCGCAACGCCGAGCAGCGTCAGTGGCACGAGCGACATCGCCAGGAGGGCAGCGAGGACCAGATTGCGAAGGGATCGATCGGAAGACAACTTCATCTCAGGAGGCCTTGTCGGAAGGGGTGACGCCGGGGACGCCGGCGCGGTGGACGCCGGCGAGACCGGCTGGATCGAGCAGGCTGCCCGCGTCGAGCAGGATGAACAGGTCGTCGCCCGCACGGGCGAAGCCCTCGACCGACCTCTGCCCGTCGGTGGCAACCGTGTCGGGGGCCGAGTGGATCTGATCGACCGGAATGCGAATCACTTGCGAAACGGCGTCGACCATGCAGCCCATCGTGCGGTTGCCAATGTTGACGACGATCGTGCGGGTGTCGGCGTTGGGCTCGCGGGCGGTGAGACCGAAGAGCAGCCGGAGGTCGATGACGGGAATGATCGTGCCGCGGAGATTGCTCACCCCGACGACGTAGGCAGGCACATCCGGCACGCGGGTCACGCTACCGGGGGTGATGATTTCCTGGATTCGCTCAATGCGAAACAGGTACTTTTGGCCGTCGATTTCGAAGCCGACGAACTGAGCCGAGGCGGCTTGTTTTGCGTCTGGAGCGCGGGCCGATTCCATGCCGGTGGTACCTGTGCGAAGGCGAACTGGGAGCCGTGAAAAGTCGGCTCTCTGGTTCTACGAAAGACATCCCGAGGTATAACTTGGGAACTTCGTAGATTCAAACTTGTGAATGCGCTGGCTGCATGGGGAGAAGCCGGTCGTTGGTATCATCGGTACGATCGGCAGGAGTCCACCCCCCCCTCGCCTCCCCGCGTCGCCCTCCAGGCCCGTTTTTCACGATGTCTTCAGGCGTTCCCTTTTCAGGCATTCTCAGGGTTGTCGTGGTCGACGACTCGGCCCTGTATCGGCAGATGCTCCTCACGGTGCTGGGGCGGATCGCGGGCGTTGAGGTCGTTGGAACGGCGGCCGACGGCAACGCGGCGGTGGATCTTATCGAGAGGGTGAAGCCCGACGTGGTCACGCTCGATGTGCAGATGCCGGGGCGGGATGGCATCGAGGTGCTGCGGGCCCTGAAGCAGCGAGGTGTCTCACCCCGGTCGATCATGGTGAGCAGTCTCACCGCGCAGGGTGCGCCGACGACGGTCGCGGCCCTGATGGAGGGGGCATTTGACTTTATCCTCAAGCCCGCCGGTGTCGATCTGCACGTCACCCGCGATACCATTCAGAGCGAACTCACCGAGAAACTGGTCGCCGTCCGGGAGAGCATGGCATCTCCGCAGACGTCCGCCGCGCCGTCACGGCCCGCGGCGCCGCTCCCTGAGCGACCGCTTCCCAAGCGGCCGCTGCGGCCCACCACGGCAACACGATTCGATGCCGTCGTGATCGGCACCTCCACCGGTGGTCCTCAGGCCCTGCGGGCCGTGATCCCGCTCTTGCCCGCCGATGTGTCGGTGCCGGTCTTCGTCGTGCAGCACATTCCGGCGCAGTACACCGCCAGCCTTGCCGAACGCCTCGACGGGATGTCGCCGCTGCGGGTCTTGGAGGCAGCCGACGGCATGCTTGTCGGGCCGGGGCAGGTATTTATTGCACCGGGAGGCAAGCATCTCGGCGTGGAACAGCGGGGAGAGCAGGTTGTCTGCGTGCTCGACGACAGTCCACGGCGGCGTGGCTGTCGTCCGTCGGTCGACCATCTTCTCGAGTCGGCGGCGCGGCTCTACGGCGGCAGAGTGTTGGCGGCGGTGCTCACCGGGATGGGCTGCGACGGGCTCGACGGGTGCCGCGAACTAAAGCAGCGAGGCGGCACGGTGCTCGCGCAGGCGGCAGCAGGATGCGTCGTCTACGGCATGCCGAAGGCGGTCAACGATGCCGGCCTGGTCGACGAGACGGTGCCTCTCGAGCAGATGGCCTCACGGCTCTCCGCGTGGCTGTACGGTACGAATGCGGGATGAGCGAGACGGGGTGATCGAGAGCCGGGCGGGCGTGAGCGATCCGGTCGACTTCGCGGAAAAAGGTCGTGGACGGCTTTCTCCACAGCCAGTTATTCAAGCAGTTCCAGCCAGGCGCGAATCTCGTTGTCGTATTCGCTTGCGAGGCCTCCCACAATCAGCTGGCGGTGGAAGCTCGCAGCGCCTTCCTTGACCAGATCGGCATCCTCGGCGCTCGGAAACCGCCGCGCCGGGTCGGAGGCGATCATGCCCTTGATGAAGTTCATCAGCAGTTCGTTGCAGGTGACATCCGTCGGCAGAATCTGCGGGAGTCGGTGGGCGAGCGACCGCTTCGCCTCCAGCAGGTCGCGGTAGGATTGCAGGCCAGCGAATGGCGGCCGGCCGGAGAGCATCTCGATCAGCACGTAGCCGAGGCTGGCGAGGTCGGAACGGGGAGTGTTTTCGCGGCCTTCCAGCACTTCGGGAGCCGCATACGACGGCGTGCAGGTGCGGTTGGGGGGCATGTCGTCGAGCGCCAGGGCGGAGCCGATGTCGATGATCTTCGCGTTGCCCGTCCGCTTCACCATGATGTTGGAACTCTTGATGTCGCCATGGACGACCCCCTCACGATGGAGGGCGGCGAGTGCCGCCAGGCACTCGCGAATGATCGCGATCGCCACACCGGGCTTGAGCCGGGACTGGAGAGGGCCTGCCGTCACGATGACGTTATTGAGGTGCTGCCAGCGGTCGTCCCCCACGCTCGCCCGCGTTTGCACGAGTAGATCCGGGGCCAACAGCCGCGAGAGGTCGAAGCCGTCGATCCACTCCATCTCCATGATGCGAATTCGCCGCTGCTCGACGAAGTTGTGCACATCCAGCAGGTTGTCCTGTTGGATCTGAGCGACCCGCGCGGCCACCTTGGCGATCCGGTTCATCCCCTCGTCGTAGAGCGACTGCGACTCGTACCGCTCCGGCGAGAAGATCTTGAGGGCCACCGGCAGGCTGAAATTGTCGGTGCCCCGCCGCTCCGTGAGGAACACCACCCCCTGCCCTCCCGATCCCAGCCGACGTGTGAGCGCATGGTATTCGGTCCAGCTGAGCCTGCCGGCATCGAGGATTTCGCCATAGCGGGAGAGGAGTTCCTCGGGGCAACGGCTGCCCACGTCACCACTGACGGAAATCGTCGGGTGTCCCTCCTGGTAGATCGTGGTGTTCATCGTGTCCGGCTGGCTGGTCATAGTGCCTTGCTACGTGGTGCATCGGCCGGCGGTTCGGGAAACCCGAGCCGCTTGTCGACCAGATTCCTGAGCGGCGCTCCCGACAGATATCTCCGGAGATTATCGCAGAAAAAATCGGTCATCGCATCAATTCGGCGGGCCGACTGCCCGGCAACATGCGGCGTGATGAGAAGCCTGGGGGCTCCCCAGAGGCGGCTTTCCGCTGGCGGCGGTTCGATGGGGGTGACATCGACCGCGGCGGAATCGAGGTGGCCACTTTCGAGCGCGTCGACCAGGGCGTTCTCATCGACGAGCCGACCACGGGCCATGTTGATCAGAATGGCGCCGGGTTTCATGCGGGCGATCGCGGTCGCGTCGATCATGCCGCGGGTCTGTGGCGTGAGCGGTGCGCAGAGAAAGAGGATGTCGGCGGCCTCCAGCACGGCGGGAAGCGTTTCGGGGCCCCCGAGTTGCTCGACCGCGGCCGGCTTGCGGACCGGGAAGTAATCGGTGGCGAGAATCCTGACGCGAAATGGCGTCAGGACCTCCACGAGCCGGCGGCCTACGCCACCAAGGCCTACGATGCCGACCGTGGCGCCGGTGAGGTCGCGGGTGGGACGACGCACGAACTCCTGCCGCTGCTGCTGGTGCATGAAGAGGGGAAGCCGCCGGGTGCAGGCGATCGCCAGACCGAGGCCATGCTCGGCCACCTGGTCGGCGAGCACACCCGAAGCACTCGTGACGATGATGTTTGAACCGACCACGACCGGAACCAGGCAGTGGTCGAGCCCAGCGGCGGACGATTGGATCCAACGGAGCCGGCCCTCGGCTACAACGGACTCCCAGGGAACAGGCACCTTGGGGTGACCGCAGAAGATGTCGGCGGTGGGAAGTTCGGCCGCCACCCGCTCCTGGCCGGCGTCGACGAGTTCGGCGTCGGGAGCGACCGCCCGAATCTGGGCGATGTGGTGGGGCTCGACGGGATAACAGAGGACGATGCGCATGGCTACGGTTTTCGTCGGAACGGGCCCGAATTGGCAAGTCGGCCATTGGCGGGGGATGCCGCTGATGTCCCCCCGCTTGCTGCCGCGGCTTTTCATGCTTCAATAAGGAGATCGGGATGAATCATTCCAGACGGGGCTGCCGATACACTGTGATTCGACGGCCTCTTCCCGGCTGATCAGCCCACAATCTTCTGAACGTCCGCATTTTTTTCGGTGAATCCCATGCGTTCCACGCTGCTGGCCGTCACGGCCCTCGCCTTCCTGAGGATCGTCGTCGGGATGCACTTTTTCCTCGAGGGCTTGAGCCATCTGCGCGATCCCGATTGGTCGAGCGCCGGATTTCGCAAGGCCGCCGTGGGGCCATTGGCCGATTTCTTCCGCGCCTCATTGCCCGAAACGGGCAACTGGTCGGCCACGCTCGGCACTCCCGACGGTCGGCCGCTGAGTGAGGCCGTTACCGACTGGAAAACGAGCGTTGTCGCTGGCTGGCAGAAACAGTTGGCTGACCGGGAAAAAATCCTGCCCCTCGACGCAGCGGGCCGTGCCGACGCCGAGCGGCGGCTCACCGAGGCAACTACAGAACTCGATGACTTCCTCGCGGGGATCGGCGAAGATCTCGCTGACTACCGGCTCCAGCAGGAACGGCTGGCCGCCATGGAGCGGTCGCCCACGGCGTCCGAGGTCCCCTTCGCCCGCGATCGCGTGGCCAAGAAGCGTCGTGAACTCGGGGCCCAGTCGGCTGGCTGGATGAAGGATGCCGCCGCGATCGGCGAAAAGCTCGTGGCCGAGTGGGACGAGCCGCGGTCGGCCGCCGACCGTCGGCTGCTGGATGCCGCTGCGGGCCGCTCCCCGCTCTGGAGGGCCGACCGGTTCGTGAGCTGGTCGCTGGTCACGATCGGAGCCTGCCTTGTGCTGGGCCTGTGCGTGAAATTCAACGCCATGGGGGGCGTCTGCTTCCTGGCCAGCGTGCTCGCCACCCAGCCGTTTTGGGTGGCCGGGGCCCAGCCTACGTATAACCAATGGGTGGAGCTCGCCGCTCTGCTCGCCATCGCCAGTCTGCCCACCGGCGGCTGGAGTGGCCTCGACTTTTTCCTCGCGAAATGGCTCGGAAAGTTCTGTCCCCTGTCCGGCTGTTGCCGGGCAGACTCCCACGCTTGACGCCTTGGTGCGCACTTTTTAGGTGAGGTGATGCGATGAACCTGTCGGAACCCCAGAAAACGATCGGCAAGGAGAATTTCACCGACGCCGTGAACATCACGCGGCGGGATTTTCTCACCGGCACCGTCGCGGCGGGAATCGCCACCGGCGCTGGTCTGGGATCGATCTATTTCGGCTACGGGAAGAGCGTGGGCGACCCGCTCCGCGTTGGTGTTCTCGGTACCGGCGACGAGGGAAGCGTGCTCCTGGGGGCCCACAATCCCGACTACCTCAATGTCGTGGCGATCGCCGACATCCGTCCCTACAACGTCTTCCGCGCCTTCCATGGCGACGTTTCCAGCCCCGCTGCCTACACCGCCCGGCCGGGACTGATGTCGAAATACAAGTGGACCAGCGAGGACGAGGCTCGCAAGCAGGTCAAGGTCTACGGGGCATATGAAGAACTGCTGGCTGATGACAGCATCGAGGCGATCATCATCGCTCTGCCTCTCCATCTCCATTCGGTGGCGGCGATCAAGGCGATGCGGGCCGGCAAGCATGTGCTCACCGAGAAGCTGATGGGACACTCGATCCACGAGTGCAAGGAGATGGGCCGGGTGTCCCGGGAGACGGGAAAGATCCTGGCCACCGGCCACCAGCGGCATTACAGCGTGCTCTACGACAACGCCGTCCACACCATCGGCAAGGCCCGTCTGCTCGGTGATCTGCACTCGATCCGGGCGCAGTGGCACCGTGGCAACCTTCCTGGCAATGACAGCTGGAAGCCGCCGATGCCCGAGGACGAATCGCTTGTCAAGAAACTGGCTGGCTGGAAGAAGGATCTCGACTCCGCCAAGCCGGGGGACATTGCCGGGCTGACCAAGAAGATCGCGCAGCTCGAGGCCCAGATTTCTGACAAGGTGGTCGATGCAGCGAAGTACGGCTACACGTCCATGACGCTCGGCGACGGTGCCACCCGCCAGCCGATGGAGGAACTTCTTCGCTGGCGGCTCTGGAACCGCACCGGCGGCGGCCTGATGGCCGAACTCGGCAGCCACCAACTCGACGCGGCGGGCATCTTCGTGTCGGCGATGCACGGCGAGGGGCAGAAGGTGAAGCCGCTGACCGTCACGGCCGTCGGCAATCGCAGCATTTTCCCGGCGGATCGCGAGGTCGAGGATCACGTCTACTGCATGTATGAGTATCCGGCCCCGGGCTACGAACAGGACAAGAACAAGAAGATCGTCGTCACCTACTCGTCGATCAACGGCAACGGATTTGGTGACTACGGCGAGGTGGTGATGGGCACCAAGGGCACGCTCGTCCTCGAACGTGAGCAGGACGTGATGCTCTACAAGGGAGCGGCGAAGGACACCCGCGTGACGGTTGCCAAGGGCAAGGACGGCGCTCCCACGCTCGACACCACCGAGAGTGGCGGCGGTGGTGGTGGACCGGCGGCCGGCGGCAAGCCAGGCGGCGATGGGGCTCCCCCCTCCCGCGGCTACACCGAAGAGATGGAGCACTGGGCCTGGTGCATCCGCAATCCGTCGCCGGAGAACCAGCCACGGTGCAAGCCAGAAGTGGCGATCGCCGACGCGGTGATCGCGCTCGTGAGCAACATCGCCCTGGCAAACCCCGAGACGCAGGCGCGGATCAATTTCAAGCCAGAGTGGTTTGACATTGCTAGCGACGAGACCCCCGAGGGCGTGAAGCCCGACGCGGGCAGCGATCGCTACAAGAGTTGACCGGCTGACGCAGGGCTTTTTGCCAAACGGCTTGCGTCGTCCATGACAAGAAGCCCCGGACGGAAGTCCGGGGACGTTGCTTCACGAAAAACATCGCATCGTGCGATTTTTTCTTGGCGGGCCTCCGCCCGCTGGTGCTCACCCGGCCCTCCGGGCCTGACGCGCGTTTGACAAGAATCCCCGGACGGAAGTCCGGGGACACCGGTTCGATGGGCGAGCCCGGGTCTGCATGGCACGCGGGATGGTGTTCACACCCGGAGTCCCCCGGCTCCCGCCGGGGGCTTTTATTCCACGGGAGCGTCACTCAGCCGGATGGAGCACCCACGGATCAAAGCCCTGAGCGGAAGCGACGGGACGCCGGGTGGTTGGGCGATACTGGTATCGGCGTGGCAGGCGGGACGGTGTTGCCACCCGGAGTCCCCCGGCTCCCGCCGGGGGCTTTTTGGGAAACGATCCGCCAAGCTCCATGAAGCCCCGGGTGGAAACCTACTCGGCCCAGGCTGATACCGGCACGCAGCTGCAGAACAGGTTGCGGTCGCCGTGGACGTTGTCGACACGGGCCACTGAAGGCCAGTATTTGCCTCGCTTGAGCGAGGGCACGGGAAACACCGCGATCTCGCGGGAATAGGGGCGGTCCCAGTCCTCTCCGGTGATCGCGGCGGCGGTGTGGGGCGCATGCTTGAGCGGGTTGTTGTCCTGCGGCCAGACGCCCTCCTCGACCTGCCGGATCTCCTCCCGGATCGCGATCATTGCCGCCACGAACCGGTCGAGTTCGGCTAGCGGCTCGCTCTCGGTCGGCTCCACCATCAGCGTACCCGGCACCGGGAAACTCAGCGTGGGAGCGTGGAAGCCGTAGTCGACGAGTCGCTTGGCCACATCTTCGGCCGTGATGCCGCTGGTCTCTTTCAACGGCCGCAGGTCGAGGATGCATTCGTGTGCCACACGGCCGTTCTCGCTCGAGTAGAGGGTCGGAAAATGGTCGCGAAGCCGGAAGCTCACGTAGTTGGCGGCGAGGATGGCGGTCTCGGTCGCCCGACGGAGGCCCACGGGCCCCATCATGCGGCAATACATCCAGCTGATCGGCAGCACTGCGGCATTGCCCAGCGGCGCGGCCGACACGGCGCCGACGGCGCCCGTCGGCAGGCCCGCCGTGGCATGGCCCGGCAGGAAGGGCACGAGGTCGGCGACCACGCAGACCGGGCCGACGCCGGGGCCGCCGCCACCGTGCGGAATGCAGAACGTCTTGTGAAGGTTCAGGTGGCTCACGTCGCCGCCAAAGGCACCGGGGGCCGCCACGCCGACCAGGGCGTTCATGTTGGCGCCGTCGACATACACGCGGCCACCATGGCGGTGGACGATCTCGCAGAGCTCTTTGATCTGGGTCTCGAAGACGCCGTGGGTACTCGGGTAGGTGATCATCACCGCCGACAGCCGGTCGCTGTACTGCTCGCACTTGGCCCGCAGTTCGGCGAGGTCGACGTTGCCGTGTGCGTCGCAGCCGGTGACCACGACCTCCATGCCGACCATCTGGGCGCTGGCTGGATTCGTGCCGTGAGCGGAAGACGGAATCAGACAGATCGTGCGGTGGCCCTGGCCACGGGCCCGCTGCCAGGCCTGGATCACGAGCAGCCCGGCATACTCCCCCTGGCTGCCGGCGTTGGGCTGCAGGCTGATGCCGGAATATCCGGTGGCCTCGCAGAGCCACTCGCGCAGCTGGCGTTCGAGCACCGCATAGCCCTCGAGCTGGTCGGCCGGCGCGAAGGGATGAAGCCCGGCGAAACCGGGCCAGGTGATCGGGATCATCTCGCTGGTGGCGTTGAGCTTCATCGTGCAACTGCCCAGCGGGATCATGCTGCGGTCGAGCGCCAGATCCTTGTCACTCAAGCTACGGATGTAGCGGAGCATCGCGGTTTCGCTGTGGTGCGTGTTGAACACCGGATGCGTCAGGAAGTCGGTGGTCCGCCGCAGTGCGGCCGGGATGAGCGGCTCGAGGCCCTGCTCGTAGACGGTCAGGTCGGGCAGCGATTGGCCCGGCGTGGCGAAGACCTGCCAGAGCCGCGTGAGATCGTCACGGGTGGTGGTTTCGTCGAGCGTGATCGAGAGCGTCGTGGCATCGAGCTGCCGCAGGTTCATGCCGAGCTCGCGGGCCCGCGCCGCCAGAGCCTGCGTCTGGCCGCCCGTGGTGAGCGCGAGCGTGTCGAAGGCATGGGCATTGACGATCGTCACACCGAGTCGCTTCAGCCCGTCGGCCAGCACGGCGGTGTAGGAGGCAACACGCAGGGCAATCCGCGTAAGGCCCGCCGGACCGTGGTAGACGGCATACATGCTCGCCACCACCGCCGGCAGCACCTGCGCCGTGCAGATGTTGGAGGTGGCCTTCTCCCGGCGGATGTGCTGCTCGCGGGTCTGCAGTGCGAGCCGGTAGGCGGGCCGGCCTTCCGCATCGATGCTGACGCCCACAAGGCGGCCCGGCAGCGACCGTTTGAAGGCATCGCGGCAGGCAAAAAAGGCAGCGTGCGGGCCGCCGCAGCCCATCGGCATGCCAAACCGCTGCGTGGTGCCGATGACGATGTCGGCCCCCCATTCTCCCGGCGGCACGAGCAGCGTCAGGGCCAGAGGATCGGTCGCCACGCAGAGCGCGGCCTGCTTGGCGTGGACCCGTTCGGCGAGGTCGTGCCAATCGGCCAGCGTGCCGTCGGTCGCGGGGTATTGGACGAGCACGCCGAAGCAGTCGTGCTGGTTGATCAGATCGGCGATGCTGCCGACCCGGACCTCGATGCCCAGTGGCTGGGCCCGTGTCTGGAGCACTTCGAGCGTCTGCGGGTGGCAGCGGTCATCGGCCAGAAACATCTGACTCGTGCTGGTGGAGGTTCGTCTGGCCAGCGTCATCGCCTCGGCGGCGGCGGTGGCCTCGTCGAGGAGCGATGCGTTGGCGATCGGCATGCCGGTGAGTTCGCAGACCATCGTCTGGAAATTCACGAGTGCCTCCATGCGGCCCTGGCTGATCTCAGCCTGGTAGGGCGTGTAGGCGGTGTACCAGGCCGGATTCTCGAGAATGTTTCTCAGGATCACGCCGGGTGTGTGGGTGCCGTGATAACCCTGCCCGATGAAGCTCTTGAGGAGTCTGTTTCGTGAGGCGATGCCCTTGAGTTCCTCGAGCGCTGCCGCCTCCGTGATGGGGGGCGGGAGCTTCATGGTCTCGTGGCGGGCGATGCTCGCCGGCACGATGCCGTCCACGAGCGACTGGCAGGAGGCCTCGCCGATCGCGTCGAGCATGTGCCGTTCGTCGGCGGCATCGAGCCCGATGTGCCGGGCCCGGAATTCGGCGGGATTTTCCAGAGATGCCAGCGGGATGGCGGATCGCTGAGCGGAGGGGGATGCAGGCATGACAGGGCTCCAAGGTTGGGTGATCTTGGCCGTGGAGCCGCGAGCCTCCACGGGAACCCTGTTGTCCTTGGACCTGAGAGATTCGCCGCGGGCCGCGCCCACGGTTTGCCCCTTCGGTGGACTCGAGTCCTGAGACTCGGGTCGCTCTCCAACAGCGTGCTAGTCAGTACTTTTGCCTGAGCGTTCAGCCTTCGGCGGTCTTGCGACTCTCTCCTGACCCCCGAAGTGTAGTCATGGTCCGAAAAACCGACAACGCAGGGGCTGGACAGGCTTTGCGGCCGGTGCATACTCTTTCAAGAACGACAGGTTTCTCCCGACGGCGATTCTGGACGCGGTCGGGGCAACGGTCGGTTCATCGTGCGACGGAGGTCCGCCGCCTTGGTGCCGTTCGTTGATCAGTTGAGTTGTCGAACATTTTTCGATTTCGATTCCTCCTCACCGTCCTCCCACCCCTTCCCTCCAGACATCTTCGGAACACACCGGCTTACGGCAGCTCAGGCGGAGCGGTCGTGGGTCACCCCAGGGTGAGCGGCCTCCAGCGGGCGAATCCCGGCTTGTCCTTTGTCGATCACGCACCTTCACAAGGAGCTGCTCCGATGCCTCCGCGTCAACAACGCGTCCGCCTCACTCGTGTCGAAATCATCGCGGCGTTGGCGAGCTGGGCACTTTCCATCGTGACGACGGCCGCCCTCGCCATGGTCGGCTGGTTTGGTCATGCCACCCATTGGACCTTCGGCTTCGGCGGTCATGCCGACGGCCACGCTGCCGCCGCGCACGCGGCTCCTGAGCACGGCGAGGAGGCCGTGGCTGAGCATGGGGACGTGCAGGCCGGCGAGGCCGACGCCGTCCGCTTCAAGTCCAAGGAGGCGATGGAGCGGACCGGCATCGAGTTGGTGCCGGTCGAAGAACGGTCGATGGTGAGTGAATTGGTGGCCAGCGGCGTCGTGCACTATGACCAGCGGCACATCGCGCAGCTCTCGGCCCGCGTGCCGGGCAGCGTCTGGCGGGTGGAGAAGCATCTCGGCGATACGGTCCACAAGGGAGAGGTGCTCCTGGTCATCGAGAGTCGCGATGTGGGCCGGTTCAAGGCCGATTTCCTCAACGCGCTCGTGTCTCACGAGGCCCGCAAGGAGCAGTTGGCGATCCTCGAGGAGGTACAGGGAGCGGTGATGGGGCGGCAGCTTCGCGAGGCGAAGTCTGGCCTGCGCGAGGCACGCAATCATCTGACGATCGCTGAACAGGCCCTCGTGAACCTCGGCTTGAACGTGTCGATAAGCGAGTTCGAACCGCTTTCAGACGACGCGCGGGCCGCCCGCATCCGCACCGTCGGGCTGCCCGATTCGCTGCTTAAGACGATCGACCCCGAGGGCATCACCTCAAACCTGCTGCCGCTCTATGCCCCCTTCGACGGCATCGTGATCGGCCGCGACGCGGTGGTGGGCGAGGTGATCGACCCCGCAGCGCCGATCTTCGAGGTGGCCGATGTTTCCACGATGTGGGTCGTGCTCAACATCAGCAAGGAGGACGCCGGTCGCGTGGCGCTCGGCCAGCCGGTGTGGTTCCGTCCCGATGGCTCGACGGATGAGTACGAGAGCCGGATCTCATGGATCAGCACCGAGGTGAACGAGGAGACGCGGACGTTGGAAGTTCGCGCGGAGATTTCGGGCAGCTCAGGACCGACGGTCGCGGGCTCGCCTTCAGGTCGTCCGGCACCGGTGGGGCTGCGGGCCAACACGTTCGGCAACGGGCGGATCGAGATCGATCGCCGCGGGACGGCGATCGTGGTGCCTCGCAACAGCGTGCAGTGGGATGGGAGTCGCTGGGTGGTCTTCGTGCCGACCGGTGAGGCGGCATTTGCGGCCCGTCCGGTCCACCCGGGTGTGCAGCAGGGCGACTCCATCGAGATTGTGGGCGACTTCCCTGTCGGCGGCACGCCGACGCACGTGGTCGGTGCGGGGAGCCACGTGCTCAAGAGCCAGATCCTGCTCGACCGGATGGAGGCGGGCGAGTTGTAGTCGCTGCGTTCCATGCTCGAAAAAATTATCTCCTGGTCGCTGTCGCACCGGATTGGGGTGCTGCTGGGGGCGGCTGTTGTCTGCCTGATCGGCTGGGTGGCCGTCAACCGGCTCGTGGTCGACGCATTCCCCGACACGACGCCCGTGCAGGTGCAGATCAACACGGTGGCGCCTGGCATGGTCGCCGAGGAGATCGAGCGGCAGATCACCTTTCCAATCGAACTCTCGATGGGCGGCATGCCCGGCCTCGAAGGGCTGCGGAGCGCCAGCATGTTCGGGCTGTCGGTCGTGATCGTCACTTTCCGCGACGGCACCGACATCTACTTCGCCAGGCAGTTGATCAATGAGCGGCTTACGACCGTGAGCGTGCCCGGCGGCGTCGAACGGCCCGAGATGGGGCCGGTTTCGACGGGGCTCGGCGAGGTCTTTCATTACCTGCTCGTGCCCAAAGCGGCCGCCAGCGGCGAGGCTGGCATGAGCCTCACCGACGTGAAGACGCTGCAGGAATGGACGCTCAAGCCCGCCCTGCGGAGCGTGCCCGGTGTGGCCGAGGTGAACGCCTGGGGTGGCCTCAACAAGCAGTACCAGATCCGGCTCGACCCCGTTTTGCTGCGGAAATACGGGCTCTCCTTTGACGAAGTGGTGGCGGCCGTCCCGCGAAACAACTTCAACGTTGGCGGTGGCTCGATCGATCGCTCCGGAGACGCCGTGCTGGTCTACGGCGTGGGCCGCACGGTCGATGTCGAGCAGATCGGAAAGATCGTGATCGCGTCGCGCGAGGGCGTGCCGATCCGGATCCGCGACGTGGGCGAGGTCGTCATCGGCCATGAGATCCGCAAGGGAGCGGTCACCTACGGCGGCGAGGGGGAGGTGGTGCTGGGCCTCGGCTTCATGCTGATGGGGGAAAACAGCTATGCCGTCACCACGCGGCTCCGCGACCGGTTCGAGAAGCTCGTCAAAACCCTTCCTGAGGGCGTCGAGGCGAAGATCGTCTACGACCGCACGAAGCTCATCGACCGGGTGATCGCCACGGTCCGCCAGAACCTCCTCGAAGGGGCGTTTCTGGTCGTCGTGATCCTCTACATGATGCTCGGGAACCTGCGGGCGGGGTTGGTGGCGGCGACTGCGATCCCGCTCTCGATGATGTGCGGCTTCATCGGCATGTGGCAGGCGGGGATTGCCGCGAGCCTCCTGTCGCTCGGTGCGATCGACTTTGGCATCGTCGTCGATTCATCCGTCGTGGTGATCGAGAGCATTCTGGAGAAAATCGCGCATCACCCCGGAGCCAGCGGTGCCGCCCGGCTGAAGCTCGTGTTCGAGGCGACCAGTGCCGTCAAGAAGCCGGCCTGTTTCGGTCAGCTCATCATCATGATCGTCTACATCCCGATCCT
>CANFQO010000058.1 GCA_947449135.1 Planctomycetaceae bacterium | reverse complement strand
TATCGATCATCGAGAAGGGTGGGCCGGCGAGGATTGAGGTCTCGTTGAGACCCAGTTCACGATGGATCGTCGTGGAATCCCGGATGACCTCCGTCTCAAACATGAGATGGTCGACGAGTCGGAAGCTTCCCGTGACGATGTCCGTGAGGGCTGCCTCCGCCTCGTCGATCGAGGAATCGGCAAGGAAGCCGAGCGTGCCGAGATTGAAGCCGAGTACCGGCACCTGTTCATAGCCCATCCAGCGGGCCGTCCGCAGGATCGAGCCGTCGCCGCCGAGCACCACGACGATGTCGGCGGTGCCATCGGCCGGATGAAACCGGCCTTCCCCCCAGTCGCTCCGCGGGGCCAAGCGGAGCGTCACCCTGTGGCCTGCCTGCGTGAGGCGGGCTTGCAACCGCACCGCCTCGGTCTGAACGCGGGGCAGTTCGGCGGGGCCGACGATCACCGCGCCCAGGCCGGCTGGCGACGGCTGCTGAGGACGCAGGCGGGAGAGAGGGCTGATGGCTGTCATGGGTGTCATGGCGACTGATGCCATCCCGGGAGTGTCGGCAGCCCGCTGCTGCTGGGTGGTCCAGCATGCCGTGGGCCCACACAGCATTACCTGTGTGTGGCGGCGGCGTCCACAGGCGCCCGGCCCGACAAGATCCGGCAGGCTGCCGCGATGCCGGCAGCATCGAGGCCGAGGTCGGCCAGAAGTTCGCCACGCTCGCCATGCTCGACGAACCGGTCTGGCAGTCCCAGCCGCCGAAGCGGTCCCGCTTGCACGCCCGCATCGTTCACGGCCTCGAGTATCGCGCTGCCAAAGCCCGTTTGCAGTGCATTCTCCTCCACGGTCACCACCCAGGGGGCTGCCTCGATCCACTCCGGCAGCCTGGCATCGAGCGGCTTCACGAACCGGGCATTGACCACGCCTACCTCGAGCCCCTCTTCGCGGAGTCGCGCCGCCGCCTCGAGGGCGCCGCCCAGCAGCGTGCCGCAGGCGACGATCAGGCCGTCGTGTCCATCGACGAGCAATTCGGAACGGCCCAGTTCAATCGGCTGTCGGTCGCCTGCGTGGCATTCAACCACTGCCTTGGGGTATCGGATCGCCACCGGTCCATTCTGCATGAGCGCCCAGTCGAGCATGGCGGTGAGGTCGTGCTCGTCGCCAGGGGCGAGCACCGCCAGGTTCGGGAAGAGACGCAGGTAGCCGAGATCGAAGGCACCATGGTGCGTGGGGCCATCGGGGCCGGTGAGGCCCGCCCGATCGAGCATGAAGATCACCGGCAGGTTCTGCAGGCAGACCTCCTGGAAGATCTGGTCGAACGACCGCTGCAGGAAGGTGCTGTAGATGTCGACGATCGGTCGGCAGCCCACCTTGGCCTGCCCTGCTGCAAAGGCAACGGCGTGCGACTCACAGATGCCCACGTCGAAGAACCGGTTGGGAAACTCCTCTCGGACCGGCTCCAGTTTGTTGCCCTGGCACATCGCGGCGGTGAGCACGGTCACCCGCTCATCTCGCCGCATGCAGTCGCCGATGGCGGCACTGGCGGTGTCGGTGTAGGAGCGGGCCGACGATTTCTTGATGGAGACTATGCAGTCGTCGTCGTCGCATTCAAACGGGGCTGGCGTGTGGAAGAAAACGGGATCGTCCTCGGCTGGCTTGAAGCCGTGGCCCTTCTCCGTGAGCACGTGCAGCAGGATCGGCCCCTCCTCGTCCTTGACCATTTCGAGGTAGCGGATCAGGTTCGGCAGCGAGTGCCCCTCGACCGGGCCGAAATACCTCACACCCATCGACTCGAAGAGCATCCCGCCGTGGATGGTGGCCTTCAGCGAGTCCTTCACGTTGACGATCATCCGCCCCATCGACTCGCCCACCATCGGCATGCCCTTGATCAGTCCCGATGCCTGATTGCGGAGGCCGCGGTACCAGGGATTGGTGCGGATCACGTCGAGGTATTCGGCAAGGGCGCCTACTCGCGGGCAGATCGACATGCGGTTGTCGTTGAGGATGACGATCAGCCGCTTCTTGAGAAAACCGGCGTTGTTGAGGGCCTCGAAGACGATGCCCGAGGGCAAGGCTCCGTCGCCGATCACTGCCACGGCGCGGCGGTCGCTGCGTCCACAGAGGTCATCGCCGCTGGCCAAGCCGAGGGCGGTCGATACGCTCGAACCGGCATGCCCCGTCATGAAGAGGTCGTATGGACTCTCGTCAGGATTGGGGTAGCCCATCAGGCCGCCCTTGGTGCGGATCGTGCCGAAGCGGCCGAAGCGGCCGGTGATCAACTTGTGGGGGTAGATCTGGTGGCCCGTATCCCAGATGAGCCGGTCGCGGCTGAAGTCAAAGACACGATGCAGCGCCAGGCAGAGTTCCACCACACCCAGGTTGGAGGCAAAATGGGCGGTCCGGCTGGTCGCCACCTCGCAGAGCGCTTTGCGCATCTCGGCGGCAAGCTGCTCGAGCTGCTCTGGCGAAAGCCCCTGGAGATCGTGGGGCGACATGATGGAGGGAAGGATCGCTGCCATGGCTCTGGGGAACATCCTGTTCCCATCCTGGGTGCTGTTATTTTGGCGTACTTGTGTTTCGGCGCACTGGTGTTTTGGGGTGCCAGTGTTCTGGAGTGCTGAGGCTCCCTGACATCCTTGTTATATCCGCTTGTTGCGGCTTGGCAGCCGCAACAACGGGTTCGATCAATGATTCCGGCGAACAATCCAGAGGGCCAGTCGGGCGAGATCGTCGGCCGCCGGCCCCATGCCGGCCACCGCCTCGACCGCCTCCCGGGCCAGGTCTGCAGCCCGCTCGCGGCTGGCACCCAGTCCGATCACGGAAGGAAAGGTGAGCTTGCCACGTTCCACGTCCTTGCCGACTCGCTTGCCGACCGCGGCCTCAGTGCCCTCGGCGTCGAGGATGTCATCGGCGATCTGAAACGCGAGCCCAAAGGCCTGCCCATAGGCGGCAAGCATGGCGAGCTGATGCGGACCGGCCGCAACCGCCAGGCCGCCCAGTTCGAGTGCGGCGCTGAACAGCGCCCCGGTCTTCCGCCGGTGGATGCGTTCCAGCCACGCCACCTGTTCGGAGGCCGGGGCGGTCGTCATGTCGCTCACCCAGCCGCGCTCCGCAGCCAGATCGTCGGCCTGTCCGCCCACGAGCGATTCCGCGCCCGATGCGCGGGCCAGCACGAGGCAGGCTCGGGCGGCGGTGGTGGCCGGCATGCCCTCCGCGAGTGTTTCAAAGGCAAAGGCCTGAAGGGCATCGCCGCAGAGGATGGCGGTTGCCTCGTCGAACTGGCGGTGGCAGGTAGGCCGTCCCCGCCTGAGATCGTCGTCGTCCATGGCGGGCAGGTCGTCATGCACGAGCGAGTAGGCATGGATCATCTCCACGGCCAATGCCGCGGGGGTAGCCAGTTCCCACGCCTTTTCGCGTGACCGATCCGCGTCAGCCGCGGCATCGTTCGCACAGGCGGAAGCAGCCCAGAGAACCAGTGCGGGCCGCAGCCGTTTGCCGGGGGCCAGCAGGGCATATCGCATCGAATCGACGAGACGAGGCGAGGCTGCCGGGGAAACCTCGACCGCCGCGTCGAGCCGTGCGTCGATGAACGCGCGGACCCGTTCCAGGGACTGCATCACCGCCTCGTCGAGATGCGGAGCGTCGCTCAATCCGATCATGGCATCCCGATTATGGCGTCACGGCATCGTGGCGGCGTTTGCAACGGTGGCTGCCGCGGACGGGCAGGATGCACAATGCCACTCTGCCCGGGATCATTCTCGAAGCTGTCGACCCCGCCGCAGCGTCGCAAATTCTAGACGTCTTCGCTGGCATCGTCCATCCCCGGCAGCCGCTTCGGCCGGCCAGTCCGGGGGGCGGAACGCGGTGCGCGGCGACCGTTCGCATCGCCCTCGGCGGCTGGTGCTCCACCGTTCGGTCGGCCTGTCTGTGTCCGTGCGGGCGTTGCTGATCCAGCCGTCTCCGCGGCGATATCGGTCAGGATCGGCCGGCCCTGGTCGTCGATTCGCACGAGCAATCGCACACGTTCCTCGACATCCGCGAGCTGTTCATGCAGGTGCCGCAGAATGGTGACGCCTCGCTCATAGGCACCGATCGAGTCAGAAAGTCCGAGCGCCCCTGATTCGAGTCGGTTCACGAGTTCGTTGAGCTCGGCAAGAGACGTCTCAAAAGGCGGTTCTGCCGGTGGGGCAGGATGGGTTGGGTTTGCGGGCTCGGCTGCTGCGGAATGTTCAGGGTTGGCGGTCATCGATCGAGATCCTTTCCACACGGCTCCAGATTTTCCCATCGGACAGTTGTGTCACAAGCGGTGCGCCTGGCTTCACTCCAGACACCGATTTCAGCATCGCCGGCACAGGCAACGTGGTCGGGTGTGCCACGGGTTCAGGCCCGGCCTCATCGGCATCGAGCCACGTCACCGACCAGCCGCGGGCCAGCAGTTTTAATGGGCTGCCTGCTTCGAGGCGGGCAGCCGTCGCGGCGAGCCGTTCACGGCCGCGATCGACTGCTGCAACGATCAGTCGCTGGAGACGCGCTGCCTGTTGCTCGACCGCTGCTGCGCGGTCGCGAATGAGCCGGTCGGGGTCGGCGAAGATCCGCGATCGGGCGATGTGGCCGATGCGGTCGCGGGCCATGTCGATCCTCCGCCGAAGCCCCGTCTGCAGCCGCGTTCCCAGCATGTCGAGCGTGGCGGCCACCTGCGGGCCGTCAGGTGCGATGCGCACCGCGGCGTCGGTCGGCGTGAGCGCGCGAAGGTCGGCGACGAGGTCGGCCAGCGTGACATCGATTTCGTGGCCCACTCCTGACACGACTGGAATTGGCGAAGCGAAGATCGCCCGCACGAGCGGTTCTTCGTTGAAACTCCAGAGATCCTCGAGGCTACCGCCGCCGCGGACCAGTGCGATGACGTCGACTGCCGGCACGAGTTGGGCAACGCTCGCGAGCGCTGCCGCCAGTTCGTCGGCCGCCCCGGCTCCCTGCACGCGCGACGGCACAACGATCACCTCGGCACAACGCCACCGCGATAGCAGTGTGGTGAGGAAGTCGGCGATGGCCGCCCCCGTGGGGCTGGTGACCACGGCGATCCGTCGCGGGAACAGTGGAATCGGCCGCTTGCGGCCTGGGGCGAAGATGCCCTCGCGTTCGAGAGCGGCGTGGAGTTTCTTGAGCCGTGCCTCGAGGCTTCCGGTGCCCACGGCATGGAGGCGGTCGATCGTCAGCTGGTAGGTGCCGCGAGGAGGATAGAGTTCGATCCGGCCGTGGCAGATCACCTGCAGGCCATCCACGGGTTCGATGGCCAATTGCGAGAGCGTGCCCCGCCAGATAACGGCGCGAAGCAGGGCCGTTTCGTCCTTGAGCGACAGGTAGATGTGGCCCGAAGTGGCCCGCACGAGGTTGCTGATCTCGCCGGTGATCCACACGTCGGAGAACCGCGACTCAAGGTGCTCCTTGACGCGCGACGTGACCTCCGACACGCTCAGGGCGTTCTGCGGCGGGCTGCGTCGGTCGGAAACCTGGCTGTCGTCCATCGCGATCCAGTGTACCAACCGCGTCGCGCCGTCATCCCTCTCCCTCTGGACCACGCATGACCGCTTCGTCGCCAACTCCCGCGGGAGCCACTTCCGCTCCGGCCGCCCCACGTGGGGCGCTGTTGATCGTCTTTCTCACCGTCTTCATCGACCTTCTCGGGTTCGGCATCGTGCTGCCGGTGATGCCACGGCAGGCGGAGCCCTACCTCAACGCCCTCGGGCTGTCGCCGATCGCCGCCGGTGCCACGATCGGAGTCCTGTTCTCAGTCTTCTCGCTGATGCAGTTCGTCTTCAGCCCGCTCTGGGGACGTATTTCCGATGCGATCGGCCGTCGCCCGATGCTGCTGCTGAGCCTGCTCGGCTCGGTCGTGTTCTATGCGCTCTACGGCTTTGCCGTGACGTTTCCACCCGAACAGGCCGCCACGGCGCTCGCGATCATGCTCCTCTCGCGTGTGGGCGCCGGCATCGCCGGCGCCAGCGTGGGCACTGCTGCTGCGGTGATCGCCGACTGCACCACCCCTGAGAACCGGGCCCGCGGCATGGCCCTGATCGGGATCGCGTTCGGCGCGGGCTTCACGCTCGGGCCGCTGATTGCCTACTTCGGTCTGGCGCTCTTCAAGCAGCAGCCTTGGGGTGTGGGGGCACTGGCGTCGCTGCTCTCGTTTGTTGCGTTGTTGATCGCGATCTTTGTCTTCAAGGAGACCCGACGGCCAGGTGCTCGCTCGGCCAAGGAGTTTCCGAGCCTGTCGCGGACGGCAGCGGTCCTGCGGATGCCCCACGTCGGGGCTCTGGTGCTCATCTACTTCCTCTCGATTTTCTCGTTTGCCAATTTCGAGGCCACGCTGGCACGGCTGACCGAGTCGGCCTTCAAGATGACCAACGACGACAACTTTCTGGTCTTTGCCTTCATCGGCCTGATGCTGATGATCGCCGGCGGGCTCTATCGGCCGCTTGCCAAGCGACTGCCGGAAACGCGGCTGCTCGCGACGGGCATCGCGCTGATGATCCTAGGCCTCGGGGGAGTGGGGCTCGTGGCCTGGGCAGTGCACGGCCGGCCGCTGGGGGATCAGTGGCCGCTCGACAAACTCTTCTACCTCGCCGCTGCGGTGGCGGTGGCCGGCTTTGCCTTCGTGAACCCGTCGGTGTCAGCGCTTATCTCGAAGAGTGCTGATCCGAATCGGCAGGGCGAGGTGCTGGGAGTGAACCAGTCGTTTGCCTCGCTCGGCCGGATTCTCGGGCCGTTCGCGGGCTCAATGCTGTTCACACTGAATGCCTCGCACACGCTCCC
This sequence comes from Planctomycetaceae bacterium, assembly GCA_947449135.1. Taxonomy (GTDB): domain Bacteria; phylum Planctomycetota; class Planctomycetia; order Pirellulales; family UBA1268; genus CAMCQY01. The sequence continues at coordinate 12,421 of CANFQO010000058.1, read as the reverse complement.
CTTCGTGGCGGCCGTCGCGGTGCTGTCGTACGTGGCCATGCTCGTGCCCCGGTTGGGCCGCAACCCGTAAGGTGGTCGGTAGAACGCACTCGACAAGAGTCGATCGCCCCAAAACGCCCCCGGCTCCTCCGACGATGACGTGACCCTGCACGACAGGATGCCTAGCCGTTTGTGTTCGAGTCTGCGGGGAGAGAACGCACGGCCGATACCGAGTGGATGCTCACGGTCTGCAGAGAGGCGAGGTCACTGGCCGGGCTGCTGGCATGACCGGAGCAGGCTGCGGAGGCAAGGCTGGCGAGCGCTACGAGGAAATCAAAGTCGGCGCTGCGCATGGCACCGGTCGCGGCCGACACGACCAGAGCGGCATGCACCCGCTCCCGTTCGATAATCGGCAGGCAGGCGATCTCCGGCTCGGGATGGTGTGCGTCAGTTGGCTCGCGGGAGGATGTCACCCAGATGGCGTTGCCCTCGCGGGCGACCAGTTGCGTTGTCGATTCGCCGACGAGGGTGGCCAGTTCGCCGCCTGGTGGAACGACGCAGACCGGTTCCAACCGCATCTCGCCGGTCACGCGAAACCAGCCGACGCTCGCGGCCCCCGCATGCTGGGCGGCCAGTTCCAGGGTGGCCTCGATCACTTCCCGGATGCTCCGGGAGGCGAGCAGTCGGATGCTGGCCTGGTAGAGCAGCAGTGGCCGTCTCGCGTCATCGGTTGAACCGATCGACGACCTGCGCAGCACGCTTCCCTCGAGTTCCGCCACCGGGCGACAGCGGACGAAGTGGCTGCTCGCAGCAATGGTCGGTGTCGGGGTCGCTGGCGGAAGTAGTTTGAACACGAGTTCCGACGTTCCCACCCGGACGACGGCCCCGTCCGCGATCACGGCCGAACTCACCGGCGTGCCATCGAGAAGGGTGCCGTTGCGGCTGTGCAGATCGTGCAACACCCACGTGTTGTGGACGGCGTCGAAACGCACCGCTGCGTGGGTACGGCTGGCGAGCCGGTCGGCCACCACGATGGTGGCCTCGGGCGAGCGTCCGAGTGTGTTGTCCTGCGAAGCGTCGAGAACGAACGTCGGCCCGGGGCGACCGGCGATCCGCAGCATGAGCGCTGCAGACGCGGTGCGAATTGGGGAAATAGAAACCGATGCGCTCGACACGGACGGAGCTTTCGGGCGTAGGGGCGGCCGGGAACGGGAAGGTGCAGGGGGCGGAGGGCGGGCGGGGACGTGGCTTTTCCAGACACCCCACTATAAATTTGTTTTGTCGCCGATGGAACGGGACCAGTGACCGAGGAAGCCTCGATTCTGGATTGTCCCTTGGTCCAACACAGCCCGATCCACGCCGCCAGTTGCACACGCTCGGTCGGCTGCCTCCCGAAGAGGGTCCCCGTCTTGCCAATTCTTTCCGCCCTCGCTGCTCGGCGGTTGCTGAAAAGCTCGTTCCGTGGCCTCTTTCGCTCGGCGCACGGGTTTTTCAGTCCGATCGTCGGGGGGCGTCCTTCTGAGCAGGCTCTGAATGCCCGCGACTGGCAGGGCGGTCGAACCCGGGGTGTTGTCGTCGTGGGGCATGGCACGGCCGACCCAGTGGGGGCTGGGGAGACGCGGCGGATCGCGGAACTGGTCGCCCACGCACTCCCCGATGTCGCTGTGGAGCTAGGCTTTCTGGAGGTCATTGGCCCCTCGATCGGCGAGGCGCTCCAGCGATTGGCCCAACGGGGCTGCACGGAAGCCGTCGCGGCACCGCTGTTGTTGTTCAGCGCTGGTCATGCCCGCCGGGATGTTCCCGAAGCGGTTCGCGATGGGGCCGCCAAGGCGGGGCTGGCCGTGTGGCAATCCGACGCTCTGGGTTGTCATCCCGATATCCTGGCCCTCACGAAGCGCCGCCGCCACGAGGCTTTGGCATCTCTCACGCCGATGCCAGCCGAAAACACGGTGCTCCTGATGATCGGACGCGGATCGAGCGATCCAACGGCCCATCGGCAATTGCACGACTTCGCCTTGGCAACCTGTGGGGAACCGTCAAACAGCCCGGCTCAGAGCCGGATCGAGTTAGGGTTTGTGGCCGCGGCTCGTCCGACGCTGGCCGAAGCGATCGCGAATGCGGCGCGGGGAAGTGGCCCAGAAAACAGCGAAAGCGACGGCCCACGGCGGGCCGGAGATGCCAGAATCGTTCGCCGGGTTGTCGTGCAACCGCACCTTCTCTTCCGGGGGCACGTAGAAGAGCAGGTGACCGCCGCGGTGGACCGGGGCCGCCGAGAGCATCCGGAGATTGAATGGGTGCAGGTGCAGCGACTCGGGGCTGATCCGCTCGTGGCGAGGGCCTTGGTCGATCGGGCCGCTGCTGTGGAGTGTCTTCCCGCTGTAGCCTCGGCTTGACGCTGGCGGCCAAAGGGATGTGGCAGTCCCATCAGGATTGTCGTCTGGATTCTTGTCTGGTTGGCCTGAATGTGCTTTTGGCCTGAATCAGGCAGCAAAGAACATCTCGTCAGAAACCGGTCGATTCGTCAGAATGCGGGAAGAGTCTCAGGTCGGCAGCGTCTGGTTCGTAGCGTTTTGGTGAACGTCCCGAGTGAAGGAGTCAATTCACGTGAGCGGCAATCGTCCCCCCTTCGCCAGCCGGCAGATGTCGGCTGTGTTCGCGACCGTGCTCGGCGTGGCGTTCGTCGTGGCTCTCGTCGTGCCGAGCCGTGGCGAGCAGCCGCCTACAGCCGTCGCGCAGCAGCCCGCTGCAGTCAGCACTGCCGCCCCCGCAGCAGGCGGCAAGCCCGGCCCCAATGACCGCCAGATCACACTGGCCGTTCGCAGCTATCTGGAGCGGGAGCACTTCCTGCGCCATCCGATCGACGACGACATCGCCAAAAGGTGGTTTACGATCTTCTTGGAAGGCCTCGATCCATGGAAGCTGCATTTTCTGCAAAGCGACATCGACGGCTTTCTGCAGAAGCGGGACTCGCTCGACGAGTTGGTGAAGCGGGGCGATGTGAGCTTCGCGTACGAGGTCTTCAACCGCTTTCTCGAGCGGGTCGATGCCAGGCTTCCGTTGATCGAAAAAATGGTCAACGGCCCGCAGGATTTCGCCAAGGATGAGTCGATTGTCATCGACCGTGAGGCGGCGACGTGGGCCAAGAGCGAGGCCGAAGCCGAGGACAACTGGCGGAAGCGGATCAAGTACGACCTGCTCGTGCAAAAGATGGAAAAGACCTCTTCCGAGGAGGCGAAGGACAAGCTGCTCCGCCGCTACAAGAGCTTCGCCAAGCGGATGCACCAGATGACCGCCGACGAACTGCTCGAGACGTATCTCACCGCGCTCACCAGCAGCCTCGACCCGCACACGAGCTTCATGTCGCCAGGCACGCAGGAAAACTTCGCGATCGCGATGCGCTTGCAGCTCGACGGCATCGGTGCGCAGCTCAAAGGCGAAGACGGCTACACGACCATCATGGAACTCACACCGGGTGGCGCCGCCGATCGTGACGGTCGGCTCAAGAAGAAGGACCGTGTGGTAGGCGTGGGGCAAGGACAGGAAGGTGAGATGGTCGACGTCGTCGACATGAATCTCAACGAGGTCGTGAAGCTGATCCGAGGGAAGCGGGGAACGGTCGTCCGGCTCAAGGTGATCCCCGTCGGGGAGACTGTGCCCAAGATCTACGACATCACGCGGGACAAGATCGAGCTTAAGGATGCCGAAGCGCGAGGTGAGGTGATCGAGGACGGCAAGAAGCCGGACGGTTCGCCGTGGCGGATCGGCGTGATCAATCTCCCCAGCTTTTACATGGACATGGACGGCGCCCGTCAGGGGCAGGCCGACTACAAGAGCAGCACACGCGACTGCAAGCGGCTGATCGAGGAGTTCAAGCAGAAGGGGGTCGACTGCGTGGTGCTCGATCTGCGGAACAACGGCGGTGGATCGCTGCCAGAATCGATTTCGCTGACTGGCTTGTTCATCGACACCGGCCCTGTCGTGCAGATCAAAGACGCCGATAAGCGGGTGCAGCAATACGACGACGTCGATCCGGGCGTGTCGTGGGACGGTCCGCTGGTGGTGCTCACAAACAAGTTCAGCGCGAGTGCCAGCGAGATCGTGGCGGGCGCTATTCAGGACTACCGTCGTGGTCTTGTCATCGGCGACAAGGCGACCCACGGCAAGGGAACGGTCCAGAGCCTGCTCGACCTCGGCCGTCAGCTCTTCCAGCGGCTGCCGAATGCTCCCTCGCTCGGTGCCATCAAGATCACGATGCAGCAGTTCTACCGGCCGCTCGGGGCCAGCACGCAGTTGGAGGGCGTGAAGAGTGACGTCGAACTGCCGAGCATCACGACCCATCTGCCGGTGGGTGAATCGGATCTCGACCACGCGATCGCTTTCGACAAGGTGCCTGCCGCCACATTCCAGGGGAGCGGCCGCGTGACGGACGACATGCTCCGAGCGATCAGGGAGCGATCGGCGGGTCGAATCGCGGGGAGCGAGGACTTCAGCAAAGTGCAGAAGGACATCGCCCAATATGAGAAGCGAAAGAGCGAAAAAACCATCTCACTCGTCGAAGCCGACTTCGAACGGCAGTGGAACGAGGGCAAGGCTGCTGAGGACGAGGAGAAGAAGCTCGAAGAAGAGATGGAGGCCCAACGGCGACCGATCGTGAAGCGTGACTTCTACTTCAACGAGGCGATGAACGTCACGGCAGACTACCTCAACTCGCTGGCGGGCGGAGCGGCCGGCTTGGCCCGTACGAGTCGTCCAGCGGAGTCGCCCCGGCCCGCACCGGTGCCAGTGCTGCAGTAGGGGTGCGCGGGTAACGTAACCAGTCGAGGGAACACGCCGGTTGAATAAAAGCCCCCGGCGGAAGCCGGGGGACTCCGGGTGTGCACCTCACCCCGCGTGCCATGCCAATCCGGGATCGCCCAACGGCCCGGTGTCCCGTCGCTTCCGCTCCGGGCTTTTATTCCATGGTTGGGTGACGTGAGCAGTTGAGGGAACACACCAGTTAAATAAAAGCCCCCGGCGGGAGCCGGGGTACTCCGGGCAGAGTTGCCACCCAACGTGCCATGCAGGTTTGGCGATGCCCTCTTAGCCACGGAGCACGGCTTCGATGCCGCGGAGCGGATCGGGGTGGGCGAGCGTGATGGTCAGATCACGAAAGAGCAGGGACGGGTCCACCCGTTTGTCGGCACCGCGAGTTCGTGGCAGAGATAGGTCCCACGTCGGTTGCGGGTTGCCGGTGACTCTCGCCAGATGGCCATACCAGTCGCGGCGCTGGACTGGGTGTCCGTCTGAGACGACGTAGAGCGGCTGCGGTGCCGCCGCCGCCGCCACGGCGCAGACGATCTGTGCAGCATCGTCGACATGGATCAGGTTGAGCCAGCTGTCTGGATCGGCCGCGATCGGCCGACCGGCCTTGAGATCATCGAGCCGCGGGAGCCGATCCGGGCCGTAGAGCCCCGCAAACCGCAGGGCCACGCCCGGCCCCTTGGGGTGCGAACGGAGCAGGGCCTCCGCCTCCACAAGCACGCGGCCCGCCTCGCGGCTGGGGTTCGTAGGCGTTGCTTCGGAGACGCTGCCGCCACCCTCATCGCCCCAGACGCCGGTGGAGCTCGACAGGACCACCCGCGGCGACCCAGGCAGCGCAGCGAGCAATCGGGCCAGACCGGCGACATGGACGTCGCGGTGCGTGTTCCCGCTGGCGCGATCAAACCCCACGGCCCAGAAGACCGTGTCGAGTGGAGGGAGTGTGAGCAGCGGCATGAGTTGCGGTGAGACCGGTTCGGCTGTGACGTCGTACACGAGTGGCGTGATGCCGTGGGCCGCGAGCGTGCGTGCGCGATCCGGACTGCGGGTGATGCCGAACACCCGATCGCCGGCCGCGAGCCAGCGTGTTGCCACCCTGGTGCCAAGATAGCCACAGCCGACGACCAGCCGCGTGGCCGGTGGCGGAGTCGAGGGGGCGTGCAGGACGGTGTCGCGGTCTGTGATCATGCGAGTCACCGTTCACTCAGGCATCGAGCGGGCCAGGTCGCAGATCACCGCCGCCGTGCTTTTGAACCTCGAGCCATGAGGAGAGCACGACCTGCGCCGCGATGGCGTCGGTTCGTTCCTTCTTTCGGCCTCGCGACAGACCCGAACCGGCCAGGAGCCCCGTCGCCTCGCGAGAACTGTAACGCTCGTCGTGAAACACAACCGGCAGCCCCGTCTCCAACGTGAGCCAGGCACCGAACCGTTCGACCTCGGCCGACATCCGGCTGTCGGTGCCGTCGGCATGGATCGGCAGACCGACGACGAACCCGACGACGCCCTCGTCGGCAACGAGCTTTCGGAAGAAGATGGCATCCGCCTTCGTGTCTCCCGTGGTCTGCCGCACGCAGAGTGGGCTCGACAGGATGCGATGGGAGTCGCAGATCGCCACGCCGATCCGCTTGCGGCCGTAGTCGACGCCGGCCACCCGGCCCGAGGGAATGGCCGGGGCTGCCGCGGCGTCTGCGGTGTTCGCGGAGGAGTCGTTGGTCATGGGTGTGGGGTCACTTGGCGACCGCAGCGGCGGCTGGTGCGGGTGCGGGTGCTGGAAAGCGGCCAGTTTTCAGGAACGCTGCGGTGGCCTGCTGCACGCCCTGGTGTTTCATCATTGCTGCATGGTGAACCGGCAGGAGCAAGAAGTCGTCCTCGCCCGGGAGACGGGTTTCTTCGACACGGACCACCGCGTCGTCATCCCCGGCGAGAAAGCTGCTGTAGCCCCGGTCGTCTCCCTTCCCTCCAGCCACGATGCCGAAGGGACAGGGGGGCACCGCCAGATCCTTCGAAATCCGCTGCCAGTCGAGGACCAGTTCGCGGGCTGCGCCGTTGGACAGTGCCGCCAGCACGCCGATCTTCGCGACCATACGGGCCAGCTCGGATCCCTGATTTGGTGGACCGAGCATCACCATCCGGCGGACGCGGGCGAGGTCATCCTCCGCGGCCAGTCCCATCCACCGTCGAACCACGAGATTGCCCATGCTGTGTCCAACGAAGCTGATGCTGTCGGCAGCGGGGAGCCCCTTGATCACGGAAGCAAGCGCCCGGCCGTGGTCGTCGATGCCGGTGCTGGTGCTCGCATACCCAAACGACAGGACTGTCGCGTCGAGGTTTTTCCGCAGAAAAGCGACCAGCGGCAGCATCGACCGGCGGCCTTCGCCCAAGCCGTGGAGCACGATCACCGTGGCGCCGGTCACCGGGGAAACCTTCCCGGCCTGCTCCAGGCTCGCCAAGGCGTCCAAACAGGCCTGACGGGATCCCTCCAGCACGATCTCGTCCCGCGGGTCGAGGATGCGGCAGGCATCTTCACCTGGTCGATGTTGCAGCCGCCAGTCGTGCCGGATCGTGTCGTCGGACCATTGCAGGGCATCAGCCGACCGCCGGAGCGTCGCCAGCCAGTCAGGATCGGTCGCGGCGACCGGCGCCGGGGCGCCGGCCGGCATTTCCTCTGCCTCGGCGGCAGCCAGCAGGATCAGGCTGCATGCGAGCCAGATCGCGGTCGGCGTTCCGAGGAAGGGAATCATGCTCACAGGAATTCCGTCCAGCCACGTTTTTCGAGTTCGGCAACGACTTTCCGGACGGCCTCCTCGTGGGCCCGGTGGGCGACCAACGTGGCGTCCGCCGTGTGCACCACAAGCATATCCTGCAGGCCCATTGTGACGACCAAATGGTCGTCGCCAGTGTGCACGATTGTCCGCAGCGATTCGATTCCCAAGTGCTTGCCCACAACCGTGTTGCCGTCGGTATCGCCACCCCGCTGGCGGGCCACCGCCGACCAACCGCCCAGATCGTCCCACGAGAAGGGGGCCTCGATGACGACCACGTCACGGGCGTGCTCGAGCACCGCGTAATCGATGGAGATCCCCTTGATCGCCGCGAATTCCTCCGCAAATACGGTGTCGCGGTCGGGCGTATCCCAGGCGCTCGCGATGCGGCGGAGGTGGGCCAGGCATTCGGGCTGCCGCTCGGCGAGTGCCGAGAGAATCGTGGCAGCCTTCCAAACGAAGATGCCGCCATTCCAGAGGTAGTTGCCTGCCGCCAAGTATTCCTGGGCCACGGCAGCCGGTGGCTTCTCACGGAATTGGGCCACTGTGTGTACGGCCGCCGTGCCTTCAGCCGGCGCGGCTTTCAGTGGCTCGCCCTGCTGAATGTAACCAAAGCATTCAGCAGCGTAGGTTGGCTTGATGCCGAAGGTGACCAGTCTGCCAGGCGACTGCTCCACGAGCGCGGCGGCCTGCCGGATCGCCGCCCGAAAACCCTCAGCTGGGCGGATCACATGGTCGGAGGGCATGACGGCCATGATCGCGTCGGGATCGTGCCGAGCGACGAGCAACGCTGCCAGACCGATGCAGGGAGCGGTGTCGCGTTTGCAGGGCTCGCCGACGAGCCCCGCGTCCGGGACCTGCGGCAGTTGCCGCCGCACCGCGTCGAGCAGTCGGCCTGCGGTGACCACCATCACGCGGTCCGGCGGCACGAGACCGTCGAGTCTGTCGACCGTGTCCTCGAGCAGAGTCTTCTCGCCCGCCAGCGGCAGGAGTTGCTTGGGCAGGGCAGCGCGGCTGGCCGGCCAGAAGCGGGTGCCGGATCCTCCGGCCATCACGATCGCATGCAGCATGGGTACGTTCTCCTTACGTGAGATTCCAGTTCGCCGGTTGAGCGGTCTTGGTCGAGTGTCTTCAGCCGCCGACGACGATCGGTCTCTCGATGACTGTACCGGCAATCGACAGATCTGCGACGTCAGTTTCGTCGATGATCCTGTTTGCTGCCAGTTCAACATGAACGCCATCGGCGAGAGTCACGCCCGCCTTGGCGAGCACCCGACGGGCATGGGCGACGAGTGCGGCCCGCACGTGTTCCACCGCGTCACTGGCCGATCCGGGCGGATTCTTCAGCGGTGCAAAGCCCTCCGACGCCTCGATTTCGACGACGCAGACACGCTCGGCCAAGGGCATCAAGTCGAAGATGAATCGCTCGAACTTGATGGCGTTTGGCGAGGCCGGCACGATGCGGGTGCCTTCGGAATCGAGAAAGGGCACTGCCTTGAAAGCCAGATGGAGCGGCAGCGAGTCGTGTCGACCCGCAGCCCGATCCAGAAACCGCTTCGCAAAGGCATGCACAGCGATGCTGCCAGCGTGGAACCGCAACTGTCCATCGGGGAGACGTTCGGCAGCGAGTGCCGTCGGTAGGTCGCTGTATTCGACCACGGAATGTCGGCCTTCGCATGCCACGACGACGCCGACCCGTTCCTCCGGTGCCTGTTTGCGGACAACCTGCGTGCTGAAGTCGGCGTTGGTAAGCAGGTGGTATCCGAGGAACTCGGCCGCCAGCGGCATGGCCAGTGGGTTGTCGACCTGAAAGCTGACGATGTGTTCGACGCCCTGGTTTCCGAACCACTCGAGCCCGCCCGCTTCAGCGAGCGCCACGAGCATGCCGCCATGGCCATCGGGCGCAATCGCGAGGTGCCCGGGGCCGTCGAGCAGCAGTCTGCCGGTGGTGGCGTCGATTGCTGGCAGGTCGTGCTGGCGAAAGACGATGACCCGCTCCGGATCAAGACCACAGTAGGCGTGTTGCGCAAGGAACTCACGTGTTTCCGCATCGGTGGCAGAACTGGTCATGATGGCCAGAGGCACATCGCGGCCATACCGCCGCCGGACGGCGACGAGTTTGCCCAGCAGGATTTCGAAGAGAGTGGCCTGCGATACTGGCCCGACACGGGAGACCCCCTTGGGGCCAGAGCAGCCCAGACGGGTGGCCTGGCCACCTGCCACGAGAATCGCGCCGACCGCTCCGGCTTTCAGGGCCTCCGCGCCGCGGTGGCGGGCGTCCGCTGGCGAAATACGATTGGTCGGATCGCCCAGCCGCAGGCAGGCCGGCGTCACGGCGGTGGACAGATCGACCGAAAGATCACGCGAGTGCCCGCCGCCGGCCGCGAGCCGGTGCATTTCCTGAAGCACGTGCCAGTCGACCGCCTCCAGTTGGGCGGCAAAAGTCTGCTGGGCGGTCTCATCGAGCCGCTCCCAGAAGGCCAGCAGATGCTGCTGACCGGCACGTTCAAGGGCGGCGACGAGCGCCGGAGGAGGAGTCATCCGCGGACCCACCTCCAGAGCATCATGCACAGCAGTGGGAAGCCAATAAAGATCACCGTGTAGGTGAAGAGTGTCGTCCAGATGTGCTGGGGCCAGCGTGCCATGCGAAACCTGTTGCGGTGGAGGAGGCCGGCACCTCACTCAGGGCTTCAAGCCGGAGCCGATGCCAGAATATCCACAGGAATCTCAATCGTCTCTTCGGCCGGCTCGTCGAGTCGGCATTCGATGCGGACTCCCCAGGGAAGCACTTCCGCCGCCGATACCACCGCCTCAACACCATCATAGTCGGTGCTCACGTCGATGGTGGGCACCGCCGCCAGTGGCGGACAAAAGCCGACGTGCGCCGAGCCCGAGCGTGATCCTTCCGGCACCACGACGCACAATCTTCCCCGCACGCATTCACCACCGTCCGGCAGAGCCAGTCGCTCAAACCGCTGAAGGAGGCTGCCGACCGGCGCGGCTGCCAGATCACGGGTGTGCACCTCGGGCAGGGAAGAGATGGCTGCCGTCATCGGCGACGCAAGCGGTTCTACCGCGGGCGGTGGCGTGCCCCGACTGTTTGCAGCTGCGTTTTCCCCGGCGGTGAGCCACGAACTGAGCCACGAACTCAGCAGCCCTGCGACCGGTCCCCGGAATGCCGCCACGAGCGAGACGCCCAGGACCGCGATCGCGGTCAGGGAATCCACGGCCGAGGCCAACCTTAGGGGCAGGCTGACGGCAGCCACCGCCAGCACCAGGCCCAGCCGCGCGAGCCCTGCTGCCAGCCACGGCCGAGCCGCTCCTAACCCCGGAGCTGACGCCGACCGCGAGGCCAGGTCACCAACCGCGACCAGGAGGAGGCCTGCTCCGCAGACCGCCAGCACTGCCTCGGGGCCTGGCGAGGACTCGATCGTTCCCGCCAGCCTCCGCATCAGGAGCACCGAGCCGCAGATTACCGCCATCACGCCGGCCAGCATCGCCACATGTGCGAGCAATGCCGTGGCGTCGAAGGCCAGCCGGTCAACGGAATTGCCGCTGTTCAAACAGGGCGACCCGTCGATGGCTGGTGATCGTGGCAACGCCGAGGTTCCTGCTTCTCAGCCGACCGCCACGCTCGCCTTGGCGGCTTTCGCCAGTTCCTTGGCCTTGTCGGTCTGCTCCCACGAGAATCCCTCCCGACCGAAGTGGCCGCCCGCGGCGGTCTTCCGGTAGATCGGGCGACGCAGGTCGAGGTAGTCGATGATGCCACGTGGCGTCAGTGGGAAAAACTCCCGCGCCAGCTCGCACAGTCGCTGGTCATCGATTTTTCCGGTGCCTTCGGTATCGACATGCACGCTCACCGGCTCGCTCACGCCGATGGCGTAGGCAAGTTGCACCTCGCAGCGGTCGGCAAGGCCGGACGCCACGATGTTTTTGGCAACATGGCGGGCCATGTAGGCCGCGCTGCGGTCGACCTTCGTCGGATCCTTGCCGGAGAAGGCCCCACCACCGTGCCGGCCCCAACCACCGTAGGTGTCGACGATGATCTTGCGGCCGGTGAGGCCGCAGTCGCCGTGAGGACCACCCACCACGAACCGCCCCGTGGGGTTGATGTGGTAGGTGATGTTGCTCGTGTCGAGATCCTTCGGCAGCAGCGGCTTGATGATCTTGTTGATGATGAAGTTCTGGATCTCTTCATTCGAGACATGCGGGGCATGCTGGGTGGAGACCACGACCGTGTCGACACGGATCGGCTTGTTGCCCTCGTACTCGATCGTGACCTGGCTCTTGGAGTCGGGCCGCAGCCAGTCGACTTCCTTCTTTTGCCGGGCCTCGGTGAGACGGTTCAGAATGCGATGCGACAGGGCGATCGGCAGCGGCATCAGTTCGGGGGTTTCGTTGCAGGCGTAGCCGAACATCAGGCCCTGATCGCCGGCGCCAATGTCCTTGCCCGTGGACTCATCCTCGTTGACACCCATGGCGATGTCGCCGCTCTGCTTGCCCACGGCCACCAGCACGGAGCAGGTGTCGGCGGCAATGCCCATCTCGTCGTCTGTGTAGCCCACCTGACGGATGACGTCGCGGACAACCTGCTGGTAGTCGATTGTGCCCCGCGAGGTGATCTCGCCGGCGATGACGGCCAGGCCCGTGGTCACCATCGTCTCGCATGCCACGCGGCTCCGCGGGTCCTGGGCGAGGTACGCGTCGAGCACGCCGTCGGAGATCTGGTCGGCCAACTTGTCCGGGTGGCCCATGCTGACTGACTCACTGGTGAACAGATACTTGCCTTGTGCCACGGCGTGTGCCTCGTGCGGGTGTAAAAGGAAATGCTTTCCAGGTCTGAAAGATTCGATTATTGGCGGAGCGGCTCATTCTTGGCAACC
>CANFQO010000057.1 GCA_947449135.1 Planctomycetaceae bacterium | reverse complement strand
GATGCTCGCCTTGCCGAAGCCTGGGGCGGCGTCGGCCAGTTCCTTGGCGATGTCGCCGGCGAGATAGTTGCTGGCGATCTTCGCCAGCTCCACGGCGGTGGGCTTGGCGGCGGGGGCGGCTGCTGGCTGTGTCGCGTCGTCTGACATGGTTTCCTGCGGCTGTTTTTGGAGGGCAGAATCAGAGCTCCCTGCCCCTGAAGAATAGGCGATTCCGGTCCCGGGAGCGATATCTTCCCTTCCCCGACAAATAGGGTCCGTCCGGCGGTTCGGTGCCCAGATACGGCCGGCCTCATGCCACGACCGGCCCGAGGCAGCGTGATAGGCTTCAGTGACGCTTTTTTCTTCCGGGAGAACACTGATGGGATACGCGTGCTTCTATCTGGCGGTCGTCGCGGCCTGCCTACTCTGGTCAGCCGCATTTACGGCCGCTGCGGCGCGGGCAGAGCGGGGCTGGCGATGGCTGCTGGAAGCAGTGGCGATCCTCGTGCCCGTCATCACCATCCTGCCGGCACTGGTGATGACCGGGCTGCTCGCCTTCGGCCCTCTGCCGATGATCACCAACTGGTTCGGCCCCACGCTCACGGCGTTCCTCGCGGCGCTCATCGGCTGCAGCTGGATCGCCTGGGCTGGGCTCGCCCGGTCGTACGATCGTCCGCTGCGGTATTCGTCGGAACCGGCGCCGCTGGCCATCCGCTGGCCGCTGGTCGGCCTGGCGGCAATGTCGGCGCTGGCCGCGTCGGTCGCGTTCGGCACGCTCCTCATTCTCGACAATGCCGTGGCGGCGCAGGCTCCCTATCTTCGGCTGGAGGCGGCGTCGCTCATCCAGGCCAGCCTGCCGCCAGCCGTGCCCGACTCGCAAAACGCCGCCCCGCTTTACGAGCAGGCCTGCGGAGCGCTCCGCGCCGACCCGGCCGCAGCCAAGGGGCCCGACTCGCTGCTCCGGGCGTCAGAAACCATCGACCCTTTCAGTCCGGCCGCAACCGAACTACTCGCCCAACACACCGCCACACTCGACCTGCTTCGCCGCGCGGCTGATCGGGACACCTGCCGATTTCAGAAGGACTGGACACGGCCTTCGATCGACATGGCATTCCCGGAGCTGCAAGCACTGGTATTCGCGGCCCAGCTGCTCTCCCTGGAGGCCCGGCGCGAGGCGGCCGACGGTAACACCGCCGACGCCCTCCGCGACGTGATCCGCCTCCACCGCATGGGCCGGCATGCCGGCAGCGGGCCGTTTCTTCTCTCAGCTCTGATCGGCTTCGTGATCGATCGCACGGCGCTCGACACGCTCGCGAAGGTGTTGCCGACGCTTCGGAAGAACGACCTCGCCGCCCTCGACACGCCCGAGATCCGCGATCTCGTCATGGCTCCACCAGACCTGACGGTGCATCTGCGGGGTGAAGAGGCAACGCTGCTCACCCTGTTTGCCGACCTGTTGGGCGAGGATTTCGATGTGGCCAACTACGTCCGTTTCATGATGAGTCCCAAACCGCTGCCCGTTATCTATCGCGAGCCGATGCTCGGGCTCACCAGGCTCTTTCGCAGCTTCTTCCTGCCTGCCGACCTTGCGGGCTGTCGAGCGATCATGCAGAAGTACCAGGAGATGGCCGGCAAGGCAGAGCCCCAACAGGCGAAGCTGAAGACGGAGGCCGTCGAAGCCGAATTACAGACCCTCAGCCCGGGCATGCACACCTCGCTTCTGGTGCCGGCCGTCGGCGACGCCTTCCGCTGGCAGGCCCAGACGTTGTCGCTCAGGCGGGCCGCTGCCGTCCTCCTCGCCGCCACCAGGCAGCGTCTCGAGACGGGCACGGTCCCTGCAACGATTGCAGACCTGACTGCAAAGCCGGCTTTCCCCACCACCGAGGATCCCTTCGCGGCCGGCGAGCCGCTGCGAATGAAGCAGGCGGAGAGCGTTTTGCTCGTCTACTCCGTCGGCCCGGATGGCGAGGATGACGGCGGGCCGGTGACCCCAAGCGCAGACGCCGATACGAACATGGTCGAGGGCAACGACGACGTCGGCCTGCGGATGGCCCTCTAGCGGCTCCGGCCCAACCGCCACCGAAGCCGGTGCGAGTCCCTACTCGGCTGCGATCTAGGCATCGAAGTAGAGACAGAACTCATAGGGGTGTGGCCGCAGCCGCATCGGTTGGATCTCCTGCTCTCGCTTGAACTTGAGCCAGGTCGCGATCACGTCCTCCGTGAAGACGTCGCCCCGCAAGAGGAAATCGTTGTCACGTTCGAGGGCGTCGAGTGCCTCGTCGAGCGAGCCTGGTGCCTTTGGGACATTCGCCAGTTCCTCCGGCGGCAGATCGTAGATGTCGCGGTCGAGCGGCTCGCCGGGATTGATCTTGTTCTGGATGCCGTCGATCGCCGCCAGCAGGATCGCCGAGAACGACAAATACGGATTGCAGGTCGGGTCGGGACAGCGGAACTCGATCCGCTTCGTCTTGGGGCTCGTCGAATACATCGGGATCCGGCAACTGGCCGAGCGGTTCCGCTGCGAATAGGCGAGGTTCACCGGCGCCTCGTAGCCCGGCACGAGCCGCTTGTAGCTGTTGGTGGTGGGATTGGTGAGGGCTAGGAGCGCCGGGGCGTGGCGAAGAATCCCGCCCATCGCGTGAATGGCCATCTCCGAGAGTCCCGCATAGCCCGTGCCGGCAAAGAGCGGATGGCCGGCCTTCCAGAGCGAGATGTGGGTGTGCATGCCGGAGCCGTTGTCACCGAAGATCGGCTTGGGCATGAAGGTCGCCGTCTTGCCGGCACGTCTGGCAACGTTCCGCACGATGTATTTGTAGAGGCACAGCTGGTCGGCCATCCGCACCAGTTCCCCAAACCGCATGTCGATCTCGCACTGGCCGGCGGTCGCCACCTCGTGGTGCTGTGCCTCGACGTCGATGCCGCACTGGATCATCGTCTGCATCATCTCGTTGCGGAGATCCATCAGCTGGTCCGACGGCGGGCAGGGGAAGTAGCCCTCCTTGTGCCGCAGCTTGTAGCCGAGGTTCGGGCCCTCGGCCCGGCCCCGCGTCCACTCGGCCTCGACCGAATCGAGATGGAAGTAGCCCTCGTGGGCGTTCTGGTCGAACCGCACGTCATCGAACACGAAGAATTCCGCCTCTGGTCCGATGAAGCAGGTGTCGGCGATGCCGGTACTCTTCAGATAGTTGACCGCCTTGCGGGCGACGTTCCGCGGATCGCGGGAATAATCCTCCCGCGTGATCGGGTCCTGCACGTTGCAGACCATCACGAGCGTGGGGATCTGGGCAAACGGATCGACGAAGGCCGAATCGGGCACCGGCACGAGCAGCATGTCGCTCTCGTTGATCGCCTGCCAGCCGCGGATGCTCGAGCCGTCGAAGCCAAGGCCGTCCTCGAAGGTGTCTTCTTCGAGCTTGCCAACGGGAATCGTGAAGTGCTGCCAGGCACCGAGAAAATCGGCGAACCGCAGATCGACCGCTTTGACTTCTTTCTCGCGGCACATCGCGAGCACTTCACGGGGCTTCATCGGGAGAACTTCCTCTCAGGATCGTGGAACCGGCGGCAGACCATGCCGCCCTCCGTGCCCTCATCATAGTCGGCGGCCCACTCAGTCGCCGGTAAAGCCGCGTTCGACCAGCCAGCGGCGGCATTCGACCGTCCAGGGGTGCAGCCGTTCGGTATTGAAGCCATCGTAGGGACGGAAGCCGAGGCCGATGCCGTGACGCCCCTTTTCGTAGACATGCAGTTCGAAGGGCCGTCCATGCCGATCGAGCGCCGCGGCCAGTTCGAGCACGCCAGCCAGCTTCACGCCGGTGTCCTCGACGGTGTGCCAGACAAACACCGGCGGGGTCGTGTCGTTGACGGCGAGTTCGCCCGAGAGATCACGCTCGAGTTCCTCCGACGGATCGTCCCCAAGCAGATTCTGTTTCGATCCAACGTGAGTGTTGGGCGGAAGCATGCTCACAACTGGATAGCAGAGCACGCCGAGCGTCGCCCGCGACGGCTGACGATCGATGGCATCGGCGGCAGTGGGATCGCCCGCGTCGCCGTGTGTCAGGAGCGTGACCGCCAGATGGCCGCCGGCCGAGCTGCCCATCACGCCCACACGCTCGGGATCGATGCCCAGCCGGACATGCTCCGCCCGCACCAGACGCATCGCCCGCGAAACGTCGCCAAGCATGATCGGATGCCGGTATCCCTTGCTGCCCAGCCGATAGCGGAGCACGAAGGCGGAGATGCCCTGCGAGTTGAGCCACTTGGCGTAGTCGCTCCCCTCGTGGTCGGCGAGGCCGCCGTAGCCACCGCCAGGACAGACCACCATGGCGGCCGTGGGCTTCGTGGCACCGGGGGCCGGCCACCAGGCCACCACGGGGATGTCGTGATCGGCGGAGCCGAGGGCGCCGGGTGCATCACCGGGCCAGAGTCGGATCGTCTCGGCAGCGGCCGCGGCGGCAGGTGGTGGCGTCGTGTCGGCGGCGTGAACGCTTGTCGGTACCAGCAGCAAGACAAGCAGCAGGCCGAACACCACGGCACGCAGCGGGCCGGTGCCTTGCATGAACCCGCGACTCTTCATGCTGTTGAAATCGATACGGCAACCCATGGCAGTCTCCTCCATCTGGAACGTGTGGCCCATGCCGATCAACCGACGGCGATCCGTTGCATGTACTCGATGCTCTCGCGGGCGAGTCGTTCCGCCCCCGGAGCGTAGTCGAACACCTCGACACTCACCCAGCCCGGATAGCCGATCTCGTTGAGCGCCCGGAAAATCGGCACGAAATCGACATCGCCAAAGCCCGGTCCCTGCAGGTTCACGTCGTTGGCGTGGAAATGCTCGAGGTGGCGGGCACTGCTGCGGATGATGTCCGGGATCGACAGCGGCTCGCTGGCCATCGCTTTCACATCGAGGTGCAGCCGCACGTGGGGCGACCCGATTCGCTCGATCAGGCGGCAGGTCTCTGTTGCCGTGGTAAGCACATCGGTCTCCACCGGCGAGAGCGGCTCGAGCGCCACGACCGTGCCGGTGGCTTCGAGCGTGGGCACGAGCCCCGAAAACACCTCTTCGAGATGTTCCGTGGCCTGCGTGAGCGAGACGCCCGGCAACAGGCTCCGCTGTTTCGGCGATCCGAAGACGAGCACGCGGCCGCCCAGGTCGGCGCAGAGACGGGCGAGATCACCGAGATAGGCAGCGGTCCGCCGCCGCACGGCAGGATCGGGATGGGTGACATGAAATCCCTCGGTCTTTGCGAGGAGCCAATGCAGGCCCACACACTCGAGCCCCGCGGAAGCAATCGTGCGACGAAGTTCGGCACGGGCCACGGGGGAGATGGCCGAGGCTGAGGCCGCGAGTGTGAAGGGGGCGATTTCCAGTCCCGCGTAGCCACACGCCGCCGCATGCTCGCAGACGGTGGCGAACGGCCAGTCGCCGTAGGTTTCGTTGCAGATGGCGTAGCGCATGGCTCCGAGCCTAACTCACGCGAGTCGCACGGCCCAGCCATCGCCCACCATCTCCAGCCTTAGCCGTCCGGTCAGGATTGCGCCGGTGATCCCAACCACGATCGCCGTGGCCACGGTCAGTTCATCGGCGTCGCTGGAAAGCAGCGCGTAGCTGCCGGCATCGACGCGGCGGGCACGGCCACGGCCGCCCGACACGTCTCCCTCCAGTCGCTCGAGCCACTCGAGCCGGTGCGGTGGCAGTTCGAGCGCCGGCACAGGATCGCCGCCAGAGGTCGGCACCACCGTCAGCCGCCAGGTGCGGCAGGCGGCGCCCGCCTCGAGCAATAGGTCGAAATGCCGGCCGGCGGGATCGTCGGGGGCTCCGGTGTGTTCGAGGAGGGCGAAGCGGGGCATGAGCGATTGAAAAGGTTCGTCAGGGTCGGCGGAAGCTCGACGAGCGTGGGCGTATCCTCGCCTCGCGAAGGAGACTTCTGCCGCCCTGACGGCGGCTTACCATTGGTGACTCAATAATCCTCAGCCGCACTGGCGCCACTCGCACCGGCCACCGTGAGCGGCTTCGGCTTGTGCCGGACCGCGCGGCGGGCATGTTCGTCGCGGAGTCGCTCGACCGCAGCCTCGAGGCTCATCGCGCCCAGATCACCGTCGATCCGGTCGCGGAGGCTCACCGTTCCAGCCGCCTCGTCCCGCGGGCCGCAGACAATCATCACCGGAATCATGTCGAGCTGCGCCGTGCGCACCTTCGCGCCGAGTTTTTCTGCGGCCAGATCGATGCCGACGCGGAGCCCCGCGGCCTCGAGTCTGGCCTGCACCTGCTTCGCGTAGGCCTCGCTCTTTTCACTCACGGGGAGAACGCGGACCTGTTCGGGCGCTAGCCACAAGGGAAACGCCCCGGCGAAGTGCTCGATGAGCACACCCACGAACCGCTCCATGCTGCCCAGCGGGGCGCGGTGGATCATCACCGGCTGATGCCTGGCATTGTCGGCGCCGATGTATTCGAGGTCGAACCGCTCGGCGCTCGGCAGGTTGTAGTCGAGCTGCACGGTGCCCAGCTGCCACTCACGACCGAGCGAGTCGTGCACCACGAAGTCGATCTTCGGCCCATAGAAGGCGGCCTCGCCCGGCTCGGGCTCGCAGCCCGGCAGATTCATGCGGCGGGCCACCCGTTGAATAGCCGCCTCGGCCTCGTCCCACCGCTCCGGCGGGCCGACGTATTTGTCACTCTTCGGATCGCGGAAGCCGAGCCGCACACGGAAGTTGTCAAAGGCAAGGCTCTCCAGCACCTTCAGCGTGAAGTCGATGCAGCCCTCAACTTCCTTCTCCACCTGCTCGTGGGTGCAGAAGATGTGGGCGTCGTCCTGCGTGAAGCCACGGACCCGCGTCATGCCACCCAGCTCGCCCGACTGCTCGTAGCGGTAGACGGTGCCGAACTCGGCCAGGCGGAGCGGCAGCTCCTTGTAGCTCCGCGGCCGCGCCTTGTAGATCATCGTGTGGTGCGGGCAGTTCATCGGTTTGAGCAGATACTGCTCGTCGTCGCTCATCACGATCGGCTTGAACTGGCTGTCGGCATAGTAGGGATAGTGGCCTGAGATCTTGTAGAGATCGACTTTGCCGATGTGCGGCGTGTAGACAGGCTGGTAGCCCCGCGCCGCCAATTCGTCGCGCACAAAGCTCTCGAGCACGCCCCGCAGCACCGCCCCCTTCGGCATCCAGAGCACGAGACCCGAACCGACCAAAGGGCTCGTGGTAAACAGGTCGAGCTGCTTGCCGAGAACGCGATGGTCGCGGCGGCGGGCTTCTTCCAGATTGGCCAGGTGGGTGTCGAGATCCTCCTGTGTGAACCAGGCGGTGCCGTAAAGCCGCTGGAGCTGCGCGTTGTTGGCATCGCCCTTCCAGTAGGCGCCGGCGATGTTCGTGAGCTTGAAGGCGCCGATGCAGCCGGGGCTCGTGATATGGGGACCGCGGCAGAGGTCGACGAATTCGCCCTGTCGATAGAACGACAGCGTCGGGTGGGCGGCCAGTCCCGTCTCGATGTGCTCCACCTTCAGGGGCTGCTTGAGATCACGGACGATCTCCACGGCCTTCTCCCGCGGCACCTCGACCCGCTCGAAGGCCTCATCCGCCGCGATGAGCTTCTTCATCTCGGCCTCAATCAGTGGCAGATCGTCGTCGGTGATCGGGCGGCCGGCCCGCATGTCGTAGTAAAAGCCCTCGCCGACGGTCGGGCCGAAGGCCAGTTCCACGTCGGGAAAAAGCCGCATCACGGCGCGGGCCATGATGTGGGCGGCCGAGTGCCGCATCACGGGCAGGGCCCGCGGATCGCCTGCCGCGAGCCAGTCGAGTGTCGCCTCGCCAGTCTGGGGCAACGGCGCGTCGAGCCCCACGGCCTGGCCATTCAAGAGGGCCGCGATCGGCCGCTTCTTTCTCGGCCCCGTCTTGATGGTCTCAGGGATCACATCGACCACCCGCGCGGCCTGGGGGAACTCACTGACGACGCCATCGGCGAAACGGACGGTGGGCATGGTGATGAAGTGCCGGGAGAGCCCGGAACGAAAAAGGAGGCTTGTACAGAAGAGATGGTGTGGGCGTGGAGAAACCGAGAGTATCGACGGCGCCGGGGGCCCGAGGCAAGGCCTTTCCCGGCGCCCTTCCGTCGAAAATCTGCAGCCGCGTTAGGCCGGCGCGTCGACGACAAAGATCTGGTTGTGCACGGCAGCCTCTGGGTCGCCATGCTGCGTGCCACGGCCAGGCATGCTCCGCAGGAAGGCGATGCGGCGACCATCGGGCGAAAAAACGCAGGCCTCCGGCCGGGGCGGAGCAGCCACGTCTCGATCGGTGAGCCGGGTGCTGCTGCCGCTCGCTGCATCGACGACGAAGATGCTGCCGTCGGCGACATACGCGATCCGCCGACCATCGGGGCTCCAGCTGAAACTGCTCGCCACGGACCACTCGTCGCGGGTTACAGGAACAGGCCCACCGCCATTGGGACTGATGGTGAACAGTTGAACGATCCCGCCATCGTCGCGCATGAGACACGCGATCCTCGCTCCGTCGGGGCTCGACTGCAGCCAGTGTCGCGGGCCCTGAAGCCCTGGATGCCGACGGCCGGCCGTGAACGTGAGCCGCCGCTGGGTCACACCTCGGGGCGGCGCCGGGCGGCGGGTGAGCGTGCCTTGCAGCGGCTGATCGCCCGCGACCATGAGCGCCTGCGGTTCCATCGGCAGATCACAGACAAAGACCTCGCTGATCGTCTGGCCCGCTGCCGTGACGACATGCCCCTGAAACGCCAGCGCATACCGCTGCCGCGAGCCATCGGGCTGCAGATAGCCGTGCGAGCCGATCCATGCCTCTTCGAAAGCTTTTGAGATCTCGTCGCTCCCGGCTGTGGGCTCGTCAGTCAGCCGCGTGACAAGCACGGTGAATGCCGTGCCGCCATGGTTCCGTGGATGCGTGTGCGGCACCTTTACATGCTGTCCGCACAGGCTCACGCCGATGCCGCGGAGATTTCTCTCGCGCGACGAGCCGACGGTCGCTGCGTCGGTCGGCAGGCCGTCCAACACCGCGTCCTCATAGGTAAAACTCACGAGCCTGCCGTCGGAGCTGAACACATGCACGTGGCTGCCGCCGCGGAGTGCGCCGGCCGTGAACGGCGGCACGAGATCGCGGGCATCGAGCGGCTCGATCTCGCCGGGCCGCGACGTCCGCACGACCACGCCCTGCCGGCGGGCCGGGCCGTACTGCCAGTCAGCCGTGGGACGTTCGGGGCCAAGAATAAAAACCACTCGGTCGTCGACGGGGCTCGCCGTCACGACACCGCAGCAACCGCCATGCTGCGCCGCATACAGCAGTTCAACCTGTCCTGATTCGACCTCGACACGCTCGATCCGCGTGCCGTCGAAGACCGAGCCATCGGGGCTCGACCGCGTGTCGTAGACGATCCACCGCGAGTCAGCCGACCAGACGGCCACGTTTGTGAGCATGTGGCCGTGGGAAGCAGAGGTGACTTGTTGCTCGTGCATTGATTGCTCCGCCAGCAACGATACCGTTTGAGGAGTTCCTGGCGCAACCGAGTTGCGGGTCATGGCATGAGGCCCGCAGGGCATGCCATCGTTGGAAATACCGACTCTCGGCTGAGTCTATCCGGCCATCCATGGCATCTCCGCCGCCACCAGAGGGGGACGGACCGGCGCAATCGGCACAGGCGGCGCAGAGCGGCCAGTGCCCGCCGAAATCCCCACGTGCGACTGGCTTCGGCGTCCGATTAGAATGGAGGGCGAGACGGGACGACTCACGACAACGTGCCCTGCAGCATCGAACGAGCACCATGCGGACTTTCTCTGTTCTCAGACACCGTGGTGGCGTCCAAGCTGGCAGCGTGCTCTGCGTGGCTGGTTGGATGACTGCTTGGATGATCGGTTTCGCGGCCGTCGCGACGGCCGCTGAGGCCACATCGCAGGAACACGAAGCGCTCTTCGAGTCACGGGTGCGGCCGCTGTTGGCCGCAAAGTGCCAGAGCTGCCACGGCGATAAGGTGGCGGAAGCGGGGCTGCGGCTCGACAGCCGTCGGTCGCTCTTGACCGGGAGCGACAGCGGGCCGGTGCTGGTGCCGGGCGAGGCCGCCACGAGCAAGCTGCTCCTGGCCGTGCGGCAGACGGGCGACCTGGCGATGCCCCCCGACGAAAAGCTTTCTCCCGAAGAAATCGCCACGCTCGAGACCTGGGTGACAGCCGGTGCCCCCTGGAGCGGCCCCGGCGGCGATGACGACGCCTCGCCGCCGACGCCCGCCGCCACTATGGACGAACGGCTCGCCACATCTCTTAAGAACCACTGGGCGTTCACGCCACCCGGTCGTCATCCCGCCCCCGACCTGCCCGCTGCCTTCGATCCATCACTGAAGGGAGCGTGGTCAGCCGCGACAATCGACCGGTTCGTCGGCGCTCGGCTCGCCGATGCACAACTGCAACCGTCTCCGGAGGCCACCGCACGAGACCTCTTCCGCCGGCTCTCCTTCGACCTGACCGGTCTACCGCCTTCGGCAGATGAGGCCGATGCATTCTGCGCGGCGGCGGCTGGAGGACCGGCGGCGACCGACGCTGCGTTTCGCGTGGCGGTCGATCGGCTCCTCGCCTCGCGGGAGCATGCCGAACACTGGGGACGAAAATGGCTCGACCTCGCCCGTTACGCCGACACGATGGGCTACGTCATCGGCGACGCTGACAACCGGTATCCGTTCGCCTGGACCTATCGCGACTGGGTCATCGATGCCCTGCAGCGCGATCTGCCCTACGACCGGTTCGTCACGCTCCAGCTCGCGGCCGACCGGATCGAACCGCCGGTGCCGCGGAGCGATCTGGCGGCGCTCGGCTTCCTCACCGTCGGCCGAACCTTTCTCGGCAACGCCCACGACATCATCGACGATCGCATCGATCTGGTGACCCGCGGCCTGCTCGGGCTTACCGTCGCCTGCGCCCGCTGCCACGACCATAAATACGAGCCGGTCACCGCGGCCGACTACTACGCGCTGCATGGCATCTTCGCCAGCTGTGCGATCCCCAAGGAGCTGCCGATCGTCGGCGATTCGCCCCCCGGACCTGAGGCGGAGGCCTTCACCGCGAAGCTCGCAGAACTCGAGGCCGCCGTCACCACCCACGAGACCGCCGTCTATGCACGGGCCATTCGCGAGGCCGTGGCCCACGCCGCCGACTATTTTTTTGAAACGGCGAGGCCGACCCCGCGGGCCGCCGACAACCGCCTGCCGGCACTGGCCGACGGCTACGAGCTCGAGCAGTTTCTGCTCGATCCCCTCAAGGAGTTGCTCGACAAGGCCGAGCCGTCGCATCCGATTCTCGGGGCCTGGGCCGCCGCCCGAGGCACGCCCGACACCGAGGTCGTGGCTGTGCTGACAGCAGTTCGCAACGCCTGGGGCCAGTCGCCCGATCCAGCGGTCGTCAACCCGCTCGTGCTGCAGGAGCTTCTGTCCGCGCAGCCGACGACACTTCGCCAGCTCGCAGAGGCCTATGCCAGACTCGTCGCCCGCGTGGCGCCCGAGGCCGCCGGCGGACCAGCCGCTCAGGCTGAAGAGCCGGCCGAACTGGCAGCACTCCGCGCGCTCGTGGGGGCAGAGGGCACGCCGCTGGTGGTGGCCCGTGGCCGGGCGATGAAGGTTGCCACTCGTGACGAGAGGGCCGAACGCCAGAAACGGAAGAAGGCCGTCGCCGCACATAGGAACGAAGCGGCGGGCAGTCCGCTGCGGGCCATGGTGCTGCTCGACAACTCGCCGGTCGACAGCCATGTCTTCCTCCGCGGGAATCCCGGCAAGCCTGGTGAGAAGGTGGAACGGCGGCTGCCAAAGCTGCTCGGCGGAGCTGCAGTGGCCCGTGACTCAAGCGGCCGGCTCGACCTGGCCCGCGCGATCGTCGCGCCGACCAACCCGCTCGCCCCACGGATGATCGTCAACTGGGCATGGACCCACCACATGGGCCGCGGGCTCGTCGACACGCCGGGCGACCTGGGGCTCCGCGGCGAACTCCCCACGCATCCTCACCTGCTCGACGATCTCGCGAGGCGGTTCGTCGACGAAGGGCAGTGGAGCCTCCGCTGGCTGCACCGCGAAATCGTCACAAGCCGCGTCTGGCGGCAGTCGAGTGTGATCCGTGATGATCTCGCCGATCGCGATCCCGACAACCGGCTGTTTGGCCGGGCCAACCGCCGCCGGCTCGATTGGGAGGCCTGGCGGGACAGCATGCTCGCCGCAGCCGGCACGCTGGACCTCGCCCATCGCGGCGGCAGGGGCATCGATCCTTTGGCGGAGGCGGCGATGAACACCCGCTCGGTCTACGGCCGCCTCGATCGACAGAACGTGCCCGGCATCCTCCGCATCTTCGACATTGCCAATCCCGATACCGCCGTGCATGTCCGCACCAAGACGACCGTGCCGCAGCAGTCGCTGGCCGTGCTCAACGCGCCGCTGGTAGTGGCTGCGGCAAGACAGGTCGCCACCCGCGTCGATCACGAGATCGGCGATACGTCCAAAAATGACGTCCGGATCGTCGCTCTCTGGCGGGCCGTGCTGGCGCGAAGCCCGTCTGGCGACGAACAGGCGGCCGCGGCCACCTGGCTGGCCGAGGAGACGCCGCGGGACGAGTCTGACCAGGCGACATTCACCCGCTGGGACCGGCTTGCGCAGGCCCTCCTCGCCACGGCAGAATTTCAGTTCGTCGATTGACACCTCCTACCCCCAAAGGACTTTGCCGCTGACTCGTTTCGTCGCTGAATCCGTGAGGGCCTGCCCATGTCCTGAGAGCCGGCGTTGCTGACCAGCAGAGGCAGGATGCCGGAGCGCAGTCAGCATCGAGTGAGCGAAGGCCAGCGGGCACCGATCCGCCGGAGGCGGATTGGTCGACGTAGCGAACGTCCGGCGACAGGGCATGGGCAGGCCCGAACCGTCGCCAGCACTGCCGTCCCGGCGGCGATGTACGATTGACACATAGGCTTCCGTCATGACTTGGAATAATCACCCGCTACCACTCTCCCGCCGCGAGGCGCTCGTCCGCACCGGCATGGGCCTGGGCTGGCTGGGGGCGGCGAGTCTTCTACAGCCGGAGTCTGCTTCGGCAGCCTCC
The DNA here is from genome assembly GCA_947449135.1 of Planctomycetaceae bacterium. GTDB lineage: Bacteria > Planctomycetota > Planctomycetia > Pirellulales > UBA1268 > CAMCQY01. Next base: position 6,831 of record CANFQO010000057.1, on the reverse strand, counting down.
GTGGCCGCCACGGCGATGGCGCCGCGGCCCCCGCACTTCCCTGCCCGCGCCCGCGCGGTGATCCACATCTTCGCCAACGGCGGCCCGAGTCATCTCGACACCTTCGACCGCAAGGTCTCGCTCGAGCAGTACGCCGGCCGCGAAATCCCCAATAAGCTGGCCACCGAGCGACAGACCGGGGCAGCCCTGCCGTCGCCGTTTGCGTTCGCACGGCACGGCGAGAGCGGACTGGAGGTCAGCGAACTCTTTCCGCACGTGGCCCGGCATGCCGATCGGCTGCTCGTCGTGCGGTCGATGCATGCCGATGTGCCCAACCACGAGCCGTCGCTGATGCTGATGAACTGCGGCGACCCACGGCTGGTCCGACCCTCGGCCGGTGCCTGGGTGACGTACGGCCTGGGCACCGAGAATCAGAACCTTCCCGGATTTGTCGCCATGTGTCCCGGTGGCTACCCAATCAAGGACACCGAGAACTGGCGCAACGCCTTCCTGCCGGGTGCCTATCAAGGCACCTACATCGACACGAAGAAGACGCGGGTGGAGGATCTTGTCGAGTATGTTCGGCATCCCGTGCTCGACCGGGATACGCAACGGCGGCAGCTTGATCTCACCGCGACGCTCGACCGGCGGCACCTCGAAGCACGGCAGCACGATCCGCAGCTGGAGGCGCGGCTGGCCTCGATGGAGCTCGCCTGGCGAATGCAGTCGGAGGCGACGGAGGCGTTTGACGTGTCGCGGGAGCCACAGCACGTGCTCGACCGCTATGGCGACGACGTTCAGGGACGGCAGATGCTCATCGCACGACGGCTGGTCGAACGCGGCGTGCGGTATGTCCAGCTCTGGCATGGCGCCGGCCAGCCGTGGGACAGTCACGAGCACATCGAGAAGAACCACCGCCAGCTGGCCGGTGAATGCGATCGGGCGATCGGCGCCCTGCTTGACGATCTCGTCGGCCTCGGTCTTTTGGACACAACCTTGGTGCTGTGGGGTGGCGAATTCGGAAGGACGCCGACGGTCGAGCTACCCACCGCAGGCACCGACGTGAAAGAGCCCTCGGGCCGCGACCACAACCACCATGGGTTCACCGTGTGGATGGCCGGCGGCGGCGTGAAGGCGGGCACAGTCTATGGCGCCACCGACGAGCTTGGCTTCAAGGCGGTGGAGAAACCAGTGCATGTTCACGACCTGCAGGCGACGATGCTCCACCTGCTCGGCCTTGACCACACCAAACTCACCTACCGCCATAGCGGCCGGGATTTCCGGCTCACCGATGTGCATGGGCGGGTGATCACCGACTGGCTGGCATGAGCCCCTGCCGCCCGGTCGGGGGCCGTAACGCGCTCGCTTGACTGCCAGCCGATCGGGCGCAACACTGTGGGAGAGAACGCGGGCGATTAGCTCAGTTGGTTAGAGCACTAGCTCGACAAGCTAGGGGTCATAGGTTCGAGTCCTATATCGCCCACTCCCCTTCCGCACGAAGCCTCGGGAACCAAGTGTTTCCGAGGCTTTTTGCTTTTCTGGCCTCACCACATGAGTCCCTCTGACGACCACAAATGAGTCCTGACGCGGGACGGCGTCTACGATGCCGGTGAGCAAGAGCACCTCTCGTTCACGCAGCGGGGTGGCCATTGGCGGCAGCGATCGGCTCCACGCTGCTCTTGGTGGATGGCACATCACTGCAGGGGGATGGCTCACAAAAGGCGGTCCCTGTTCGCCCATCCTGTCTGTCCATTCCTGCCAGTGCCATGCTCGTGGTTCCTGCAATCCTTGCAATCGTTGCGTATTTACATATCCTGTTATGAGTGCGCATTGGCACGTGTGACTATTCTTACCGCAGAAGGTTTACGAGGAGCTGTACCACTCGATGGTCGAAAAAAAGTCGATGCCTGAAAAGAAACCCGCCAAGGACCTGAACAAGTCTGAGGAGATCCGCAAGCTCGCCAAGGTCATGAAGGAGAAGGGTGAGAAGCCCCGGCCGGTCGTGATCGTCGCCACGCTCAAGAAGCAAGGAATCGATGTCTCCTCGCCACAGGTCAGCATGGTGCTGAAGCGAATGGGCTTCCGGCCCCGCAAGCGACGGCCGAACGGCAGCCCTTCGGAGCCGGCCGCAGCGCGAACGTCAGCGATCGTTCGCAAGAGCACCATCTCCGTCGAGGATCTGATCACCGCGAAGAAGGTTGTGGCCCAACTGGGCGGCACCGACAGGGCTCTCGCAGCCATTGCGGCGCTGAAACGGTTTGAATCCTAACGTGGCATGAGGCCACTCCATGCGGCCGTTTCGCATCCCGCGACCGCCTCCCGGCATGCCGCGACGCATGCGCGGTTGGTATGTGTTGATCGCCACGGTCGTCTCTGCGGTCGTCGCTGCGGTGCCTATGTGCCCGCGGCACGATCTGCAGGGGAGGCCGCTGTGGCGGGTGGATTATGTGCACGACGGCGACACCGTCACCTGCATCGACGAAGCGAACAGGCCGCAGAAGATCAGACTCGTCGGCATCGACAGTCCGGAACTCAGCCAGCCCTTCGGCCGGGAGGCCACCAACGCCCTTCGACAAAAGCTCGGTGGTGGCCGCGTGCGTGTCGAAGGGAATGCGCGTGATCAGCACGGTCGGCTGTTGGGTACGCTGTGGGTGGACGAGCGGAACATCAACCGGGAGTTGGTGAGCGACGGCTGGGCGTGGGTGTTCGGCGGCTATTCGCCCGATCCCGACCTCCTCGACGCTGAAACGTCGGCGCGGACAGCCCACCGCGGACTCTGGTCGGACCCCCGGTCCCGACCGCCCTCTGAGTGGCGGCGTGACCATCCGACCCTCCGGTGATGGTGGGCGCAGTCCGCTGAAAAAGCCCATGAATGACGGCTCATTGCCGCAACTTGGGATTCATGCTTCCGGCAGGTGCCGGCTTGGTTTAGTGTGCGTGTCATGACAAGCTCCCGGGATATCGTCATCACAGGTATCGGCGTCGTGTCGCCCATCGGCATCGGCAGCGACGCCTTCTGGTCGTCGCTGGCCGCCGGCGTGAGCGGCATCCGCCCGATCAATTTGTTCGATTCAAGCGGCTTACGGACCCCCTACGGCGGCCAAATTCCGGATTTCGACCCGAAACGGTATGTCCGGCCTCGGAAGAGCCTCAAGGTCATGAGCCGCGATATCCAGATCGGCTTTGCCGCCGCCGATCTGGCCATGGCCGATGCAAGCCTGTCGCTCGGCAGCGCCAAACCGGACCGGTTTGGCGTGGTGGTCGGCGGCGACATGATCTATGCCGACATCGAAGATCTGGAACTCACCTACCGCCGATCGGTCCGCGACGGTCGATTCGACTTTGGGCTATGGTCTGAGGCGATCCAGGAAGAAGTTCACCCGCTCTGGCTGCTCAAGCACCTTCCGAACATGACCGCCTCACACATTGCGATCGCTCACGATGCCCGTGGGCCGAACAACACGATCGTGCTTGGGGACGTGTCGAGTCTGCTGGCGATCGGTGAGGCGGCGAGCATCATCCGCCGGGGCTGGGCCGACGTGATGCTCACCGGTGGTACGAGTTGTCGGTTGCATCCGACGGCGCTGGTGGCCCGAGGAGAGACCATGCTGTCGCGGCACACCGACGACTGCCGCCGCATCTGCCGGCCCTTCGACCGCGACCGCACAGGCACCCTCGACGGCGAGGGTTCGGCCATCTTTGTGCTGGAGTCGCGGGAGCATGCCGAACGACGCGGGGCGCGGATCCGTGCCCGCATCCTGGCGTCAGCCTCACGCTGCGAACCACGCAGTCCCGACAAACCCCGCACGGGCAGATCGCTGCGATTGGCCATCCGGGCTACGCTCGAACAGGCCGGAATCGGCACGGAAAAGCTTGACGTATCGCTCGGCCACGTGAATGCCCATGGCATCGGCTCCATCGATGCTGATCGCATCGAGGCGGCGAATATCGTCGCCGAGGTCGGAAGCACGCCAGTCACTGCCCCCAAGAGTTTCTTCGGACACCTGGGTGCCGGTAGCGGCGCTGTGGAACTGGCGGCGAGCGTGCTGGGACTGGAGGCGGGGCTTGTGCCACCGACACTCAACTACGAAACGCCCGACCCGCTCTGCCCGGTGAACGTGGTGCACGGTGAGCCGCTGGCAGGCAGGCCAGGCACCGCGCTGGCCGTCAACGTCTGCTCGATGGGACAGGCGGCCGCGGTGCTCGTCGCGGCTGATGGCCACGGCTCACCAGGAGCCCTCGAGTCCCATCGATAAACCGTTGTAGAACACCTGCCCGCCACCGTCGATGGAATTGGGCCGCACATTGTCGAGATTAAACTGCCGGGTGGCGGTGGCGATGCCGGCGACCCATAGCATGTCATAGCCGACCTGGACCGCGAAGTTGGGGGTCACCTGCCAGCCGCCCATGATCGTGAGATCGCCAAGGAACCCAGGGCCAATCTGGTCGGCGGCCTGATGCCAACTGAAGGCACCGCGGGCCACCGGCACCGCAGGCGGTGCTGGCGTCGGCGTGTTGTTGACACCGGCAGCCTGCTGCTGGTTGGAAGCAAAACTCACTGCCGGCGTGACCCGGCCGCGGAGTCCCCAATAGTAATGCTCGTTCTTACTGATCAGTTCGCCACCCAAGTTCAAGCCCCACAGCCAACTCTGCGACTGGATGTCGTACGTACCGTTGTAGACGCTGGACGACACGTTGGGACGGCTGCTGGCAAACGTAAACGTTTCGTTCACGTTCGCCACCCGCGTGCCGATCAGGACTGCCGGCAGCCAACCCCGCTCCGCATGACGCGACCAGCCGCCATTCGGCGACATGATCAGTTGGTCGCGGCCCAGCCGACGGTTGAGCTTGTAGTTGAGCTCGATGCTGTTGAAATTGGAACCGATCGTCGAATTGTAGGTCTGCGCACCGGTGAACCCCGGCAAACCCGGCAGGATGGTGCCTGCCAACGGCGTCACCAGGAACGAGTTTGGCCTGGCGTTATAGCTGTCGCGGACGAAGAAGCTCAGGCCGCCGTAGTAGGTGAACTCAAGCGACTGATCCCGGTCGAGATCGTCACGGCCGAGATGTTCGCCGATCGTCAGCCTTGCACCTGGCACCAGATCCCACGGAATGCCCGTCGTGACAAAGGTGCCCGCCAGACCCCGGTTCGCTGGCAGGATCCCTACGACCGATGGGTCGTAGCCCATCACGCGGCGATAGTTGCGGCTGCGGTTCATCATCAGCACTTCCGCCGACCCATACCATTGACCGCTGGAGAACCATTTTCCGGAACTGATCTCGTTGGGCATCTCATCCAGTTCGAAATCCTGCACCCGCAGACCATCAGCAGCGCGGGACGACACTTCATTGATAAATTCTGGGTTGATCAGTTCGCGACCGATCACCTCTTCCGGCTCACTGAGTAAGCCCGGCTCATCGGCCGTTCGTTCATCGGCCGTCAGTTCATCAGCAGCCGGCTCATCAGGCATCGGGGCGTCGGGCGTGGCGTCGTTTGGCAGCGCCATGTCGAGAATCGAATTGTCCGGCAGCAGAGAGACATCGTCCTCCGCGAACACGCCTCCCCCCCACGCTGCCACCATCAGCACGAGAAAGAGGCTCGCTCGAGACTGCGATCCCACCAGCCACGCCTGGAAGGGCGCGCGTCGCACGGAACGATCTGTGGGAATGGTGATCACGGGCCGGTCGCGGTCGAGGAACGGAATGTCGGTCCGCAGAATCGTCATAGTCGCTACAGTCCATCGTCATCCTCCCAGTCGCTTCCACACTCAATTTCGAATACCGCATCACCTTCTTGCCCTTCTTTCCCATCCTGCCAGGACTCTGGTCCGGTGACCGGGACGCAGAGGGCCGCCGGCCTGTAAGCGTCATGGTCCGCACAACCGGCAGGAATTCGGGGCGGGTTGAGTCTGACAGTCGACTGTTTCGATGAAGGAAGCTGAGAAGTAGCCGGTTGCAGGACCGGCCCTGGAGGAGTCGATGCGGGTCAAGCGACATCACATTCTGCTGGGGGGGCTGCTGCTCTTTTTTGCCGGCGTGCAGTTCCGCCTGGTGGACTCGTTCACGCTCAGCGAGCGTTCGAGCCATTTCATCTCCGCACAACTCGGCGACAGGGGAGCACTGCCGCCGCTGTCACTCTTGCAAAACAACCTCTCCCGGAAGGTCGTGACGCCGCCCCGCTGGCTGGGGCTGGCGCTGATGTCGGTGGGCTCGGTGCTGACGCTCAAGAGCCTGTCGATGAAGCAAACCGCCTAAACACCCGCGGCGGAACAGCCGACTGGTCGTAGCGTCTTCCTACGCGACGACATCACGGATGACATGGCCGTAGACGTCGGTCAGCCGCATGTTGCGGCCACTGAAGCGGTACGTGAGCTGCGTGTGGTCGATGCCCAGGAGGTGCAGCATCGTGGCGTGAAGGTCGTGGATCATGAACTTCTTCTCGACGACCCGATAGCCGAAGTCGTCGGTGGCGCCCGTGACCGTCCCCCCCTTCACGCCGCCGCCGGCCATCCACATCGAGAATGCCTGTGGGTTGTGGTCCCGACCGTCTGAGCCCTGGGAGAAAGGTGTCCGCCCGAATTCACCGCTCCAGACCACCAGCGTGGAATCGAGCATGCCACGATCCTTGAGATCCCGGATCAGAGCCGCGATCGGCTGATCGACCGCCCGGGCGTTGTTGGCATGACCCTCGCGGAGTCCGCCGTGCTGATCCCAGCGGTCGGCGTTGATGGACGGGCAGGTGAGCTCGATGAACCGCACGCCCCGCTCCACCATCCGCCGGGCCAGCAGGCACTCGGTGCCGAAAATCTGCGTCGGCTTGTACTCCGCCTCGAGCCCGTAGGCCCGTTTCGT
>CANFQO010000056.1 GCA_947449135.1 Planctomycetaceae bacterium | reverse complement strand
GCCGCTCTCAGCCGGGCACGGAGGCCGGAGGATGCCGCCAAGCTGATCTCGGAACTGGGCTGGCGCGACTACTGGCAGCAGGTGTATGCGGCGGTCGGGAACCGTATTCGCGAGCCGATCGAAGTGCCGGCACAAACGCCCCGTTCGGCTGCGTTGCTAGAGCAGGTCCCACCGGACGTGCTCGCTGCACAGACCGGCATGCACTGCATCGATGCGTTCGTGGAGAAACTCCATCGCGCCGGTTGGCTGCATAACCATGAGCGGATGTGGCTGGCATCATGGCTTGTCCATGTCCGCGGCGTGAGGTGGCAGGCGGGGGCCGACTGGTTTCTATCGCACCTCATCGATGGCGATCCGGCCAGCAATCACCTCTCGTGGCAGTGGGTGGCCGGCACGTTCTCGGCCAAGCCCTATCTGTTCAATCGCGAGAATCTGGAGACATTCACGTCCGGAGTTCACTGCCAGCCGTGTGGGCTCCGGGGCTTCTGCAGCGTCGAGGGTTCGTATGAGGAACTGGCGGCCCGCTTGTTCGAGGCGACTCCATCGATACCACGGGAACCGCTCCGGATTCGTCCGCGGCTGGAAGCGACGGTCACGCACGACGCAACGAAGCAGCCTGCTGCATTACGGAATCCGCTCGTCTGGCTCACGCTCGACTCGGTGGCAGCCACGAGCCCGGCGGTGGCGGCTCACCCGGAGGCACCGCGTGTCTTTCTCATCGATCCGGAGTGGATTGCCACAGAACGTCCCTCGCTCAACCGACTGCTCTTCTTGTTTGAGTGCCTCGCCGAAATACCCCGAGTCGAAGTGCTTCTCGGCGATCCCCGGCGCTCGATACAAGAGCGGGCCAGAGCCCACGGCTGCGACTGTCTCGTGGTGGCCGACACGCCCTGCCCGAGGATCCGTAGCGCAGCCGCGGCCCTCCAGTCGGTTCCTGCCGGCGCTCCGGCTGACGGAGCATCGCTCCCCGTGGTGATGGTTCCCTGGCCCCGCTTCTGCGACCGTTCGAGGGTCAGCGACCTCGGCCGGTTTTCCAGGTATTGGCAGAAGGTGGGCCAGACGGCGATGCAACCGACTCTCGCCGAGTAAATGAGCCCGCTCACGGGGTCAGCTTGTCAGACCAGCACGTCGGCTCTGTCGTGATTTCGACAGGCCGGCCGTCGCGGGGATGTGGAAACATGAGACACGCGGCGTGAAGGGCGAGCCGTGGTGCCTCCGTGCCACTCGATGGCCCATAGAGACGGTCGCCGACGATCGGCATGCCGAGCCATGCCAGATGCACCCGCAGCTGATGGGATCGGCCTGTGACCGGCTCCAACTCCAGCAGCGACCATCGCTTCCCGGGCACGGGCGATGTCGCGATCAGCCGCCACCGTGTGGTTGCGGGCCGGCCCAAAATCGGATCAACGCGGGATCGGGGGGGCCGCAAAGGATCCGATGCCAGTGGCAGGTGGACGAGGGCTTCAGTTCGGTCTGGTCTGCCATGGACGACCGCCTCATAGCGTTTTCGCACCGTGCGGGCCTCGAAGGCCTGGCCGAGCGCGGCCCGCATCTCCTGCGATCGTGCCAGCACGAGCAGTCCCGAAGTGTCGCGGTCGAGCCGATGCGCCGCTTCCAGCGGGCCGTACTCAGCCCGCAGTCGCCCCGCCACACAAGGAGGGTCGAGCGGCGTTCGTGCCGGAACACTCGGTATACCAGCCGGCTTGTCGACCACGATCAGATCCGCGTCGGCAAAAACAACGCGGACGTCGGCAGAGGTCGCATTCGCGAACTGCAGAAACGGCTGATGCTCCGGAGTCGGCGAAGACATCACAGCAGGCCGAGCGCCTCAACCCAGGCGGCGAGAACGGTGGTGGGCAACTGACCACCATGCTCCACCGGCAGAGTCCCAGCCGCGAAGCCCGCCTCGTCCAGTCGCCGACGGTCGACCTCGACGCGGGCCGGTAGCGGCGCTGCCGCAGTCGCTTCGGCCGAGCTACCAAAGAGCACCCACCGCGATCGCCCCGGCTCGGAGGGCTCGACAGTGGCCTGCCGTGGCAGTGACGAGTCGACGAGAGCGACACCCCGCGCAACGGGACCGAGCGCCTCGGCCACCAGCCAGGCAAAAGCCCCCCCTGCTCCGCGGCCGGCGACGGCGATCCGTGCCGGATCAATCGCCCGCTTGGCGGCGAGCGTGGCCACCGCCCGCTTGATGCCGGCGATGTCCTCCCTGCCCCACCGCTGAGAGTCGGTCGATCCGGGCAGGATCACGGCCACGCCATGCCGCGCCGCAGCGGCCTTCCACTCCGCGGCCTGCGATTCAGCGACTGGCCCGCGCGGCAGGTCGAGAAAGATGAGCACTCCCAGCGGTTCCTGGGCCGGTGCCGTCGGCAGCACGACGAGCGGCGGCTGAGCCACTTCGGCAGCCTCCAGCCGTTCGATCGTGGCTGCGTCCGCGAGCGGGAGGCCGGGGCCAGCCTGTGCCGGCGCAAAAGCCGGCATCTGCTCCACCAGATCGGCTGGCAGATCGGCTGGCATCGCAGCCAATTCAACAGGAATCGTCTGCTGCTGGCCGCCGCGGGAAATGACAAGGCCGATAGACCGCCCCACTTCGGTTCCCGCAACCAGTCCCGTCAGCGCGGCCGCCGATTCCACAGGCACCGAATCGCCGGCGCCTGCGGTATCACCCTCTGCCACCGGCGGCACGACTGCTTCGATCTGATCGCCGGCCACGATCCCCGCCTTTGCGGCGGGACTGCCGGCCCAGACCCACGCCACCGTCACCGGCCCGGGGCGGTCGTTGCGAGTGGACGACCGCGCCGGCACGATGCCGAGCATCGGCCGCCGCCAGCGCGGAAGCGAGGCGACCAGTTCGACCTGCACATCGATACGACTCGTTGGGGCAGACTGCTGCGGGGCCGGCTCACCCTGATTGGTCGCACCATCCTGCTGCGGAGTGTCGCCGTCGCGTCGGGGCACACCGATCGGGCCGCGCTCCACGGTGAGGCTCACCCTATCCCCCGCGTAGTGCGGTGCGAGCGCGTGCCGGAGTTCTGCGATCCGTGTCACCGGGCGACCATCCGCCGCGACGATCAGATCGCCTGTCCGAAGTCCGGCCTTCGCTGCCGGGGAGCCTGAGCGGCAGGTGGCGATTCTGGCCTCGCCTGTAAACGGATCCCGCGCACTGTATCCGATGCCAAGGACACCCGGTGCCAACGTTTCCCCGTTCTTGAGTCGCGGCAGCACGCGGGCGACATCGTCAAACGGCACCGCGAAGCCGATGCCTGAGTCGTAGAGTTCGGTTCCCAGATTCATGCCCGCTGTATCGGCTGGCAGCGGCGCGAGGATCCCGATCGCACGGCCCTGGATGTCGACGAGGGGGCCACCGTAGTTGGCTGGCGAGATCGAGGCATCGGTCTGCACCGAGCGGCCCCACGAGCGGTTCGTGGCTGACAGGATGCCAACGGCAACGCTTGGAGTGGCACCGTCCCACGCCCGGCCCACCGCAATCGTCCACTGCCCGACGGCCAGTTCGCCGCGTGGCACCCACTCGGGAATCGCCGTCAGTGCCGCCTGGTTCAGTGCGGCTTCGTCGATCCGCAGGAGGACGAGTCCGCGGGCAAGGTCTCGGCCCACGACCCGCGCCACCCATCGCTGGGCTGCATTCTCCTGCCCGGGAGGAGTCTCTTGTTTGGGAGCGGGCAGCACGACAATCGCCTCGCTGGCATCCTGCGGCACGGCAAACGACGTCGCGAGTATCCAGCCCCCCTCCGCCACGATGACGCCGGTGGAGGGACCGCTGGCGGGCATGGCCTCAGCCGAGGAGGCGAGCGATGCCTCCGAAACACCGGCCGTTTCGATCCGTACCACGGACGGCGCTACCCTCTCCACGGCGGCCCGGATGGCAGCCTCTTCCTCGAAGGCCAGATCCTCCGTGGCAGCCGAAACGATGGACACGCAGACGATAGACGCGGAGACGAGGGACAACGAGGCAGCGGTTACCATGAAAAGCCAGAGCAAGAGCCGCAGCGGCCATGAGTGCGGATGGATCATCGCTTTCTCCCTGCTGCCGGCCGCGGCCCAAGATTGCAGTCCACGATGGCACCGCCGCGGACGACCGAGAGCCGCACCGCATCCCCTTCGGCCAGTGACGAAAGCGCCTGCTGCACAGCCGCCCGCGAGGCCACGGACCTGCCTCCAACGGCGATGACGAGGTCATCGGCCCGCAGGCCGGACCGCGCCGCTGGCGAGTCAGCGGCGACGGTCTCGATGAACGGCGGTGTGCGGTCGAGTAGGTCGGGCACCAACACCAGTCCGAGCGCAGCCGGATCGAAGCCAGGCCCCATGATTTCATTGCTCGGGGATTCCGTGTCCGATGACGTGGTGCCCGAGATGATGTCGGCGTAGCCGCTGGCAAGCGATGCAGCCGGGATCGCATAATTGAGCCAGATGCCGCTCCCGGAGGCACGAAGTTCCTTGCCGAGCATGCCGATCAAGCGACCGCGCCAGTCCACCACCGCCCCGCCTGGCGAACCGGGATTGTTGGTCGTGCAGTCGAGGATGTAAACGTCGCCACGATAGGGCACCTCGTAGCTGCCTCGGCGGGCCTCGAGTGGCACAAAGGCTGAGACCACGCCGTGCTGGGCGCTGACACGCTCGTCGCCCACCGCGACGCCGAACAGGTTGGAGAGAGCGAAGATTCTTGTCCCGACCGGTACGGGATCAGGAGCGGCAAGAGTGAATGCCGGCAGTTCTTCCGCCTCAATCGAGAGCACGGCAAGTTCACGCTGTGGATCCACCCCCAGCAACGAGGCTCGGTATCGTCGGCCGTCATCGAGCACGCAGTCGAGTTCGTCGGCATCAAGCACGGTGCTCATCACGGTGACGACATGCCCGGTCGGGGAGACGAGGATGCCCGTTTGATAGGCCTCCAGTCCACGCACACCGCCGGCGCCATGAATCTTGACCACCTTTCTCGCCGCGCCAGCGATCGTCTCCTGCGGTGATGCGGCATCGACTCGCCCACGGTCGCCGGCACCACCTGCCAGGAAGCCGATCACTACCGCGATGATCGCGCGTCGGATCATGTACCACCTCCCGGTAATGCCTGCGGCTCGGGTGCGGGGCCGTCGGCACCGGTCTCGTTGGCCGCTGTCTCCAACGCCGCGTGCTCCACCTGGAATTCACCGAAGAGTTCGTCGCCATGCCGCACTTCGATCACGGCTGGTATTCCCTTTGGCAGGTTTTGGCCGCGGTCAGGCTCGGCGGCGGTGAACCGCACCACGCACGGATCGACATCCGGTGCCGTCCAGAGTTCGATGCCATTCACGAATCCGTCATTCCCCACAGTGAAGCGGGCCTCGACGCCCGCCACGGAAGACTCGAGCATGTCGACCAGTCGCGGTTCGCCGGCTTCTCCAAACGAGCGGGGGTCGAGCGGCGCCGTGCCCCAGTAGCTGGTGCGGCCGAGTGGCTCAGGCCCTTCACGCAAGAGCCGCCTCCACACGAGCAGCGCCGCCAGCATGCCACCGCTGCCTGGTGGGCTCGGATTGATATCCAGTTCACCGGTGGCATCAACCCGCGTCGTCCCCGTGGGGAGATCGATGACGCCCTCCGTATCGGAGAGTTCGATGCGAAAGGCCTGTCCCGTGGCCAATCGACCGGCCAGCACCCAGCGGGGCCCCAGCGGAGCAGCGAGACCATCTGCGGCAATCAACCGGGCGACGCGGTCGCGTTCCACGGTGTTGAAGTGGTAGTTGGTGAAGCCGCGTCGAGACTCATAGACGGCCTTCACGTCTTCGGGAAGCTGAGCTCGACGCTGCTGTTCTTCCGGCTCCTTCGGACCACCGCCTTTGCCGGGGCCGCCGCCTTCTTTGGGCGCACCTGGGCCACCATGCTCGGGAGGCATCGGTGGCTGTCCGGCGGGAATCTTCGGCTTTCCCTCGACGATGTTGGCAAGTTCCGCGGCCGTATGCACGCTTGATAGCCGTACCACAATCTCTTCGCGGCGACCGCCGCGTCGATACACCAGCGGCACCTGCCAGCCAGCCGGCAGCGTACCCAAGATGTTTTTGAAGGCATTCACTGTCCGCACGCTGCGGCCCGCGAGCGACACGATCTCGTCGTCATACCGCAGACCGCGTTTCCAGGCATCGGACGATTCGAGAATGTCGGACACGACGACGCGACCATCGGCACTCGTGGCCACCGTCGCCCCCAGCGTGGCATGGTCGACGAGGCGACCGCCCTTGAGAAGCCCAAGGAAGTTGCGGAGTTGATTGGCGGAGATGGCGTAGCCAACGCCCACGTTGACACGGCCTCTTTTTTCGAACGACGCCCTGCCGTTGACGCCGATGAGCCGCCCCTGCGCATCAAAGAGGCCGCCTCCGGAATTACCCGGGTTGATTGCCGCATCAACCTGCAGGCAGTCTGCGTATTCGAGAATCGTGCCTGCTGGAAACTGGTAGCGTCGCGTGCCGGACACGATGCCGGCGCTGATCGACGGCTGGAAATCTGTCGCCAGCAGAAAGGGATTGCCGGCCGCGAAGCAGAAGTCGCCGACCTCCACATCGTCACTGTTGGCGAACTCGGCAAAGGGAAAGTCGTCCCGGCCCAGAAGTTTGACAAGCGCCACATCGCCAGTCGGATCGAGGCCGACCAGCACCGCATCGTAGAGCCGACCGTCGGCGAGCCCGCACTTCATCGCCACGCCCGCCGGTTGCACGACATGAAAGTTGGTCAGCGCATAGCCAGCGGAGCTGATGAGCACGCCCGAACCACCTCCGGCCTCACCGGCAAAGATGGCGACGGCCGCGGATGCTGCCCGCTGCATGATGTCGATGCGCTGCTGCTGGGCATCCAGCACCGTCGGGGCCACATCACTTGCCTGGGCAGGCATGCCGGCGATGGCGGCAATTCCTGCCAGGCACCACGCAAAAAAACGTGCGGTGAGTCTCCGAACCATGAGAGATGTGACCATCGACTGCATGAAAGCTGCCTTCCGTTGCCTAGCGTTCGATCACCGGGCTGCCGAAACGCACTGCTCCGCCGATGCCGTGACTGGGCACGAAATCGACGGTGACCGTGAGTCGTTTTCCAGACGTCAAATCGACGTCAATCGGGATTCCCTCGCCACCCTGCTGCGGGGCGTTGCCCGTGGTGGCCTCGCCGGATCCCGTCGCGGCGTCGATCTGCCGCCGAAACACTTCGCGGTCGTCGACCGACACCGTCACCACCGCGGCATCGGCAGCCTGCGGGCCGGTTGCCGGCGCGACGACGGCGCGAAACCGCCGGCTGTCGGCCGGCAATCGCCAGACAGCAACGGTCCGTGGCCGCATGACGATGCTCGGCGCCGCTCCAACGGTTGTCCGGTTCAGGCCATTCGCCGCCGGCTGTGGCGTCTCTTGGCCTGCACCGCGTGCGTCAATCACCCGCGGCGCAAAAAAGGCTGCCAGCCCATCGCTGCGTGTCGATGTTCCAGCAGCTGACCCACCCGAAATCAGTCCGCCAAACCATGGCTCAACGGTGACTTTATCAGCGGTCAGGCTGGCAAGGGGCACAATGCGGCCGGCGGCATAGTCGACTGCCGAAAACATGGCGGCCGGCAATCGGATCTCTCCGTCGATGACGAGAGCATCGGCCGACCATTCCACCCGGCTGGCCCTCAGTCCGCCCCCGGACACGTTGACAACAGTCCTGCCCGGGGCATCCGCAGCTGCGGACTGTTCGCCGCGCAGCCATTGAAGGCCGATCACCTTTGATCGTTTGACAGGAATCGTTTCTTCGTCGAGCACCACGGTGACCGTATCGGCCGAGACGCCCGTGATGGCACACTCCACAAATTCGTGGCTTGCATCGGAACCGACGACGACCAGGTCGCTCTCCGTGCCCTCGGGAATCGCCGCCTGCCATGCCGGCGCGGCAGGGGCCTCGGCTCCGTCCGCCCGCCAGGCAATTGACCGGACGCGGCCGGCTGGTAATTCGATGCGGCCTTCCGGCCGGATCAACACCGCCGGCTGGTTGCCGTCCCATGCAAAGTCAGTGGCAGAGAGCGTCGAGCCGTCGACCATCGTGAGCACGAGCGCGTGGCGGCCATCGGTCTCGTTCGTCGTTTCACCGGCCGTTCGTCGCACCGCCCGCACACGGTCGCTGGGTAACGACAGGATGCCCCCCTCCACACCTGCGACATCGGCCAGCCGCACCCCGGCGGCATCAATGCGCTCCAGTCGTCCTGACGACACAGTGCCATCCCCCTGCTCCACATCCACGAGCAGCGGTGGCGTCGCCACTGCCACGGCCGGCACCACCATCATGACGATCCACGAGAGCGTGGTCACATACATGCTTCGCACTACCGCTTCTCCTCGCCGGAGGCCAGCCGCTTGAAATACTGTTCGATCGCCTCGCGATAGTGTGCCGGAAACTCCCTGCCGATCTGCTGCAAAGCCTCCTCGCGTTCGTGGGGCGGCAGCTTGCCCCAACCATCTGAGTCGCCGAGTTCTCGTTTGGTGACCTCGCCAGCGCCCTTGCCACCTGCGATGCGACTGTCTTCCATCGGCGTCCCGTTGCCGCTACGGCCGCCGCCGCCGGCCCCACTCGACGATTGGCTCTGCTGCTGTTGCTGCTGCTGTTCAATCGCCTTGATCATTTTGTCGAGCGAATCGATCACGCCATCCTGCACGGCGAGCGTCTTCGGGCCGGGACGGCCCAGGTCGAGCCTGCGAGTGACGTCGCGCATCCGTCTCGCGATGTGGTCGAGCGATTCATCCTCGAGCGACGCGATGTCAGCACGCAACAGCCGTGCTACCCGTTCATACCGCACCGGAATTTCACCGGAGCGTTCCAAGAGTCGATCGAGCGATTCCATGGCGACATCCGACTCAAGCAACCAGTGCTGGCAGGCGGCGCGATGGAACAGGAGCGAAGCAGGATCAATGGACGTGGTGGGGTCGAGATCGGCCAGCAACGTGAGCCCTTCATCGAAACAATCACGGCGGACGCATTCCCGCCCCAGCCAGAGCCGAACGGCATCCCGCTGAAAGGCATTGGTGGCGGGATCGTTGAGCCAGCCGATGTCAGCAGCGGCCGGTGCAGCTGCTGGGCGTCCGTCCCCGATGCTCCGCCGCACCGTCGCAGAGCGGGCATCGATTCGGGAAAACGAATCCATTACATGATCGAGCATGTCGGCCAGCGGTTCTTCCGGTGCCTGTTCGGGCCAGGACTCGCGGACGGCGGCGATGTCTGCCGCCGACGCCTGGCCTGCGGCCCGATCGAGCCAGCCGTTCATCAGCCGACGGACTTCTGCGTAGGCAGGGATCGACCAGGATGGCGGCCGCTCCAGATCGCGTTCAGACGCGACGGCATCAGGCTGCCCATGCATGGGAGCGGCCATCGCGATCGGCCCGCCGACCGACAACACACCCATGATTGCGTTCAGAACCGCGCGAAGAAACCGGCTGGGCTCCATGCGGATCGATCCTTTGAATGGTGTTGGCTGACCAGCGTTGCGAGCACGAGCAATCATACCCCGTTATCATATCCCCCGGGCTCGACGGCAGGGAAAAGCGGCCGCCGTCGTCCCAATCGGATGCGGGCCAGCCGCCTTAGTGCAAGCGGATGCGGGCCAGCCGCCTTAGTGAGTCCAAGCGGCCGCGGGTCGGCCGCCTCATTCCGTCCGGCCAGTGACGATGTCGTGTGCCGCCCGTTCGATCTTGCGCTGGCGGTCCGCAAGCCGCTCGACCGCGTCGAGCAGTTCCGGTTCATCCGCCTGTTCGGTGCCGTCGGCCAGCAGCTTGGAAAACCGTTTCGTGCGGGTGTTCACCCGCATCTGCAGCGAGCGGATCATCTTCAACTCGGCCAGTTTGTCGACCAGCGGCTGTTCCCCGGGTTCGGCGGGACGTCCTCCTTGATTGCCCTGCTGCTGCCGTGCCTGCTGCTCCTGCTGGGCTTTTTCCAGCGCCGCCAGCATCTCTTCGAGGCTTGTCACGAGGTCCTGCAGGATGCCGCGGGTTGTGCCGCCCACGTCACCGCGGGCCAGTCTTGCAGCGGCCTGCCCAGAGTCGTCACGGACCTGTTCGAGCGCTTCCGGAATCGCTACGGCAGAGCCATCGTCCCGCACCAGCGTCAGGGCCTTGGCTGCGTCGATCCCGACGCCATTCTGCTCGCGCGACAGTCGTACCGCCTCCAGTTGTCGCTCCCGATCGGCCTGCGACTGCTCGGCAGCAAGCTTCTCTGCACCGGCGAGCACAGCCCGTTCGGTGCGCAACATGGTCCGCAGTCGCGTTTCGAGTTGCACGAGCAGCCGCTCCACCTCCTCCTCCCGCATCTGTCGGAGAATCTCCTCTAGTTCTGCACGCGCAGTCTCCAACTCCTCGATCGCTTTTTCCTGTTCTTGCCGCGCATCACGCCGCTTGGCCTCGTCGAGTTTCTCCTGCGCCTTCCGCATCCGCTGCTCGGCGGCACCCAGCCGCTGCCTCGTGCGGCGAGCCCGCGACGCTTCGTCGTCGCCGTCCTGCTTCTCCGATTCAGCCGCTTCCGGCTCTTCCGGTGACGGCGATTCGTCGCCGCTGGCATCCTGCTGCCCGGGCGAGCCACTGTCAGACTCTTTCCCTGATTCTTTTCCTGACTGGCCGTCCGCAGGATCTGCAGTGTTTGAATCCGGGGCCGATTCCTTGCCCTGATCCGCGTCTTCGGCTGCCTGCGACTCCTTGCCGTCACTGTCCTTGGCGGCATTTTTATTGCCGGCGCTTTCCTTGGGCTCCATCCGTTTGGCAAAATTGCCGATGTCGCCAGCGAGCCCTCGCGTCTCCTCGGCAATCGCCGACTGCCGTTCAGCCAGCTGGGCCTCTCGCGCTCCTGCCTCGGTCGATCCCTCCACGTCTCGCTGGCGGGCGATCAGCTTGGAGAGCCGCCCGAGAAACTGCCGAACCTCTTCCTTCTCGCTGGCCCGCCGTTTGTCGGTGTCGCCCGACTCCAGCAGCGTGAGCAGTTCGCGGAGCTTGTCGAGCGCGCTGGATTGGCTGGTGCCAGCCTTGAGCAACTGTCCCTTTTCGAGCAACTGCACGATCGTATCGAGACGGTCGCCCATCTCCGCATCCCGCGCCTGTTCGAAAACGCTCCGCAACAGTGCGGCACGTCGTGGATCGCTCGGCGCCAGGATGTCGGCGAGCCGCAGGAATGTTTTTTCGAGATCGCGAAACTGTTGCGCCAATTCCTGTTCCCGGGTGGCGAGGCCGCCGTCCGGGGCCGCCTTCGCCGCCGTTGTCGGGGGGGGTTCGTCCGCAGCGTGCACCGGTCCGCTGACCATGGCGAGCAGGCTGACGCACGCCAGGAATTCGATCACGGCGGTCGATCGGAGGATGTCTCTCATGGCCGCTCCAGCGCTTCCCGGGCCCGCCGCTTTTGCTGCTCGAGCGTGTCAGTGCGAATCTGCTCCTGCGTGCGGATCATTCCGCGCAGCAGGTCCACGACTTCGTTGAACGACTCCAGTTCCAGCATCTTATCAAGCACCGCCCGCATCCGGGCCAGCACGAGGTCGGCCCGCCGCACGAGTTCGGGTCTGTTCGTTCCCGCCCGACAGGCCGCGGCCAGCGCTGGGAGATCCTCAGTAGACAGCGATGCGAGTGGATCGGCGATCTGGGCGATGAGGCGGGCCTCCAACTCCGGAGTGATCAGTTGGTTGTTGTCGAACTCCAGACGGATGTCGCGGAAGGCCTCGGCCAGTTCGGCGGTCTCGCCGGCGGCACGGGATGTGGCCTCGCCAAGTCCGGAAGCCTGAGCGGGGCCGTTGGCCTCTTCGGCACGGTCAGCGGTTTCTTCGTCGCGTCTCGGCGTGGCAAATCCATCGCGGGCCTGCGTGAGGTCGGCCACGCAGCTTTCATAGCGGCGGCGGAGAATGATCTCGCGAGCTTCGAGCATCGCCACGAGCGACTCGGGGGCGACCACGTCGAGTGACCAGGAGTCGCTCGTGCCGTTGTTGGGCGGGCCGTCGAGCGTGCAGGTGTCGACGGCCGTGACCGCCAGTCCCACCGTGCGGCCGACCACGAGACCGAGCGACTCGAGTTGCACGACCTCGGCCGCCTCGACAGGCAGTTCCACGACGGCATCGCCGGCACGGACACGGGCCACAGGAAGCAGCGTTTCGGCGGCGCCCTCCGTCGTGAGCCGGACGCTCGCCCCGCCCAGCCCATGGTCATCCGAAATGGTGCCCACGAGCGGCACTCTGGCCCGCGGCGTGACCGCGGTGGAGATGCCGCGAAGGCGGATGGCGACCTGGGGCGGCTCGTCCGGCAGGGCGGAGAGCACGAATGTCACCGGCTCGCGATTCACCAGACCATCGGTATCCGTAAACCGCACGACGATGGTGCGATCGACGTCGAGTGCCGTGATCCGGCCAACGATGGTGCGGGACAGGGGCGTCGGCGGCGTCGAACCGGAAGCGGCATCGGCCACTGGCAGCGTGGCCAGCACCTCCTCGGTGGGTGAACCGCCTCCGCTGGCAACGCTGCCGACGGGGAGTGATACAATCGTCGCTGCGGAGAGGGGCTTCGTGGACGTGCAGGCGATCTCCACCGCCGACCCCCGTGGAATCTGAACGACCCGCGCGGGTGGCGCTTCCCGAGGTCCGCCTCCCAGATAGGCCGGCGGCGTTGCAGTGATCAGGATTTTTTCCAAGCTCGGAGGCTCGAGCACTTCCAACCGCAGATTCCGTAGACGCGCATCGCCGCCGCGGATCTCCAGATCGAGACTGTCGTTGACCGATTTGAGCAGATGGCCGAAGGCCTGGCCGTCGGCCGTAACGCCGCCGCGTGCACCCATTCTGTCCGCCCGCCAGTTGCTGCCCAGCCGCAGCCGGCTCGCTGATTGATTCTCAGGGCCACCGTCATGGGCCACCTGCCAACGCAGGTCGACCACATCCGGCAGCGCAGCGGCTGCCTGGGCACGCACGATGACGTCGACATCGCTGCCCCGTGCCACCTTCCGCACGCCCCCGGGGAAATCGTCAACAACCAGCCGTACCTGCCGCGGCCATGGCTCGTTGCCGAGAAGCGGCAGCCGTTGCACCCAGAGGCCCGCAATGGCCGGCCTGGCCATTGCCAGAGCGGCGATGCTCGCCACGGCGGCGACCGCTGCAAATGCCATCATCGCCAACTGCCGGCGTCGGAAGATTCGTTCCGGTCGCAGCTGCCCCAGGTTAGCCTTCGCCTCGGCGGCTGTACGGGCCAGAAGTTCAGGATTGACGTCAGCGTCTGGGCTGGAGGCGAGTTCGATCGCCGTTGAAAGACTGTCCCTGAACGATGGATGGGCGCGTTCCACGACGACTGCCAGACTCGCATCACTGAGATCCGCGGTGAGTCGTCCCACGAGCTTTCGAAACAGGAGCGTTCCCAGACCGGCTGCCGCTGCGGCCAACAGCGCGGCCCGCGCCCAGCGGGGCGGCTCCACGGACCAGTCGATCAGCAGCGATCCCCAGAAGAAGGCCGCTGCTGCCAAGCACAGCCAGGCCAGCGATTCCACCCAGATCCAGCCCCGGGTCTGCCGCCGGAGCGTCGCGAGCGATTGCTTTAAAATCGCCACGTCGGCAGCCGCGGTGGGGCGACCTGTGTCTGTCGATGCCGGTGGATCGATGACGAGCGTCACTGGTGGGCCTTGGGGTTTCGGAAACGTGTGGGATGGTGGGGGGAGCGAGTCTGACCGGATGTTCACGCGAGCTTGACGAGCCGCCGCAGAATCCATTCGCAGCACAACAGGCCTGCAGCCATCGCAAGCAGGATGCCATTGAGCCGCCGCTTGAACGCCCCGTCGGGGGCGCCAGTCTCGTATTCACGGCGGGAGCGATCCGGAATGCCGGCGGCCAACAACTCCGCGTCGGCGGGTGTCCACGGCTGCGTGGCAAGAAAGCGTGATGTTCCTCCGGAGACCGTGGCGAGTTGCTCGAGCAGACCGCGATCCAGCCGTGGCCGTTCCAATTCGCGGTCGGGGAGCCGTGCCTGGATGCGGCGAGAAACCCTCTCGCCGGTCCCGCCCGGCAGATCGACGTCGATTCGCCACGAGCCATCACGGGCTGCCACGAACGTGCCCTGAAGCACGCCTTCCCGGTTGCGTTCGGCCACCAGCGGAACCCGCACGACGACGCCGTCCGGTCCAACCACCTGACAGATGGTGGGCACCGCCGTCTCTCCCTCGGGAACGACCAGGCGAACCACCACGTTGGCTCCCACGGCAAAACGATCCCGGTCCACGAGCAGCCGGGCCCGCCGCGATCCTCGTAGAAGCCGCCCCTGCGAGACATGACGCACCAGCTGCGTGACCAACCGTTCGTGCAGGCTGTCGTCGAGCGATCGCAGCCGCCACATCTCGCCGCTGCCCATGAAGAAGACGTTGCCAGAGCCGTAGAACTGGCCAGCGAAATAGCAGGAGTTTGATTCCGGAGGAGCCGCCGCGCCTGGGCGGACGGCCCGCGCGTAGACGGTGGCGCCCGGCTTGGGGCCCGCCGAATCAAAGCAGGAAAACACCCCCGGAAACTCACTCCAGACAGTCTGGCTGGCGATGCGGCTGGAGGCCAGCCAGAGAAACTCCGCGTCGAGTCCATCGCGAGAAAAGACCAGCGGCATCGGCTCTTCCAGTCCTGCAGGACTGTCGCCGGTCAATCGCCCGGCCCGGCGCAGTTCAACCGGGTGGAGATTGCGGATCACCGCTGTTTGAGAGTCGGCGATCCACGCATCCATGAAGATCGAACCGGCCACGAACACAAGGCCGCCGGACTCTCGTGACACCCATTGCTCGAGGCGGGCCTGCGCTGCCGCGTCGAGCAACCGCCAGTCGTAGTCGAAGGCGACGACCACGTCATACTCGGCGAGTTCTTCGGCGGTGGGCGGAAAGGCCTGCAGAATCCGGCGGGCATCCTGAGAGCCCCCCTTGCCTGCGGTGCCCAGCAACACGTCCACGGCAACGCTCTTGTCTCGCTCGAGCACGTTTCGCATGAACTGGTATTCGCGGCTTGGGCCACCAGCCATCAGCAGCACCTGCGTGACCCGGTCGACCACTTCCACCTCGGCCACCTGCCGGTCGTCGGCAGGCGTGCGGTCGGCGGCCGGAGGAATCACCCGCACGGCCAGATCGCGACGGCCCGGCGTTGCCAACCCCGGCACGTCGAACCGTACGGCGACGAGTTCGCCGCCAGCTCCCAGGACGGCCTCCGTGGTGTCGATCACGCGGCCTGCTGTCGCGGCGGCCGGCGAATCGCCCGTCGTGGCATCTGTGGCTGCCATTTCGGCGAGTTCCACGCGGACCGTCTGTCCGGCCAACCCCTGCGACTGCAGGTAGGCGGTCACGGCGAAGCGATCGCCCGGGAATACCCGGGCAGGCACGAGGACATCGGCCACGCGGACATTGATCGGGAGGCGATCCGAGCCGATGCCCAACGTGTGCACGGGCACGCCTGCAGTGGCGAGTGCCGTCACCGCCGCGGCGGGATCGATACCGGCGTTGTTGACGCCGTCGGTCAGCACGACCACACCCGCGAGCACGCCGCCAGGTTCCTGATCGAGCACGCGGGCGAGCGCCTCGCCCAGTCGCGTTTCGTAGCCGCGGGCGGTGAGCCGATCCCGCCAGTCGCCGACCGGTTCGCCGGCGTCCGAAGATGCTTCTACGGGTGGTGCCGATGCGGCTGCGGACGCCTTCGGAAGAACGGTCAGTGGCTCGGCGTCGGCATCGAACCGCCACACCGACACCTCGTGTCGGGGGCTGAGCGCCGCGAGCAGTCCCCCGTCGCCAAGCACGTTCACCGCACGCTGCGAACGCGTGTCGGCCGGCTGTTCGCCAGCGGGCTCGGTTGGCTGTTCATCCGCTGGCTCGTCGCGGAGCGTCATGCTGGCGCTGGAATCGACGAGGACTGCCACCCGCGACGGAAACACGATCTCATGTTCGGCTGTCCGCTCAAAGTCGAGATAGGCGGCTGCGACTGCTGCGATCGCTCCCAGGCGCAGGGCTGCGAGCAGGAGCCCCATTCCACGTGGCAATTCTGCTGCGTCGCGACGGTACATCCACAGCACGAAGAGCCCAATGGCCGCCAGCGCGAGTACCAGGGCGGGCAACTGCCACCACTGTGAAAATCCGTCGATCAGACCGCTGGTGATTCGGTGCTGAACCCGCTCCGAGGAGGCAAGCAGACACAGCGACGTGCCACCCGTCGCTGGCGGCACCGCAGGCACAGAAAAAGACAGGAGCGGAAACACGAAGGGTATGTGTGAGGGCATGAGGGATTGGTGATGGCCGTTCAGGCGGGCGATCTTCCACGGAAAGTGGCATGGTAGCTGGCTGAAAAGGCCATCAACTGTTCGATGATCAGCACCGCCGCGAGCAGATGCAGCAGTGGCTTCGCCAGAGGCACGCCGGCCTGGGTTGTCGTGTCGGGTTGGAGTGATTCGGCACGGTCATACTTGAACGCCACGCCGGCGAGGGTCCGGTCCAGCCGTTCGCGCCCGATGCGTTCGAGTTGCCCTTCGTTGGCCGCCACATTGACGGCGAAGATGCGTTCTCGCTCTGTGCCGTCGAGACGCCGCCAACGCGCCGTATAGCCGCCGGCCGCCGACGTGGCCGGGAGCGTGGCCTCGAGCACTCCAGTGGGAGATGCCACCGCAGTCTGGTGCACGAGCGTGCCGTCTGGGGGCACCGCCACATCGACCTCGATTTCATCGACGGCCGCCTCGAGCCGCACGGTGATGGGATCACCCACCTCGAGCGACTCCGCCCGGCGGCGACTGCGGGCAAGATGGCTCTCCAATTCCAGCATCACGACAACCCAGCTGGGATTGCCGCGGGCCCAGTTGTTCCACGTGGGGGCCGCGGTCGACAGTACGGCCACGACCATGCCCTCACCGTAGGGCCGCTCGACGACGAGCGGTCCGCCGGTTCGCAGCGAGAGCAGCCGGCGGAGCCCGCTGGCGGCGGCCGGTTCGAAGCCGCGTTCCACCGCCATCGATCGTTCGATCCGCACGGCGTCGAGCAGAGGATTTCGTTGGCCTGAGAGCACGGCGACGACCGGGTGCTCCTCGACGACCACATCAGGCGCAGCGGCAGCACCGGCGGCGGCGTTGGGCAGCAGGTCGATCGGCCCTGCGAGCGGCACCGGAAAAAGCCCCTCGCCGCCCCGATGGAGCGACTGATTGACGATCTCGGCCTTCGTGCGAGGGCCGGTGAAAAAGACGACGCCCCCACCGGCCTTGGCGAAGGCCTCCAGTGCCGCGACCTCAGGCGTGTCGAGTCGCTCCACATCGAGCAGCCAGATGCAGGCAAACGATGTGAGGTCGAGCGTCGCCAGGCTCCGCGGTGGCTCGATGCGAGGCCGGAGGCCCGTCGGCGCACCTGCACCAGGGGCCAGTGCCGTTGCCACGTAAAAAGCGTCACCTGCACGGGCCCCGCCGGTGGGATCGCCGTCGATGAGAAGCACATCCACCCGGTCAACCACGTCGATCGCCATGGCCCGCGCATTGTCGGCTGCCACGGCATCGGTGGCGATCCTGGCCTCGATCAGGTGTGCCCCCGATTGCGTGAACCGCGTATCAAAACGTTGCGTGCCCACGCCGCCAGCGGGAATCTCCGCAATTCGCACGCCCGGTCGCCCCAGGGCATCCTCGCGGAGTTCGACGGCCACGTCGCGGACCGGTCTGTCGGAGTTGTTTCGGATCGCCACTTCGAGCGGCACGAGCACGCCCGTGGCCGGCACGCCGCCGGCCATCTCCAGCCGTTCCACCGTCAGGTTGCCGGGCTGCCGACCATCTCCAGCTTCCGTTCCGCAGTCGACCAGCCGCAGTTCGCAGCCCGCGTCGGATAACTGCCGCAGCAGAGCCACGGTCTCGTCATCTGCTTTCCAGTCCTTGGCGCGGAAGTCGCTGACCAGCCAGATCACGTTGGCTGCGCCCGAGCCGCCGCCCATGAATCCGGAGCCACCGCCGGTCACGCCAGCTGCCGCTGCCACCGCCGCTCGCGGTCCGGCAGCCATCGCAGAGGCAGTCCAGCCACCCAACTCATCGCGCACCTCCTGCACCAGCCGTGGCGTTACGGCCTGTAGGCGGAAGTCGAACGCATCCTGGGCCTCCGGGATGCGATTCTCGGTCCGTTGCTCGCCGGCCGGCGGATTCGAAATCGGTTGTTTCTGCGGAGTCCGCTCAAACGCGGAAAACCGGCCGATCGCCAGTTCCTGCTGCCCCGGTGCGGCGGCCAGCTCGGCACAGATCCGCTCCACGACCAGCCGTCCGCGATCAAAGCAGCTGGTGTCTCCGATGCGGCCATCTGCCGACAGGTCGCCCATGGAATAGCTGTCGTCAAACAGCACGACGTGCGCCGTTCGTGCGCCGCCCAGCATCCGGCCGAGCGCCGTCTTCCACCGCGGCTGGGCCAGAGCCAGCACGATTCCCAGGATGGCGGCCACCCGCAGAAGCAAGAGAAGAAGTTGCTTGAGCAGCACCCGCGTGCGGTACTTTCGCTGGCTTGCCAGCAGGAACTCCATGGCTGCCCACGGCACCTTCCGGTGTCGAAGCAGATTGATCAAGTGGATGACCACCGGCGCTGCGACGAGCGGCAGGCCCCACCAGAGGAGCGGAAGAAAATCGAATGTCGGCATGGCGAGGCTTCCCTTCTACACGGCCATGCTGGCGCGTCGTGACAGAAATTTCACGAGTGCCGCGTCGACCGGTTCGCCGGTGCGAATGAGGGAGTAGTCACACCTCGCCGCCGCGGCCCGCGTGCGGACGTCGACGAGAAACTCCTCGACTGCCGCCAGATAACCCGCCCGCAGGCTTCGCGGATTGCAGGCAATCGAGTCGGGCAGTTCCAGTCCTTCGAACCGTGTTGGTCCCTCGAATGGAAAGTCGAGTTCGTCATCGTCCATCACGTGCAGCAGCACGAGATCGTGCCCGCGCTTCCTCAAGAGCTGCATTCCCTGAAACACGCCGTCGCGGTCGCCGAGCAGGTCGGAGATCACCATCACCAGACCGCGCCGCGGCAGCGTTTCGGCAAGCGATCTCAGCGCGGGCAGAAAAGATGTGGGGCGGGCGTTCCGCGGCGTTTCGAGAACCTCCACCACGCTCGCCAGATGCGACCGCTTCGTGCGCGGCGGCACACTCGCCCGCACCTTGTCATCAAACTGGCAGCACCCTACGGCATCGCCGTGCGAGAGCGCCAGCCAGGCGAGGCTGGCGGCAAGCGTGGCTGCGTACTCGTATTTGCCGAGCGGCCCCGATCCGTAGTTCATGCTGGCCGAGCCGTCGACCAGCAGCGTCACCCGGAGGTTCGTCTCCTCCTCGAATTCCTTCACGTAGAGCCGGTCCTGCCGCCCCCAGACTTTCCAGTCGACGCGGCGCAGATCGTCGCCACGGACATACTCCCGATGCTGGAGAAACTCCACGGACTGCCCCTTGTAAGGGCTTCTGTGGAGACCGGCGAGCACGCCTTCGACAACGGCCCGGGCGCGCAGTTCAAGCCGCGCGATGCGGGCAATCGCCTCAGGATGCAAATATCGTCTGGAACCTGGCGTCACGCGTCAGTTCGTCCTCTCTGGCCGGGGTCGTATCGATGATCCGCTGAATGATGCCATCGGGCGTTACGCCTTCGCTCTCGGCCGTGAAACCGACGACGATCCGGTGCCGTAGGACGGGGCTTGCGAGCGACTGGATGTCGTCCACGGTCACATGGCTGCGGCCCTGCAGGAGGGCGCGGGCCTTGGCACCGATGATCAGAAACTGCACCGCCCGCGGCCCCGCTCCCCAGGAGAGTTGGTCGCTGACGAAATCGGGCGTGCCCTTCTCGCCGGCTCGGGTCTGGCGGACGATCGCCAACGCATAACGCACGAGGTGGTCGCTCACCGGCACACCCCGCACAGCCTGCTGCAGGCCGATGATGTCAGCCGCAGACAAGACCGGCTGGGCATCCTCCTGGGGTAGGCCTGTGGTCCGGCGGGCGATCTCGAATTCCTCCTGAAACGTCGGATACCCGACGAAGACCTTGAACATGAAGCGGTCTTGCTGTGCCTCCGGCAGCGGGTAGGTGCCTTCCTGCTCGATCGGATTCTGCGTGGCGAGCACGAAGAAGGGATCGACCAGCCGATGCCGCACCCGGCCGACACTGACCTGCCGTTCCTGCATGGCCTCCAGGAGAGCGGCCTGCGTCTTTGGCGGCGTACGATTGATTTCGTCCGCGAGCACCACGTTGGCGAACAGCGGCCCTTCGAGAAACCGTAACTGCCGCGTGCCGGTCGCCTTGTCCTCTTCAAGCACGTCGGTGCCGATGATGTCAGCTGGCATCAGGTCGGGGGTGAACTGGATGCGGCTGAAGGAGAGGTCGAGGCTCTTGGCCAGCGTGCTGATGAGGAGCGTCTTGGCGAGCCCCGGCACGCCCTCGAGCAGGCAGTGCCCACGGCTGAAGAGGCAGATCAACAGTTCCTCGATCACCTGGCTCTGGCCGACGATCACTCGCGAAAGTTGGGCCAGAATGCGGTCGTGCGCTTCGTGCAGGCGGTCAATGGCGGAAGGGTCGAGGGGCGTCTGCGTCATGGTGCTCTCCGGACGGAACCTTGGGGGCGTGTCTGCGGCATGGCCTGTGGGACGATGAGTCTGTCGGCTGTGGCGAATACTGTCAGCGTTGGTAAATCGGGAGCGTACCCCGGTCAAGCTGCAAAATGGTGAGGTTGGTGGCCGTGGTGTACACAGGGCCGATGTAACCCTGCGGCCAGCAGAGGCCGTCGCGATCGGTTTGCGATTCCGAAACGAGCCGTTCCTCGATCTGCTTCCGGTAGGCCTCCCACTTTTTTCCGCCTTCCCGATACATCACCTGCGCGTAGTAGAAGTGGGCGTAGTGCCAGTGCCCGAAGCCGTTGTTGGCGATGTTGCCGAGGTGCTTCTCCGCATAGTCGAGCATCCGTGGCACGTGGGTGTCGTCATATTCTCCCGCGTTGAACAGGCAGGCGATGGCTGCGGCAGAGATCGCCGGGCGGCCGCCGCCCCCCTTGGAGCTGTACTGGACGCCGCCGTCGGGCATCGTGCACTTGTGGATGTAGCCGATCGCCTTGTCGATGATCTCACGTGGCACGGCGATGCCGGCGTTGCGGCAGCCGCGGAGCCCCTGCACCTGCGTGATCGTCGTGGAGCCCTCGTCAAAGTTGTTGCCATCTTTTGCGCTCACATAGCCCCAGCCACCGTCGGATGTCTGCGCACGGCCAGAAAACTCCACCGCCTTGTCGAGCACCCGGACGAGTTCCTCGCGGCGTCGTTCGTCCTCCTCCTCGCCAAGCACCTGCGAGAGGAAGAGCATCGAGAATCCGTGTCCGTAGGTGTAGCGGTCATCCCCCTTTGGATCGCCGATCAGACCGTTGGGTCGGGAGCGGCTCACGAGGGAGTCGACCGCCTGACGGATCGGCTCGGCATACTTTCCCTGCGTGGTGGTCGAGCCCTCCATCAAGAGCGCCGTGCCCGCCAGCGCCGTCATCGCCGTCGGATAGCGGCCTTCGTTCGCTGCCCAACTGCCGCGACGCGACTGTTTGCGGGCCAGCCAGTCGAGCCCCTTCGAAATGACGAGATCGACCTTG
>CANFQO010000055.1 GCA_947449135.1 Planctomycetaceae bacterium | reverse complement strand
GCGAAGGGCTGCTGCAAGAAGAAGCATCGGATTGCTGACCTGCTGAAGTCGATCCACCAGGCGAAGAAGAACCTTTGCCACAAGTCGAAGAGCTGCTGTGGCGAGCCCGACTGCAGCGCCAGCTGCTGCGAGCCCGGCTGCGGTGCCGAGCCGGCTTGCGGTGCATGCGACTCGTCGGTTGCCCCGGCCCCCACGCCCGATGCGTCTGCTGCCAAGCAGACCAAGGGCAAGGTGGTGGCGGTGAGCCGCACGGTGTCCGTCAAGTGATGATCGGTCGATAGGTCGAACGGAGATCTGTTGCCCGACTTCGGCCAGTGAGCTCCGCCCGGGACCAAAAGTCCCGGGCGGAGTTTTTTATTGCGCATGCAAGCGTCTGGCAGCATCCGTGGGTATGGCTGCCGGTATCGGGCGCGACGCGGAGTCCCCCGGCTTCCGCTGGGGGCTTTTATTCAACCGATGGGCTCCATCAAACGGCTGTGCTATCCGGCACAGTACGCGACGACACCAAAAAACGGTGCCCAACTGTGGAATAAAAGCCCGGAGCGGAAGCGACGGGAATCCGGGCACGAACACCTTCCAGGTTGCCACGCGCCTGCGGTCAAACACACGCACTGACCAAAATGTCGCCGCGGATTCGCCGAGCAACCTCGCTGGCGATTCAGAGCACGTCGGCCGGAGGGCCCTGGCGGGCGATCCGGCCTGCGGCGAGCTCCACCACATGCGAGGCGGCACGCTTCGCAAAGGCATGGTCGTGCGTCACCACCACCATCGTCTGGCCATCCCGGGCCAACTCGACGATCACCTCCAACACCTCGGCCGTCATCGCCGGGTCGAGCGCACTGGTCGGCTCGTCGAAGAGCATCACCCGGGGCCGCATCGCCAATGCCCGGGCAATCGCCACCCTCTGCTGCTGGCCTCCTGAGAGCGTGGCCGGCCGGGCATCCGCGAAGGAGCGGAGCCCCACACGGTCGAGCAGGTCGAGGCCGCGGGCACGGGCATCTGCCGAAGACAGGCCGAGCACCACGCGGGGCGCCAGCGCCACGTTGTTGACCGCCGAGAGATGGGCAAAGAGGTTGAACTGCTGGAAGACCATGCCGACGTCGCACCGCAGGCGTTCCAGGAGGGCTGGAGCATGCGACCCCGGCGTCAGCCGATGCCCCCCGACCGTGATACCCCCTGAGTCGAAGGTCTCCAGACCGTTCAAACACCGCAGCAGCGTACTCTTGCCACTCCCGGATGGCCCGACAAGGGCCGTCACGGTGCCCTCGGCGCCCGCGAGGCTTACGTCTTCGAGCACGCGGACGTGCGCCCGCGACTTCGTCAGCGATGACACGGTGATCACGGTGCGCGTCAACCCTCCGTCAGGCCGTGGCCGGCGGCCGGTCGTTCGAGACGCTGTTCAAACCAGCGAGAAAGCATCGCCAGCGGCCAGCTCATGCAAAGATAGAGCAGCGCCGTGACCACGGCCAACTCCACGATCCTGCCCGTGGAGAGCGCCAGCACGCTGTACCGCTTGGTGAGTTCAACCACCGTGATCGCCGAGCAGACGCTCGTGTCCTTGAAGAGCGCGATGAAGTCACTCGTCACCGGCGGCATCACGATCCGCACCGCCTGCGGCACCAGCACATGCCGCAGGGCCTGCCACTTCGAAAGCCCAAGCGACAGGCTCGCCTCGAACTGCCCCGGGGGCACGGCCTTGAGGCCAGCCCGGTAGATTTCCGACTCGTAGGCCGAGTAGTTGAGCGCGAGTGCCACGATCGCCGCCACCAGCGCCGGTAGCGCGAGGCCGATCTTCGGCAGCAGAAAGAAGATCGCGTAGAGCTGCAGCATGAGCGGCGTGCCGCGGAGCACCTCCACGTAGCCGGTCAGCAGTGGCTTCAGCAGCGGCGGCCCGTACATCCGTCCCACGGCCACGGCCAGACCGATGCCGACCGCCAGCGGAAACGACAGGCACGAGAGGAGCACCGTCATCCCGGCGGCCCTGATCAGCAGTGGCAGGGTGTCGCGGCAAAGCTCGCCCAAGCTCTTCTGGCGAGCGATGGGAACCTCGCCGGCGTCACGGAGCAGGAGCATCTGTTGGCGACCAGCGAGATCCCAGCGGTCGTAGAGGGCCTTCAGTCGGCCGTCGGCGATGAGCCGTCCGAGCGCCGCGTCGATCGCCGCCGACAGTCGCGGCGTGTCGCGGGCCGTGAGGATCGTGTAGAAGCCGCCGGCGAAGGGCCGCTCCACCGTCCGCAGCCGGCTGAAGCGGTCGGCATAGAACGTGAAGATGCAGTCGTCCATCACTGCGGCATCGAGCACGCCGGTCGACAGCTGCTCCAGCGAATCGATCGTGCCGTCGTAGCCGATCACATCGACTTCCAGATCAGTCCGTGACCTCATCACGCTCTCGGCGGCCGAGCCGGTGAGCACGCCCACCCGCCAGCGGCCCTTAGGCCCGGTCGCCGCCAGCTTTCCAAGCGCGTCGATCGGTCCGTCGCGACGGGCGATCAGCTGGAGACTGTAGGCGAAGTAGGGCCGCGAGCAGTGGTTGTCGCGTTGGCGTTCAGGCGTCAGCTCGATCCCATTGATGACGCAGTCGGCAGTGCGGCCCAGAAGCAGTGGGAGCCTGTCCCACTGTCCCTGCTGAAACCGCGGCTTCACACCCAGCTCTTCTGCCAGCAGCGCCGCCAGATCGACCTCGAATCCCGTCAACTGCCGCGGATTCGCGGGGTCGGGAAAGACGTGGGGCCCGCCCCCTTCCTGATCGGCGGCCCAGACCAGTTCCCCGCGGGCCACCACCTCGTCAAGATCCGCGGCAGCGGTCGCCACGGCCATCCCGCCGACGATCAGCACGGCGATCAGAAAGCATTTCATGGCGACTCTCCGCGGAGCCTGCCGAGGCCACCGGCCGGTTCGGCAAGGTGAGCGACAAGAGACTCATGGTCGCGGACGAGATCGTCTCCCTGTTCAATGAACCGTCCCGTTGCGTCGGCAGCTGCGGCGAAGTCGGCGAGCAATGGAGCGGTCAGGTGCGCCTCCGGGAGCCGGGCTACCAGTGATTGAATATCGCTGTCGAGACCGACGCGGACGCGGGCGAACGCAATCCAACGCAGAAAAAATCCCCAGAGGATCACCCAGACGAACGCCTCCTGCAGGAAGCCGCCGCCATCCACCACGCGGCCCTGCCAGAGATGCCCGATAAAGAAATTCCAGCCCGCCCGCACGAGCACCGCCACCACGAGCCCCGAAAAGAGCGCTTCGCACACCCAGCGAAACACCGGCCCATCGATCCGACCACGTCGCTCGGCGACGAGCCGGTCGATGCCTGTTGCCAGCCAAGCGGCGGTCCGTTCCAGCAACGTGCTGACAGTTGTCGCGACGCGGGATTCGTCGAGCCGGGCCCTGCCCACCAGCGGTTCAGCCAGTCGGGCCCGCGCAGAGAGCCCGCAGAGCACGCTCCGCGACTGCTCCACCTCCGCCGCAGAAAGACCAAGTTCCTCGACCGCCTGCCAGCCGGCCTGCCCCTCCGAGAGCGGACTGGCCGTCTGCCCGGAGAGCAATCGACTGATCAAGCCACTGCCGGCGGCCCGCATCCGTGGCCAGAAAGCGCTGATCGATTCCACCACGTGGAGAAAACCCGCAAATGGTCCGCCGTGCCAGCGTTCAACGATCTCACTGGTCAGGATCCGCTGCCAGTCTGCGCGACTGGCCCGTAGCCGGGAGGCGACCGACCGCGAGAGAATCCCCTCCAGTCTCCTGTTCTCGCTGGCAACTCCGGCGGAGAGTTGCGCCACGGGTTCGCGCAGCGGAGCCAGGATTTCCCGCGACTGCCGCAGGAACCAGCCCGCCAAATCGAGACTGCCGGTGCGGCGGACGCGGCGGGCGGCCCGTCCCACCAACTCCACGTCGATCGCATCCACCAGTTCGCGGAAGCCGGCGGCGGGCTCGAGGCCAGCGGCAGTCCGCGTGGCCGCCTCGACTCCGTCGAGCCGGAAGATCTGCGGCACGACAAAGCCCTGCGATTCCAGTTCCCGTCGCCAGTCGTCCCGGATGTCGGGATCGCGCGAGGCATGGGTCTGCACGAACAGCAGCGGCCTGCCCGGGGCGAAGGCGGCCACCTCGCGGGCGACGACCCACGACCGGTACTTTTGCGCGGTCGACACGAGCAGGAGCACATCACAGGCGGGCAGCACCGCCTCGAGGATGTCCCGGTTGTGATTGCTGTCGCTGGGCCGGGGATGGCTGTGTGGCACCTGGCCGCTGCCCTGCCCCGATTCGGTCTGCGTGTCGGGATCGGGGCAGTCGACGAGCACAATGTTGGCGACTGCGGCGGCATCAGTGCGGACCACGCGGGCGTTCATGGCGTCGATCGGCAGCCAGGAGAGATCGACGTCGCTGGCCGCGACCACCACCGGGTTGATGGTCGTCGGCCTGGCGATGTCGCCGGCCGGGCTCAGGTCGCAGCCGGCCAGCGCGTTGACGAGCGTGCTCTTCCCTGTGCCGGTGCCACCGATCACGCCGACGACAAGCATCCGCGTGAGTTCCCGGCGGGCGCGGTCAAGGCGGGGCTCGATCTGTTCCCATTCGGTCCGCACCTTCCGGGCCGGGGCCCAGTCCGGCAAGGATCCGCTCCAGCGAGCAAGCGATTCCACCAGGTCATCGAAGCTGGCGAAGTCGACGGACTCGCCACGGGCATGGTCCATCGTCATTGGGAAACCTCCCGGCCCTCGGCCGCTGCCACCTTCGGGCCGAGCTCTCTGCCGAAATCCCGCAGCAGTTGCCTGGCCCGCGTCACCTCCGGGGCTGCGGCCGCGTTGGCCAAGCGGTCGATCTCCTCCAGTCGGTCGCCGAGCACGACGTCATGGAGCGTCTCAGCCAGCACGCGGCTGCGTTCCGCTGACCAGCCGGCAAACAGTCTTTCAATGAGCGGCTTGAGCCCAGCCATCGTCAGGCCCAGCGCCCCTTCGCCAGCGATCGTCGCGGCAGTGCCCACGACGACGTCGCCGACGTGGTGCACGAGCACGGAGAGGCCGCCGGCCGAAGCCGCCGCCGCCGGCACCGCCGCCGCGCCCGCCATGCCCAGCGCCACGGTGATTGCTGGCCGGGCCACCGCACCCACATTGAGCCCCGTGAGAATGAACCGCACCAGGGCGGGATTCTCCTTCGCGAAGCGGTCGAGCTCGTTGCGGACGAACACACGATAGTCCTCCGACACGAGCGGCAAGCCCGCATGCCGACGTTCGAGGTCGGCGTACCACGCCGCTCGGTCCCCCTCCACGAGCCTTGCATCGAGCATGGCCGCGAGCCGAGGATTGCGGCGGCAGGCATCGTCGAGCCGTTCGATGAAGTCACCGAGGGCGGTCTTGAGAGCGGCCAGTTCGACCACGGAGAAATCCTCGCGTCGCTCCGCCTCGCTGCGGACCAGC
The DNA here is from genome assembly GCA_947449135.1 of Planctomycetaceae bacterium. Classification (GTDB taxonomy): domain Bacteria; phylum Planctomycetota; class Planctomycetia; order Pirellulales; family UBA1268; genus CAMCQY01. Next base: position 16,340 of record CANFQO010000055.1, on the reverse strand, counting down.
CCGACCCGCCGCGCCGCCCAGTTCACGCCCTTCCCAGCTACGCGATACACCTTGCTGACCGTGAGATCGAGTCCCGATCGGCGCGGCTCGAGCCACCGCCAGATCTCGTTCCAGACGATCTCGCGGGGTGCCGTGGGCAATTCCACCCGCACACGGGCCTCGTCGGTCAGGAGCCGCCGCGCCTCCCGCCACTCTTTGGCGCTGGTCTCGAAGGAGTCGAGCCAGGCGTTGGCTCCGGCTTCGTTGTCGAGCACGACACGGAGCGCACCCTCCATCGCCCGCAGCTTGATGCGATCGAAATCGCAGTCGGCGAGGCGGACCGCAAGATCGACTGAAGCGCCGTCGGGCGTGAGTTCGGAGAGGGGATGGAATTCGATCCGGCCCGCTTCGGCCGCGCGGAAGTCATGCGGCACCGCATAGACTGCCAGCGGCGCGACGCCTGTCTCGGCGGTGAACGTCGCCAGCCAGCCGCCGATGCGGTCCCGCTGCCTCGGCCAGTCGATCATGTTGAAGACGACGACCACGGCCTTGCCTGCAGCCGCGGCGGCGGCGAAGAAATTCCGCACGGCCGCGTCGTTGTATTTCTGCTGAGTCAGCACCGCCACGATCACGTCGCAGGCGTTCCGCACCAACTCGGCGCGGTGCCAGTTTTCCCGTAGGGTGCCGTCGATGTCGGGCGTGTCGAGGAGCACGAGCCTGGCCGGCTGTCGGCCGCTGGCATCCTCGCGCCACACGAGCCTGTCGGCATTGCCTGTCGCATCCGGCCCGAGGTCGATGGCGTCCTGCACGCTCGCCCACGGGGCGAGCGAGAAGCCCGGAAACAAAGCCGCCAGATCGGCGCGGCTCGCGAGCCCCTGCGGCAGGCTCGCCACCGGATGGCGGGTCCGCGCCGCCTCCGGGACGGAGCGGCTGATCTCCGCGGCCACGAGCGTATTGGTGATCAGGCTCTTGCCGGTATTGGTGCCGCCGCAAACGGCCGCCACGAGTACGGGCTCCCTTGAGACCTGCGGCCGGAGCTTGCCAAAGAGCGCGCCATACCAGTCTTCATCCTGCGGATTGGGAGCGCCGAGCGAGGACGCGAGCGGCCGCAGGGCGTCGATCAGGCCGCACAGCTCTTCAATGCTGCCGGCCCAGGCCGAAAACCCCGTCCGGTGAAAAGATGCCATCTCGCTACACTTTGGCTAGAAAACGTCTAAACTTCACGTCCTAGTGTGTCTTCCGCCGCCCAATGCCGCAAATCCGTCACTGGGCCCACGGGCTGCTTGCGGCCCGTCTCTCCTTATGAATGCGATCCTCGCCCATGCTTGAACGCCGTCCCGTCTTCCCCGGTCTGATCGAGATGAACTACCAGGCCGGCTGGCGGATCGGCTGCAACGTCTATCTGGTCTACGACGACCGCGACTGGGCCCTCATCGACATCGGCTACGAGGAAACCGTCGACGAGATCGTGGAGATGATCCGGGAGATGGATTTTCCTCTGTCGCAGTGCCGGGCTCTCGTGGCAACGCATGCCGACGTCGACCACATTCAAGGACTCGCGAAGGCGAAGGGCATCCTCAAGGCGCCGGTGCTCGCCCACCCGCTGGCGGTCGAGTCGCTGGAGACCGGTGACCGCATCAAGACGTTTGCTGAGATCGCTGCGCAGAACGTCCATCTCGATATGCCGATCGTGAAGGTCGATCGCCAGGTGGTCGATGGTGAGATCATCGAGATCGGCAGACACAAGCTCGAGGTCTGGCACACACCCGGCCACACCGACAGCCAACTCGCCTTCCGCATGGGTAACCTCCTCCTCTCGGGCGACAACATCTACCGCGACGGCTCGGTGGGCGCGATCGACGCGCACCATGGCAGCGATATTCCCGCCTTCATCAAGTCGCTGGAACGGATCGCGGCCAGCGATGTCGAGTGGCTCCTCCCCAGCCACGGGCCGATCTTTAAGAAGGACGACCGTCTGCTTGCCAAGACCCTCGACCGCCTGCGGGGATATCTCACGCTCGCCGACTTCGGGACCTGCGCCCAAGATTGGCCGCTGATCAAGGAATGGGATCAGGAACTGGCCGAGGGGCGGCTGCCCGCCGCGAAGGCCTGACCAGCGGCCTGCCCGGAGTCCCCCGGGTTTTCCGAACCTGCCGGTTTTTCCGTGAAGAACGGTCGTGCGGCCGGCCGATACATCCCTTGGGTCCGGGGTTATTCAGGGGGGACAATCCGATGATGCGATCCATGCTTGGCACGGCCGTTTTGGCCGGAGCCATGATGATGGCGGCGCCTGCCGCGCATTCCCAGCCGCCGGCCGCAGGCCAGCAGGCCTATGGCTACCAGTGGGGTAATTCCTACAACGCCACCGACTGGAACCGCTTCTACCACTATCCGTATGTGTGGTATCCGCACAACTTCTACGCCGACAGCTACCAGCAGAGCGCCAACGATCTCTACTACCGCTATCCGCAGGAAATGCGGGTGCCGGTCTACAACCGCGCCTGGCAGAACGAATACCCGAAGTCGCGGCGCTACTACCAAGGCCACCACTTCCATCTTGACGTCTTTTAGCTTCACGCGAAGCATGACCTCGTGTCATATTCGCTTGGCACACGCAGTGTGCCAGCGCTGCGCGGCGCATCGTGCGACGCAGCTCTCCACGCAGCGGAAGCAATTCCATGCACGTTCCGCCCACGCAGCATCCGCCGTTTGACGATGAGCGCGAGGCGGCGCGGTGGTGGCTCGCCAACGTCTATGCAGGGGACGACGCCATCCAGCTCACGCCCCGAGCGGTGATCACCGGCATGATCATCGGCGGGGTGATGTCGATCTCGAACCTCTACGTGGGTCTCAAGACCGGCTGGGGACTGGGCGTCACGATCACGGCGTCGATCATCGCCTATGCCGTCTTCTCCGTCCTCGAGAAGGTGGTGCCGGCGTGGCGGAACCGGCCGTTCACGACGCTCGAAAACTACACGATGAGCAGCGCCGCCAGCGCTGCCGGCTACATGTCGAGCGCGGGGCTTGTCTCGGCGCTCCCTGCGCTCTATCTCACCACCGGCCGGCTGATGCAGTGGTGGGAAATCATGCTCTGGCTGGGCGCGCTCTCGTTCCTCGGCGTGTTCATGGCGATCCCGCTGAAGCGACAGCTGATCAACATCGACCAGCTCCCCTTTCCCTCCGGCATCGCCACCGCCGAAACGCTCAAGAGCATGCACACGGCCGGCGGCGAGGCGGTGCAGAAGGCGCGGTCGCTCTTCGCGGCCGGGATCATCGGTGCCGTGGTCGCCCTCTGGCGCGACCTCTTTGCGGTGGTGAAATCGCTCTCCGCCTACGCCTTTCCCGCGGAGCTGCCCTTCCTGCCGACGGCTTTCGGCCGCGACCTGCTCACGAAATACACGATCGGCATCGAGGGCTCGCTGATCATGCTGGCCGCCGGAGCGATCATGGGGATGCGGGTGGCCGTGTCGATGCTCATCGGGTCGGTCGTCTGCTTCGGCATCATTGGCCCGATCCTGGTGGAACGGGGCATCGCCGAACCGGGCTACCGGGGCATCGTGTCGTGGGTGCTCTGGCCGGCGACGGCGATGATGGTGACGTCGGGGCTGTTGTCGTTTGCGCTCAAATGGCGGACGGTGCTGCGGGCGTTTGGCGGCCTGACGGGCAGTGTTGCGGCAATTCTGGGCCGCCGGCAGCAACATGAACCGATCGACGACGAACTTGCTCACATCGAGGTGCCGGCCTCCTGGTTCGTGATCGGCACGCTCCTGGCGGGTACCGCCTGCGTGCTCCTCGGCCACGTGCTCTTTGGCATCACCTGGTGGATGGGAATCCTCGCGGTGTTGGTGACGTTTCTGCTCTCGATCGTGGCGGCACGAGCCACCGGCGAGACCGACATCACGCCGATCGGGGCGATGGGCAAGATCACGCAACTGCTCTACGGCGTGATCGCGCCGTCGAACATCACGACCAACCTGATGACCGCCTGCATCACGTCGGGGGCCGCCTCGCACGCGGCCGACCTGCTCACCGATTTAAAGAGCGGCTATCTGCTCGGCGGCAATCCACGGAAGCAGACGATCTCGCAACTCTTCGGCGTGATGGCGGGCACGCTGATTTCAGTGCCGGCCTACATCTTCGTGGTGCAGAGCAATCCTTCACGGCTCGGCTCCGCGGAACTGCCCGCGCCGGCGGCGAAGGTCTGGGAGGGGGTGGCGCGGCTGCTGGCAAAGGGCCTCGACGCCCTGCCGGCCGGCGCACTCGCGGCGATCGTGGTGGGCGCCGTGCTCGGCGTGCTCCTCACGCTGCTGGAGGAGTTTGCCCCGAAACGCTGGAAGCCATGGATTCCGTCGACGACGGGACTGGGCATCGCCGGAGTGATCCCGGCCTTCAATTCAATCGCGATGTTTGTCGGGGCGCTCGTCGCCTGGCTGGTGGCACGGGCGGCGCCGAAAACGGCCGAGACCTACACGGTGCCGGTGTCGAGCGGCCTGATCGCTGGCGAGTCACTGATGGGCGTGGGGATCATCCTCACGCTCGAGATCATGAAGGCCACGGGCCTGTGGGCGGGCTGACGTGTTTCAACGGCGCGACGCAACCCATCGACGTTGCACACCCGTTGAATAAAAGCCCCCGGCGGAAGCCGGGGGACTCCGGGTGGGCACACCAGCCCGCGTGCCATGCCAATCCGGAAACGCCCAACGACCCGGCGTCCCGTCGCTTCCGCTCCGGGCTTTTATTTAAGCGTTACGGAACCGCCTGAGGAATCGCACCATCCGAATAAACGCGCCCGAACTCTATCCACCAAACACCTTGAGCCGGCCGCCCGTTCCCAGTCCGGCGGAGGCCGCTCGGGCAGAGAGTTCGTCAAGGGCACGGGTGCCTTGCGAACCCAGATCGAGCGTCCACTCGTTGACGTAGAGATCGACGTGCTGCATCAGCACGCGATCGTCCAGTTCTTGCGCATGCGCCCGCATCGTGGGCAGAGGGGCATCACGATGGGAGAGGGCATACGTGAGGGAATCGTGGATCACCCGCTGAACGGTCGCGATCGTATCGACGGAAAGGCGGCGGCTCGCCACGAGGCCACCCAGCGGCAGCGGGCACTGCGTCTCTGTCTCCCAGCGAGTACCGAGGTCTTCGACGAGCCCGAGCCCCTGCTGCTGCCAGGTGAAGCGTCCTTCATGGATGCAGACACCGAACTGAGCCTCGCCAGCTCGCAGCCTGGGCATGATCTCCGAGAAGACGGTGTGCTCGACCCGCGTCGTGCCCGGATAGAAGAGCGCAAACAAGAGCGCCGCGGTGGTCTGCCTGCCTGGGCAGAGCGTCAGCTGATCCGGACCCGCTGGCGATGTATGTGGCGCCGCCGCAAGCAGCAGGGGGCCAACGCCAAACCCAAGGGCCGCACCGCTGGGAAGCACCACGATGTCGTCCACCATGGACAAAGCGGCATGGAAGCTCGTTTTGCAGACATCGAACTCGCCCCGCGCGAGCCGCTCGTTGAGTTGCTCGATGTCCAACAACTCCACCTCGAAGCGGAGGCCGCGCCAGTCTACGGCCCGGGTCAGCAGTCCGTGGAAGGCGAAAGTGTCATTTGGGCAGGTGGAAATGCCCAGCCGAATGGTCTGCGTCACGATGCGTTCACCATCATTCGGACGGCAAGCTCTGCCGCCGCCTCGAGCGCCCCGGTCACCTGCCAGTGCGCCTTATTGCGGTCGCCCGCCGTGTTGGAGATGCCTCGAATGATGTCGACCGGCACCCGCTTGAGCTGGCAGGCGACCGCCACCGCAAAGCCCTCCATGTCTTCCGCAGCCGCGTCGGGAAACATCCGCTTCCGGGCGACGACATCGGCTTCGCTCGCCGCCGCCGCGCAGACGGTCAGCAACTGCTCCGACCGCGGTTCGACTCCATCGGCCGCAGTCGAACAGGAAAGCGTGTCACCGATCGCGACCGCCGGAGCGGGCGGATCGCCAGGCCACTGCTGCCACCCGAGAGACTCGGCAGATAGAAAATCGCTGCCGGTGCCCGCCCCGATGCCGTAGCAGGACACCTTCTCGAAGCGGTAGGCCTCGCCGAGGGAGAGGCGGTCGTCTAGCCGGCCGGCGATGCCGACGAGGAGCACCCGCGCAGGCGCGAGCTCCGCCACGAGCTGGGCCGTACGGGCGGCGGCAACCGTCATGCCGAAGCCGCACAGTTCCATCCGGGTGGAGCCGCCGATCGCCGCGGCCATGACCGGAGAGAGAACGCGACGTTCCTGTTCAGTGGGAATGAGAATCAGGTGTCGCAGCATGGCGTGTGACGGCGTTGCCCGTGAGCCCCACGGGTCAGTGCGCCATCGACCTCTGGAGGTTGGCGTCGATCGCGGCCAGGAAATCCTGCGTGGTGAGATGTGGCTGCTGTGGACCGATCAAGATCGCCAGATCCTTCGTCATCTTCCCCTCCTCCACCGTCTCGATGCAGACCTTTTCAAGCGTGTCGGCGAAGTGGGTCACGGCCGGGGTGCCGTCGAGCTTGCCCCGGTGGGCCAGGCCGCGGGTCCAGGCGAAGATCGACGCGATCGGATTGGTGGAGGTGGGCTTGCCCTGCTGGTGCTGGCGGTAGTGTCGCGTGACCGTGCCGTGGGCCGCCTCGGCCTCAACCGTCTTGCCATCCGGCGTCATCAACACGCTCGTCATCAGGCCAAGCGAGCCGAAGCCCTGGGCGACGATGTCTGACTGCACGTCGCCGTCGTAGTTCTTGCAGGCCCAGACATAGCCGCCCTCCCACTTGAGCGCAGAGGCGACCATGTCGTCGATCAGGCGATGCTCGTAGGTGATGCCCTTTGCGGCGAATTCCTGCTTGAATTCTGCGTCGAAGATCTCCTGGAAGATGTCCTTGAAGCGGCCGTCATAGGCCTTCAGGATCGTGTTCTTCGTGGAGAGATAAACCGGGTAGCTGCGGGCGAGACCGTAGCGGAAGCTCGCTCGGGCGAAGTCGCGGATCGAATCATCGAGGTTGTACATCGCCATCGCCACGCCGGATGACGGGAAATCGAAGACGTTCATCTCCATCGGCTTGGAGCCGTCGGCCGGCGTGAAGGTGAGCGTGAGCTTCCCGGGGCCTGGGATCTTCACGTCGGTGGCGCGGTATTGATCGCCAAAGGCATGGCGGCCGACGACGATTGGCTTCGTCCAGCCCGGCACCAGCCGTGGGATGTTCTTGATGATGATCGGTTCGCGGAAGATCACGCCTCCCAGGATGTTGCGGATCGTCCCGTTGGGGCTCTTCCACATCTTCTTGAGGTTAAACTCCTTCACGCGGGCCTCGTCGGGGGTGATCGTGGCACACTTCACCCCGACGCCATGTTCCTTGATCGCGTTGGCCGCATCGATTGTCACCTGATCGCCTGTGGCGTCGCGATTCTCCATGGAGAGATCGAAATAGCGGATGTCGAGATCGAGGTAGGGCAGGATCAGCTTGTCCTTGATGAACTGCCAGATGATCCGAGTCATCTCGTCGCCATCGAGATCGACGACCGGGCCTGCGACCTTGATCCTGCCTGCCATGGTGAAACCTGCTCCTGCTGCGGGAAAAACCTACTGAAAGAATAGACGGAGGCGCAGTTGTACCAAGCCCGCAGCCGGAATTCATTCCGAGACGGCAGCGCACCGCCGGGGACGGCAGAAGTCTCGTCGCCGGAGCGAGGATACGCTCAAGGCTCCTCGAGCTTCCGCCGATCCCCGGCTCTCGTTTTTCGGTAGCCATCGGCTCGTCTGCAGCAACAGACAATGGGAGCCGGGGATCGGTGCGAGGATCCCGAGCGTTACGCCGCCCCGGCGTCCGCGAGGGAACTCGTACCGTCCCCGGCGGCGCGTTGCCGGGGACTTGCCCTGCCCTACGCCACGATACCGGCGAGAATGTCGGCGGCCGTGTCGACCTGGGCCAGTTCGATCCACTCGTCGGCAGTGTGGGCCTGGGCGATCGATCCCGGGCCGAACACCAGGCTCGGCACTCCTGCGGCAGCGAACACGCTGGCATTCGTGCCGTAGCGGGCGGCAATCTGCCGCGCCGTCACGCCCCGTCGACTGGCTGAAGACGTGAGCCGGTCGAACCAGACCCGATCCGCCATCGCCGGCAGCCCGGCACTTTCGAGGAACGGTGCGTCGTGTTCGATCCTGGCTGAGCCACAGGCCGCCGCCACACGCTGGATCACCTCGAGGCGTGCCTCCTGCGGCGACTCTCCGGGCACGACACGCCGATCGAGTTCGAAGACCACCAGATCGGGCACGAGGTTCACCCCCGTGCCGCCATGGATCGTGCCGAGATTCAGGGTCGGCGGTCCGCAGGGATGATCGGGATGCCGTGTCAAAAGTTCCCGCGCCAGCGACTCGATCGCGCCGATCGCACGGCCTGCTGGATAGATCGCATTGTCGCCCTGTTCGGGGAAGGCGCTGTGGCAGGCCACGCCGTGCACCCGCATCCGCCACCGCACGGCACCCTTGTGCTGCGTGACGATGTCGAGCTCCGTCGGCTCGGCAACGATGGCTGCCGCGGGCAGGCCACCGAACAAGTCGCGGGCCGCACGGTCGGGCGGAGTGAGTTCGGCTGCTGGCGTCGCCCAGAGCCGTGCGATCGCCTTCGACCCGGAAAACCCAAACTCCTCGTTGACGGTAGCGGTGAAGACGACGGTGGCCAGCCGGGGCAGGCCACCTGTCCGCAGCCGGTCGAGCGCCACGAGCATCGCCGCCATGCCCCCCTTCACATCGCAGGAGCCGCGGCCATAGAGCCGGCCTTCGCGAACGAACGGCATGAAGGGTTCGATCGTCATGCCATCGACCGGAACCGTATCTTGATGGGCGTCCCAAAGGATGGTGGGGGCGTCGGGGACCGTGGCCTCGAGCCGAGCCAGAACATTGTCTCGGCCAGGCGACACCGGCTGCCGGACCCAGGGTAGGCCGGCTGCCATGAACCGTTGCACGAGATAATCGGTGACTCGCCCCTCCAGATAGTCGGGGCCCGACACACCCCGGCCCATGGGGTTGATGCTCGGACGACGGACGAGGTCGGCAAGGGTCGCAACGTGTTCGGCCATGCGCGTCACCCTACCAAACCGGCGGTTCCGCAGGCGAGATTCCTTTTCACCCGGTGACACGGCCGGTGGTAGAATAGTGCCATGTTCATGTTCACGTTCCGCACGCCAGGCGGCCCCCAAAACGCCGTCTCCCGATCCGCTCAAACCCTCTGGTGGCTGGTAGCCTCTGCCGCCGTATTCTTGGTGCCGTGCGCCACTGCGACCGCGCAGCCGGCAGCTGCACCGGCCACACCCCGCCTGCCAGATGCGGCCGCCATGGCTGAGATCCGGGCCGCCATCCGCACCTATAAGGAGGCGTTCGAGCGAGGCGACGGCACGGCGCTCGCCGCTCTCTGGATGCCCAAAGGCGACATCATCGACGACGAGGGACGCGTGCTGAGCGGACGCGAGGCGGTTGGCGGGATCACCGCCGCCGGCACAGATTCCCCTCGGCCGAACATTCGGACCGAGGAGACAAGCCTGCGACTCCTCACTGCCGACGTTGCCATCGAAGACGGCACCATCACAGTAACGCCCCCGGGCGCCACCACACCGCTCAAGGGCTGGTTCTCCGCCACCTGGGTCAGGCACGACGGAGCGTGGAAGCTCGCCGGACTCCGCGAGTCGCGGATCTCCGCTCCGCAGGACGCCACGCGACTCGCCGACCTCGACTGGATGGTCGGCGATTGGACGATCGTGGAGGATCATCCCGACCGCGAGACTCCAGCTGGAACTCTCCCTCTGACGCCAGGCGGCAGGCCGCCGATCGAAGTCTCAGTCCGCTGGAACGCCACCCGCACTTTCCTCATCCGCGACATGAAGCTCACGGGCGACGCGGCAGCGACTCAATCGGCCGATGATGCTGGCGACGGCCTGCCCGCCATGCACATCACGCAGCGGATCGGCTGGGATCCACTCTCACGGCAGATCGTCTCGTGGTCGTTCGGCTCCGACGGCAGCCATGGCGAAGCCACGTGGACCCGCGACGACAACACCTGGATCGCTCGCACCATGGCCGTGATGCCCGACGGCACGCAGACATCATCCCTCAACATCTACTCGTACGACGGCGCGAACCGCTGCACGTGGCGGTCGGTACCCACACATGTGGGAGGTGAGCACGCGCCGCATGTCACGATGACGATGATCCGCAAGCCGAATCCTGCATCACCTCAGACTTCTCCGCAGACTTCTCCGAAGGGGAGCCCGGCACGATGACCAAGCACCTTCACACCATCCGGATCCTCTTCGCCACACTCCTCACTGGCTGGCTGGTGGCGATCGGCCTCGGCCGGCTGTCCGAGGCGCAGGCACCGGCCAAGAATGGCGGGCCGACCACAACGGCTTCACCTTCCGCATCGCAGGAGCCGAAGGCTGCGAATGATGGCGATAGTGATCTGGAGAAAAAGATCGCCATCATGAATAGCCCGCGATGGCGCCGGGCCATTTTCGAACTTGGCGAATGGCTCTCTGCCCAAGCGATCTACACGCCCACGCAGGTCCGCAACATCAAGGCCGACTTCAATAGCAAGGTCGAGAAGATGTCGCCGCATGACCTCGAGTATCTGCTCGATGACCTCGATGCAAAATTCAAGGTCCTCGACACCCCGGAGGCCCAGGATGCCCGGTCGTGGGTGGCGCAGTATCTGTCGGTCATGTCGGACCAGAAGAGGGCAGAGGCGCTCAAGGATGTGCCCAACGTCGTGACCATGACTGCCGGACAGCTTCAGTTGGAGATCCAGAAAATCGAACAGAAGCGGGGCACGCTCCAGCAGCAGCAGGCGGCCTTTGACGAGGGGCGACAGCAGCTCGTGCAACAGGCTCAAGCTGCGCGGCAGCAGACCGCCGCAGCGTCGGCGGCTGCGATGAGCCCGGCCGGCGGCGTCTCCTATTCCCCCTACCGCAGCGGTGGTGGCGGTGGCGGTGGCAGCAAGCCGCCGTTTTCAGATGTCGGCGGCAGCGGGATGACCCTCACGTCAGGGCCGTTTGGCGCCTACGTGTCGATGAATCTCGGCGGCTTCTAGCTTTACGCCGGGCTCGGCCATCCGGGCCGCCCCGGCTTGGCGACCGCAGGTCGCTGGTGCTGACACGGCCCTCCAGGCCTAGCCATCTAGCTTCACGCCGGGCTCGGCCATCCGGGCCGCCCCGGCTTGGCGACCGCAGGTCGCTGGTGCTGACACGGCCCTCCAGGCCTAGCCATCTAGCTTTACGCCCCCCGCCGTCGGTCGTTTTCCTGCGGAAAACACCCCGACTCGTCGCCAGAGCGTCCCGACTGTATAACTCTGCCGGTTGTGCCGATCGTCCCGTGGGCCCCTGCCGCCGGGTTTTTTTGGGCGTCGACTTCGTGACAAATTTCACGAAGTGGTCTCCCACGGCCGATTTTCACAACCGGAGCCTACTCGCGTCACTCCAGCTCGTCACACCGCCCCCCCACCCCGCCCCACGGACATCATGGACGCCATCCTTCCCGTCCTGCTCTTTGTGGCCATCGCCGCGGCGGTGTCTGTGGGCCTGCTCGTGACGGCCAACCTGATCGGCCCGCGGCGGAGCGGTGCGGTCAAGGAAATGCCGTATGAGAGCGGCATGGATCCCGTCCACGACACCCGCCGACGGTTCGACGTGCGGTTCCACCTGGTGGCGATCACCTTTCTCGTATTCGACGTCGAACTTCTCTTCCTCTATCCATGGGCCGTCGCCAGCCGGTCCGCAGCGGGCATCGATGCGGCGGTCGCCGACGGACTGGTCTCCTGTCGGGGCATCGTCTACGCCGGGGCCATGCTCTTCATTGCTCTTGTGATCGTGGGCTTCGCATACGACTGGCGAAAGGGAGTGTTCCGATGGCGCTAAACATGCCGGGACGACAAGCCATGCCGGGGAAAATCGAACTCCCCGAGAACGTGGTCGTCAGCAAGCTCGACGAATTGGCCAACTGGTGCCGGAAAAACAGCCTCTGGCCGATGCCCTTCGCCACCGCCTGCTGCGGCATCGAACTGATGGCGACCGGTGCCGCCAAGCACGACCTCGCCCGGTTCGGTGCCGAGGTCTTCCGATTCAGCCCGCGGCAGTGCGATCTGATGATCGTGGCGGGACGCGTGGTGATGAAGATGCTGCCCGTGCTGCAACGCATCTGGCAGCAGATGCACGAGCCGAAGTGGTGCATCTCGATGGGCGCCTGTGCCAGCACCGGTGGCGTGTTCGATACCTACGCCGTCGTGCAGGGCATCGACCGCTTCATTCCGGTCGACATGTACGTGCCGGGCTGCCCACCGCGGCCTGAGCAGCTCATCCAGGCGATCATCGACCTGCAAGACAAGATCCAACGCGAGGGCACGATCACGGGCCGCGAGTTCGACACGAGCCAGCGGCAACTCCGCAAGCGGGCCCTCGTCGAGGCTGATCAACTGCTCGTGCTCGACGCCGCCCGCAATCCTGTCGCCCAGCGGGAACTCTCCGCCGCCGCTCACCACAGCACTTGACCCGCCCGCTCACGTAGATCAGTCCCACGCAGACCGCCCACGATGCCACACGACCCACCAGCCGTCGACGATATTCTTGCCGCAGTCACCGACCGGTTCGGCCCGCTGGAGACGACTGCGTTTCGTGGGCAGACGAGCCTGGTCGTGCCTGAACCGCAGTCGTTCGATCTGCTTTCTCACCTCAAGGAGCAGGGATTCGACCTGCTCGTTGACGTGACCTGCGTTGACTATCTCGAATACCGCGGCGCCAAGCAGCGATACGGCCTCGTCTATCTGCTCGCCTCGACCACGACCAACCAGCGGCTCACGGTGCGGGTGTTCGTCGATGATCCCGAGCCCCGGGTTCGCAGCGTGGTGCCCCTCTGGCGTGCCGCCGACTGGCTGGAGCGGGAGGTCTGGGACCTCTTCGGCATCACGTTCGCGGGACATCCCGACCTCCGCCGGCTCGTCATGCCCGAGGAGTTCACCGCCCACCCGCTCCGCAAGGACTATCCGCTTCAGGGCCGCGGTGAGCGGCATAACTTCCCCGTCATCACTCGCGACCACAGCTAGCAGCCGCCACCCAACCATGTCCATCGCACCAGCCCCACGATCGTTCCATAGCGATGCGCCTGCCGATGCCGCGGCGGAGCGTTCCGAGGACTATCTCTGGACGCTCAACTTCGGCCCACAGCACCCGGCGACGCACACCACGCTGCGACTGGTGCTCAAGCTCGATGGCGAGCGCGTCGTCGACGCCATGCCGGAAATGGGCTACCTGCATTCGGGCTTTGAGAAGATCGGTGAGCACCTCTCATACAACCAGTATGTGACGGTCACCGACCGCATGAACTACATCTCCCCGATGGCCAACAACGTGGCCTGGCACCACGCCGTGGAGAAGTTGCTCGGCATCGATCTCACGCCCCGCTGCCGGTCGATCCGCACGATCATCGCGGAACTGGCCCGCATCAGCGACCATCTCCTTTCCAACGGCGCCGTCGGCCTCGACACCGGTGCCTTCACCTTCTTCCTCTACGCGTTCTATCAACGCGAGGTGATCTACGACATCTTCGAGACGCTCTGCGGAGCGAGATTCACCAACAGCTGGACTCGCGTCGGTGGTGTGTCGCATGATTTCACGCCGCTGGTGATCGAGAAGATCCGCACCTTCGTGAAGACGTTTCCCAAGACGCTCAACGACATGGAGCGGTTGCTCACCCGCAACCGCATCTTCGTCGACCGCACCAAGGGCGTGGGCGTGCTCTCGAAGGAGGAGGCCATCAACGGCGGTGCCACGGGCCCTGTGGCCCGGGCCAGCGGCGTCACCCGCGACCTCCGCAAGGACGAGCCCTACCTCGCCTACGAAGACTTTGATTTCCAGATCTGCTGCGCCTCCGCTGGCGACTGCTATGCCCGCTACCTCGTGCGGATGGCCGAGATGCGGGAGAGCCTGAAGATCGTGGCGCAAGCGATTGAAAATATTCCGGCCGGCCAGGTGAACGTCGGCATCGACCAGCGGACGGCACTGCCCACCAAGCAGCAGGTCTACTCGACGATCGAAGGCACGATCTCCCACTTCGAACTGTCGATGAGCAACCGCGGCTTCGAAGTGCCCTGCGGCGAGTCATACGGGGCGACCGAGGCTCCCAACGGCGAACTCGGCTTCTATCTGGTCGGCGATGGCAGCGACCGCGCCTATCGCGCCCGCTGTCGCCCGCCTTCCGTCCTGCACTTCGCCCTCTTTCCGCAGCTGATCCGCGGCCACACGCTCTCCGACGTGGTCGCCGTGCTCGGCAGCCTCAACATCATCGCAGCGGAACTCGATCGATGACTTACCGTTCTGAAGCAACGTCGAGAAGGAAGGGCTTGCCCATGTCGTTGAGCCGGCGTTGGCGGCAAGCAGAGCCATGGATGGCGGAGCGTAGCCGCCATCGAGTGAGCGAAGGCCAGGATGGCCGTAGCGAACGTCCGGCGAGGCGGCAGGGGCAAGCCCTTCCGGAATCAAACCCATGATCGCCCAACCAAAAATCCTCACGCCCGAGATGATCGCCAAGATCGAGGCGCTCGCGCCCCGCTACCCCAATCGTCGTGCCCTCACGCTGCCCGCGCTCCACATCGTCAACGCCGAACTCCGACATGTGCCGCTGCAGGCTGTGGTAGAGATCGCAGCGGTGCTGGGACTGGCCCCGGCCGAGGTGCAGGACACGCTCACCTTCTATCAGTTCTTTCACCAGGAACGGCCGCATGGCAAGGTGCGTGCCTTCGTCTGCAGGTCGATCTCGTGTGCGTTGCGGGGCGGCGACCACCTGCTCGAACACCTCTGCCATAAAAACGGCATCGATCCATACGGCACGACGCCCGACGGCGAACTGACCATCGAACCAGCCGAGTGCCTCGGGGCCTGTGATTTTGCCCCCTGCATCCTCGCCAACGATGACCTTCTCAAAAACATGACCCCCGAGACCGCCGAGGCGGAACTCAAGAAGCCGCGGGCGAGGGCCACCTGACATGCAGCCATTCACACCCGTCCTGCTCGAAGCTGTCGGCGTTCCCGACGGCCAGACCATCGCCAGCTACAAAAGCCGCGGCGGCTATGCGCCGCTGGAGCGACTGCTGGCCGAGAAGCAGCCCATCGACATCGTCGAAATGGTGAAGGCGTCCGGGCTCCGTGGTCGCGGCGGCGCGGGCTTCTCAACGGGGCTCAAGTGGACGTTTCTGCCCAAGGACCATCCGGGCCCGATCTATCTCTGCATCAATGCTGATGAGAGCGAGCCAGGCACGTTCAACAATCGGATCCTGATGGAGGACGATCCTCATCAGGTCATCGAGGGGATCATCCTCTCGGCGTTTGCCACGCGGGCCAGCACCGCCTACATCTACCTCCGCTACGAGTATCCGCAGAGTTGGCACCGGCTGCAGACGGCGATCGACGAGGCCTATGCTGCCGGCTACCTCGGAAAAAACATCCGTGGCAGCGGTTTTTCGCTCGACATCTATCTCCACCGCGGTGCTGCCGCCTACATCTGCGGCGAGGAGACGGGGCTCATCGAGAGCCTGGAGGGGAAGCGAGCCTGGCCGCGGATCAAGCCGCCGTTTCCTGCCATCGAAGGCCTCTTCCGCAAGCCCACGGTCGTCAACAACATCGAGACGATGGCCTGCGTCGCGCAGATCGCCCGCCGTGGCGTCGACTGGTTCCGCTCGATCGGCGTGCCCGCCGATCCCAACAATCCGCGTGATCCCGGCAGCTACGGTCCGAAGCTCTACTGCCTCTCCGGCCACGTCGAACGACCGGGCTGCTACGAGACGCCGCTGGGCATCACGGCCCGACAGCTCATCAACGAGTATGGCGGTGGTGTCTGGAAGGGCCGTCGGGCCAAGGCGGTGATCCCCGGCGGCATCTCCATGGGGCTGATGACCGAGGCCGAACTCGACACTCCGCTCGACTTTGCCGGCCCGGGGAAGGTGGGCTGCCTCGGCCTGGGCACCGCTGCGGTCGTGGTGATCGACGAGACGGTCAGCATCGTTGACTTCCTCCACAACTCCTGCCGGTTCTTTGCCCACGAATCGTGTGGGCAGTGCACGCCCTGCCGTGAGGGCACGAGCTGGTCGCTGCGGATGCTCGAGCGGATCAAGGCAGGCAAGGGCCGCCTCCGGGATCTCGACCTGCTCGCGGAGATCGGCAACACGATGGGCATGATGCCCGGCTCGACGATCTGCGGGCTCGCCGACGGGGCCGCCTGGCCGATCAAGAACGCGATCAAGAAGTTCCGCGGGGAGTTCGAGGACTACATCAAGCGGACGAATCCGCAGGGCTGGATGGTGACCGATCCCGTCCCTGCCCTGCAGATCGTGGG
>CANFQO010000054.1 GCA_947449135.1 Planctomycetaceae bacterium | reverse complement strand
TTTTGCGAGCATCGCCTCGGGGTGGGAGAACTCATGGTAGACATCGACACAGAGCATCATGTCGATCGCACCCACAGGCAGCCGGGGATCGATCGGCGTGCCGAGCACGGGGCGGATGTTGGTCAGCCCTGCTCCAGCTGCGTTGAAGGCCAGCATCTGCAGCATCTCCGGCTGAATGTCGACGGCATACACGAGACCCTTGGGACCGACGAGTCGGGCGAGTTGGAGCGTGTAAAAACCGTTCCCGCACCCCATGTCGCAGACCGTCTGCCCGCGCTTCACGTTGAGCGCCTTGAGCATCGTGCGACAGTCCTCCTCACGCTGCCGGCTCTCACGGACCAGCCAGGGAGCGCCTGTGAAATGCATCGTCTGCGCGATCTCGCGGCCCATGAAATGCGTCTGGGCTGGAGGGATCACGACCGCCGGATCAACGGCGACATCGATCGGCACGGGC
Source organism: Planctomycetaceae bacterium (assembly GCA_947449135.1). GTDB lineage: Bacteria > Planctomycetota > Planctomycetia > Pirellulales > UBA1268 > CAMCQY01. The sequence goes on along the minus strand of CANFQO010000054.1, from coordinate 21,689 downwards.
TGCGACTGTGCTTCGGCCGTGCCGGCCATTCGCAGGCCCAGCCCGATCAAGAACAGCACGAGGAAGAAATGTGTTTGCATGCTGACACAAGTATAAGAAAATGGGGACGGGAGTGATTTTTCAACACAACTCTGGTCGACGAAGGGACCAAGGTTGCTCCGCAACAATCACTCCCGTCCCCATTTTTTCGCGTCAGGCCGCGGTCTGGAGCCGCGGTGATCCGGCCTCGTCGCAGAGGCTCGTGATCGTGATGCCGCTGCGACGGGCAAAGGCGTGGAGTTCGTCCGGGTCGACGAGAATGGTCCGGCCCGCCTCGATCGCAAGCACGGTGGCGCCGGCGGCCCGCAGCGATTCGAGTGTGCCCCTGCCGATCGTCGGCATGTCGAACCGCAGGTCCTGCCGTGGCTTGGCGACCTTCACCACCACCATGCCGCCCGACGGGCACAGCCTGCCCGCGCGGCGGATGCATTCATCCGTGCCCTCGATCGCCTCGAGCGCCAGCGGTGCGCGGTTTTTCACCACCACCGTCTGACCAATATCGAGCCGGCCTAGTTCCTTGGCCAGCCGCCAGCCGAAGGCGACGTCGGCCTCTTCGGCAGCCGACAGCGGCCGGCCGACAAGCACGCCCTCGTCAGCCAGCAGTTCGGGCGCAAAGTCGGTCGCGGGGCAGATCTTCACGCCCGCCCTGTCGAATGCGGTGGAGATGGCGGCCAGCAGCGTGTCGTCGCGGTTGTCGCGGCGGCGGCTGATGAAGTGTGGCCAGAATGTCACAAGCGCACGCCAGTCGGGCAGATGATGGAGCCAGGCGTGCCGGCCGAAAAGCTTCGTCTTGTGGATCTTGCCGGCCATCGTCGCCCGGGTCACGCCGTGTCGCCGGAAGAAGTCGATCGCGGCGCCGAGCTTGGCGACGCCGACCTGACCATGCACGTCGGCCAGCGGCTCGAGCGCCGCGTCGGCATGGTCCCGGATGGAGAGAATGGCGGTGCGGCCGCCGCGACGGCGGATCGCCTCGGCCACGGCCACTGGAAACCGGCCCCAGCCGGCAATGATGCCGATCGTCTCGCCCTGGAGCGTGTGCGAATCGTGGTGCATGGTCGGATTCATGACGGTTTGCATGCAGCGTGACACTGGTGGGGACTGGCATGGCCCGGGCCCACAGCCGTCTCCGTGGGATCAGGCGGCCTCGGTGCCACAGCTGCCCTGCGACTGCGTCCGCTCGATGGCGTCGACGCGGGCGTTGAGCTGCTTGATATCCTTCCGCATCTCGGGCAGCTTGCTCATGGTCGCCAGCTGCAGCTTGCGGTCGCGGAGTTCGATGGCGGGCTCACCCAGCACCGTGATGCCTGGTGGCACGTCGTTCGACACGCCCGATCGGGCGCCCAGCACCGCCTTGTCGCCGATGTGCACATGGTCACGGACGCCAACCTGTCCGGCCATCACTACCCAGTCGCCGGTGGTCGTGCTGCCCGCCACGCCCACCTGCGAGCAGATCATGTTGTGCCGGCCGAGCCGGCAGTTGTGGGCGATCATCACGAGGTTGTCGAGCTTCGTGCCGTTGCCGATCGAGGTGGCGCCGTAGGTGCCGCGGTCGATCGTGGTGCCCGCGCCAATCTCGACATCGTCGCCGAGTTCCACCCAGCCCAGCTGGGCCGAGAGACTGTAGGCTCCGCCCACCACCTTGTAGCCGAAGCCGTTGGCCCCCAGCACGGCGCCCGCATGGATCAGGCAGCGACTCCCAACCTGCGTGTTCTCGTAGAGCACCGCATTGGGGAAGACGACTGTGCCGGCGCCGATCCGGCAGCCGGCCATGATCTGGGCACCGGAGTGGATCGTGGCACCCTGACCAATCTCCACATCCGCGCCAATCACGGCCAGCGGATGAATGTCGGCATCGGCACCGATGCGGGCCGTAGGGTCGACGCAGGCACGCGGACTCACGCCGATGCGGGCCGCGATGCGGGGCGGCCGCAGCCAGGTGATCACCGTGGCAAATGCCGCATGCACGTCGGCCACTTCGACCGTCGGCCGATCGAGCGGACCGGAACCCTGCGGCACGATCGCCGCACCAGCGCGGCTCTTGGCGAGCAGGTGCACTTTGTCGGCAGAGTCGATGAGGGTGACGTCGGCCGGTCCGGCAGTCTCGAGCGTGGAGGCGCCGGTGATCGATAGCGCGTCGGCTTGCCCGACGACCGTTCCCCGGACATGGTTGGCGAGTGCTTCAAGCGTGATGGTCATGGAATCCTCCCTGGGGCCGGCCTGCCCTAGTCCCAATCTCGACTGGGGTGTGCAAACGGGGAGGGAGGGTAGGAGGCTTGAGGGCGTGGTGCAAGACGGGTTGCAGCCGCCAAGAACTGGCTGAGGACAGGCTCTTCGGCCCACGCTGTTCGAGAGGAGATAGAGTCGCCCGGATTGGCTCGCCGGCTGCGGCATGCTCGTCGCCGGCGGATTCTGCTACGGGAGGCTCTTGGACGAATCTCGAATCGCTCGTGAGTCGCAGAATTCACCGGCTCCTGCGCGTGCCTCCGACCGGCTCCTCAGCATCCGTTGATTTCCTGTCTCCCAGGAACACAGCTTGGATTGAAGCCCGCCACCGAGCGATCACGAGGCCGCGATGGTGTTTTTCCGTGAATGCCGCGTGGCAGGATGCCATTTTTTTCGTGAAATCAGATCGGGGCCAGCACTTCGACCGGGTTGCCGGAGGGGTCGGCCACGTAGCAGCTTCGCGTGCCGTCGCGATGACCCTTGAGCGGGCCGAATTCCTCAGCCTTGGGATGGATGAAACCGATGTGGGGCGGGTGCTGCTCGGGGATCACCAGCGCCAGCCGCGTGTTCCCGAATTCGAGCAGGGCCCAGGTCTCGTCCTGGTAGCCGATCTCGCAGCGGAAGTGCTTACGGTACCAGTCCACGGCCTCAGCGACGTTCCGTACGGCGATGGCCACATGGTGGATCTCGTCGAGCGGCCCGGCGGGATCGGCAACGGGATACTGGCGAACAGCGGGCGTGGTCATGATTCTGACTCCGGGAACAGGCTTCGGGCGGCGCGATACCGCCTCCATTCTAGCCATCCCGTCCCGGAGCGAGGCAGCCAAGCTGACCCTCGGTTCACCGAGCCAGTTCCGGCTCGGTCTCCAGATCATCCCGGGTCTCCGACGCCGTGGCGAGCGCGTGTGGCGGCCAGAAGGCGACTAGCAGCAGCACAGCAGCGGCCAGCGACATGGCAGCAGGCACGAGGAAGAGCTGGCGGTAGTCGGTCGCGCCGTCCACGGTGAGCCGTTCCTGCAGCGGGATGAAGAACCACTTGGCGGCCAGATCGCCGAGCCCGAGCACCAGCAGATTGAACAGGCTCTGGGCGCTCGATCGCACGTCCTTGGGGAAAGCCGCATCGATGAAGATGTAGAGCGTCGCGAAGAAGAAGGCGTAGCAGACGCCGTGCAGCACCTGCACCGCGATGATCATGGCCTGATTCTGCGGCATGAGGGCGAACACGGCAAACCGAGCCGCATGCCCGAGGATGCCGAGAATCATCGTCGTCTTCCAGCCGAGCCGGGCGAGGACGCCGCCCAGCACAGCCATCGTGGCGATCTCCGCCACCTGGCCGATGCTCATCACCGGCATGATCCACTTCTCCGCGATGGCGGCAGCATTCTTGTCGCCAAGAAAATTTCCTGCGAGCAGGAAATAACCGTTGTGGATCACCGAGTCGATGAAGGTGACCACGAAGAGCACGAGCAGGAACGGCTTGGAGAGATACTTGGCGGCCTTCAGCCAGGCCAGCCCTCCCTCGCCGGCGGCCGCCCGCTTCGGAGGCGTGTGCGGCAGCGTGAGGCTGTACGCGGCGAGGATCAGCGATGCGATGCCAGCGACGAGGAAGATGTTTGCCTTCGCCGTCGTCGCCGCGACGCCGGTTTTCCCTTCCAGCAGGAAGAAGAGCGGCCAGGCGGCAAGAATCCAGCCGATCGTGCCGCCCATCCGCACCAGGCCGAACTCCTTCTCGGCGTTCTTCATGTGCGCAAACGCGATCGAGTTGGAGACTGAGATCGTCGGGACATAGAGCAGTGAGTGGACGAGCATCAGCCCAAAGAAGGTTGGGAAATCCTTGGCCCAATACATCCCGAGGATTGCCAGACCACCGATGAAGTGGCTCGCGGCCATGAACTTTTCCGCTGCGAACGTCCGGTCGGCGAACTGGCTGGAAAAGAAGATGCCGACGATCGATGCGATGGCGAACGCGCTGCCGACCCAGGCGATCTGGGAACCGGTAAAACCGAGACCGCCATCGGCGACAGCCGCGCCCATGTAGCCCCAGATCAAGGGCAGCCACGCGCCCCAGATCACGAACTCGAGGACCATCATCAGCCAGAGGCGAAACGTCGGCGCAGCGGTTTTATTGGAGGTATTCATGGCGGCGAGGATAGCAGTTGGAGCAGGCCTCGACGAGGCCCGGCCCGCATCCCGTGCCGCCGTCAGCCCGGCCGCCCCTTCACGTCGGCCAAGCCGCCGTCCACACCGAGCACCTGCGCCGTGATCCAGTTCTGGGCGGGATCGAGCAGGAAGGCAATGGCCCGGGCCACGTCCTCCGGCTCGCCCAACCGCCCCAGCGGGTGCATGGCAACCGAAGCCTTTTCTGCCAGTTCGCCAGAGACGAGCCCCTGGGTGAGCGGTGTCCGCACCAGTCCCGGAGCCACGGCATTGAAGCGGATCTTCTGGCGGGCGTAGGTGGCCGCGGCCGACAGCACCAGGCCGATGAGGCCTGCCTTGGCGGCGGCGATCGCCTCGTGGTTGGCCAGGCCGATCCGTGCTGCCGCACTCGAGACGAGCACGACCGACCCGCCTTCGGCCCGCAGGAGCCGCCCGGCGGCACGCACGCAGCCGAAGCCACTCGACAGGTTGGCAGCCAGCGTCGCGTTCCAGTCGGCGGTCGATGTCAGATGCGCCGGCTTGAGCAGCAGCGAACCGACGCAGTTGGCGATACCGGTGAGCGTGCCGAGTGCCGCCGCCGCACCATTCGCACAGGCATCGATATCATCGGGATCGGTCGCCTCTACGATTCCATGCGGCATGCCCAATTCGCTCGCCAACGACCCGAGCCTGACCGGATCGCGACCGGCGAGAAAGACCTGGCTGCCGCCGGACACGAGTTGTCGGGCGAGCGCCGAGCCGATGCCGCCGGACGCGCCCAAGATCAACACGCGTTGCGAAGCAGTCATGCACACCTCTCGGCGGAATCCGCGTCAGAGCCAGTCGCCCACGGTCTGCTCGAGCCTGACCTCGGCAGCCATCTCGCGGAGTTTGTCGATCGCCCGAGTCTGGATCTGCCGAATCCGCTCCTTACAGACGCCCATGGAGGCACCCAGTTCACGGAAGGTTCGCGGCGGCTGACCGTCGAAACCGTACCGGGCCACGACGATCTGCTGCTCTCGCGGCTCGAGTTCACCGAGAAACTTGGCAAAGAGTTCCTTGAGTATGGCGATCTGCTCTGCGGAGCAATAGTCCGTGTTCGGCTCGGCGGCCGCCCGCCCCTTGAACGAATCGTCGTCCGACACGAACCGCTGCCGCAGTTGCCGCCCCTTGTGCGACAGCCGGAAAAAGTGTCGCTGGATGGCATAGGTGGCGTAGGTGCTAAACCGGTTGCCCAGTGCGAAGTTGAACTTCTCCACTGCCCGCATCAGGGCCAGGTTGCCTTCGCTGACCAGTTCGTCGAAAGAATACGTCGCATCGACAAACTTCTTGGCGATCGAGACCACCAGGCGGAGATTCGACGTGATGATGATCGACTGCACCGTGTCGGCCTCAGTCAGCCAGCCCTCGATCCTCTCAATTTGCCGCAGTGTGGCCCGACCCCGGTCGAGGCAGCCGCGAGCCGTGGCCGCCCGAAACTTCAGCCAGTTCATTCTCCGGAAGTAAAACTGCTCCTCCTGCTTGGTCAGCAGTCGGGTCTGATAGAGGCTGGCCAGGTAGGGCGTGAGGCCTGCGGCCGCTGGCGACGTCGATTCGGCGAGTTTGAGTGGCACACCGGCCTCGGCCGGCGGATCCGTGGCCAGTCGCTCAGCATCCCCGCGGAGAAACTCCCGGCAGGGAATGTAGTCAATCTCGCGATCAAAAAGCCGCAGGCGGCGGTCTTGGAGCGGCGACTTCCGGGGGCTGGCGAACGTGTTCACCGTCCGACGGCTGGATTTCGCCATCGACCTGCCATTCAACTTCCCATTGGATGTTGGGCGGCGGGCGGGCTTCGAAACGCGTTTGACCAGTGCGATCACGGGGCCTCCTGACCAGAGCGTGGCTGACATGCCTGCTCCGCTAGGAAGAACCGCACGGGCCACGAACTCGTAACAGCCCGGGGAAATTGTCCAATCCCTTTTTTGGCGGTTTGCCACCCGTGGTAGTCTGACGGAAAACCGCGTTTGAACGAGGAATCCCGAGTGACTGAAGCGGAGCCAGAGGCGGGCGTCATGCCGGATTCACAGGAGCAGCCTCCCGAGTCAGCACGCCCGAGCCGCGCGGTGGTCTGGAGCGTCTTGCTGGCCTCGGTCGCGGTGGCTGTTTTTTTCCCCGCCGCCGATTCCGCCGCATCGGCGCTGGCCCCACCGTCGCACCGGTTTGTCGACACCGAATCCGTGATCGACATGCTGCCCGCAGTCGGGGTCGCCATCGTCATCGCGACCTGGATTTTCGTGTTCTGGAGTCTGATTGGCAGTTTTTTGAACGTGGTGGTCTACCGCCTGCCGCTGGGGGAGTCGGTCGTGCACGGCGGTTCCCACTGCCCTCGCTGCTCGAGCCCGATCGCATGGCACGACAACCTGCCGGTGGTGGGCTGGCTGCGGCTGAACGGGCGGTGCCGAACCTGCCATCTCCCGATCGCAGCCCGCTATCCCGTAGTCGAGTCGATCTGCGCCGGCCTCTGTACGGCGGTCTATTTTCGCGAACTGGTGTCGGGAGGGGTGAACCTGCCTGTCCGTATTCCGGACTTCCTGCACGGCGGCGTGCTGCGGCTGTTCCCAAACCCGTCCTCCGCTCTGATCGGTCTCTATCTTTATCACTGCGGAGCCCTCTGCGTGCTGCTGGTCTGGGGCTTGATCGCCTGGGACGGCCGCCGGCTTCCGAGCCGAAGCGCCGTAGCGGTGCTGCTCGTGGCAGCCGGCTTGCCGATGCTGTTTCCGGTGCTGCATCCGCTGCCCATAGGCTGGCACCCAGGTTCAGGCGAAACCGCCTCGCCGGCCGCCTGGCTCCTGAACGGGCTGGGGGTGTCTGTCGCCGGCGGCGTAGCGGGCATGCTCTGCGGACGTGTCCTGCACCGTGTGCTCGCTCGGTTGCTGCGGGGTGATGCGGCCGGCCGGAGCGGCCTGCCGCTGCGGCCGCCGCAGACGCTTGGCCTCGGACTCGCGCTCGTGGGCATCGTTTTTGGCTGGCAGGGGATGCTGGGCACAGCGGTGCTCCTGCTCGTGGCCTGCCTCGTCCAGATGCTGGTCTGGTCGGCGGTGGTGGACTGGCCGGAGGTGCCTACCGAACTCGTGCTGGTGGTAGCGAGCTTCGTCCATCTCTGCGCGTGGCGGCAGCTGACCGTGGGCCTGAGCCCATGGTGGCCTGGAGCCAGCCCGACCCTGGCCTGCCTGGCACCTGCGGTGGGCATGGTGCTGGTGGTGTCGCTGGCGCTGGTGGCCATCACACCGGCATCCAGCCGGCCGGCATCGCCGGGAGCAGCCGCTCTCGACCATCCGAGCGACGAGCCCGCGTAACCTTCCCCGACATTCTGGAACAGGCCCGCCATGCCCCGCCGTCTCATCCTCGTGCTCGGCGACCAACTCGACTGCCAGAGTGCCGCCTTCGACGGCTTCGACCGCGGCTGCGACCGGGTCTGGATGGCAGAAGTCGCCGAGGAATCGACCCACGTCTGGACGCACAAGGCGAGGATCGCCGTCTTCCTGTCGGCCATGCGGCACTTTCGCGCCGCGCTCATTGCCGATCGTATCGACGTCGACTACACGTCGCTGACGGCAGACGAACCGGCAGGCCCGCCCGGACGCAACACCAATAGCCTCGCCGACGCACTCCTGGGAAGCCTCGCGGAGGCGCGGGCCGCCGGCCAGTCACCCGACAGCCTGATCGTCGTCGAGCCCGGCGAATGGCGGGTGCGGGTGGCACTGGAGGCCGCTGCCCAGCAGGCCGGCATCCCGCTTGAGATCCGCATCGATCGACATTTCTTCTCGTCACGGGACGACTTCGCCGCGCACGCCCAGGGCCGGAAGCAACTCCGGCTTGAATACTTTTATCGCTCCCTCCGCGAGCGGCACGGGATCTTGATGGAAGATGGCGAGCCCGCCGGCAGCCAGTGGAACTTCGATGCCGAGAACCGCGGCGCGTTTCCCAAGAGCGGCCCAATCCGTGGCCCAGGCCGGCTGCCTGCGCCGATCCGCTTCGCCCCCGACGCGATCACGCGAGAGGTGATCTCGCTTGTGAACGCGAGGTTCGCCAGCCATCCCGGCAGTCTCGATGACTTCGATTGGCCGGTGACGCCCGACGAGGCCCGCGCCGCGCTCGATGACTTTCTCACGCATCGGCTCGCCAACTTCGGAAAGTATCAGGACGCGATCTGGACCGGCGAGCCGTGGCTCTACCACTCCCGCCTTGCACAGGCGATGAACATGAAACTGCTCGACCCTCGCGACGTGGTCGCCGCGGCCGAGCGGATGTGGCGTGAAGGCCAGGCGCCGCTGGAGGCGACCGAGGGATTCATCCGCCAGGTGCTGGGCTGGCGGGAATATGTCCGCGGCATCTACTGGCACTTCATGCCGGAGTATGAGCAGCGAAACACGCTTGCCGCAGACCGGCCGCTCCCCGCCTTCTATTGGACGGCGGACACGGAGATGAACTGTCTCAAGGACGCGCTCGGACAGACGCTCCGCTACGGCTACGCCCATCACATCCAGCGGCTGATGGTGACGGGACTCTTTGCACTGCTCTGGGGTGTGAAACCACAGGAGGTGCACCGCTGGTACCTCGCCGTCTACGTCGATGCGGTCGAGTGGGTCGAGTTGCCCAACACGCTGGGCATGAGCCAGTTCGCCGACGGCGGCGTGATGGCCTCGAAGCCCTACTGCGCCTCGGGCGCCTACATCGACCGGATGAGCAACGCCTGCGGAGGCTGCCGGTTCAATCCGAAGGTCGCCACCGGCGCCGACGCCTGTCCGTTCACGACGCTCTACTGGGATTTTCTCGCCCGTCACGAGCAGATGCTCAAGAAAAACCCACGCATGTCGATGCAGCTGAAGAATCTCGCTCGCAAGGACACCGCCGAACTGCGGACGATCCGCCGCCAAGCGGACGGGCTGAGATAACGAAAAACATCGCATCCTGCGATTTTTTCTTGGCGGGCCTCCGCCCGCTGGTACTAACCCGGCCCTCCGGGCCTAGCGCTGTGGCGCCATGTGCCTTGCGGAATCCGTGAGGGGCTGCCCATGTCCCGAGAGCCGGCGTTGCTGACCAGCGCAGGCAGGATGCCGGAGCGCAGTCAGCATCGAGTGAGCGAAGGGCAGGATGCCCGAAGCGAACGTCCGGCGACGGGGCATGGGCAGCCCCGAACCGGCGCCAGCGAAGCGTGTTCGGGGAGCCCTACCGGCGGGTTCATCACCAAAAAAGCCTGCAATTGCCGCGGGCCCGTGGGTTTCCTACAGTAGCACGCAGTCGCAAGCCGTCGCTCGAGTGATGCCCCACCTGGCCGCCATGTCCTCCTACAACCTCACCCACCTCCGCCAGCTCGAAGCCGAGAGCATTCACATCATCCGCGAGGTGATGGCCGAATTCGAAAATCCGGTGATGCTCTATTCCATCGGCAAGGATTCTGCGGTGATGGTCCGCCTCGCCGAGAAGGCTTTCTATCCGGCCAAGCCACCCTTCCCGCTGCTCCACGTCGACACGACCTGGAAGTTCCGCGAGATGTACACCCTTCGCGACGAATACGTCGGCAAGAAGCTCGGATTCAAGCTGATCGTGCACGTGAACGAAGAGGGTCGCGCACAGGGCATCAACCCGATCACGCACGGCAGCAAGGTGCACACCGACGTCATGAAGACGCAGGCCCTGCGGCAGGCGCTCGACAAGTACAAGTTCGACGCTGCCTTCGGCGGGGCCCGCCGCGACGAGGAGAAATCCCGCGCCAAGGAACGGGTGTTTTCCTTCCGCGACGAGTTCCACCGCTGGGACCCCAAGAACCAGCGGCCCGAGCTCTGGAACCTCTACAACACGAAGGTGCGGAAGGGGGAGAGCATCCGTGTGTTTCCCCTCTCCAACTGGACGGAACTCGACGTCTGGCAATACATCCACCTGGAAAACATCCCGATCGTGCCGCTCTACTTTGCTGCCGAGCGGCCGATCGTCTGGCGCGACGGCGTGATGATCATGGTCGACGACGACCGGCTGCCGATGAAGCCGGGAGAAACCCCCGAGATGCGGCGAGTGCGGTTCCGCACGCTCGGCTGCTATCCCCTGAGCGGGGCGGTCGACTCGCAGGCCACCACCCTCCCCGAAATCATCCAAGAGATGCTGCTGACCACGTTCTCCGAACGGCAGGGCCGGCTGATCGACTCCGACGAGGCCGGCAGCATGGAGAAGAAAAAACGCGAGGGCTACTTCTGACCCATGTCCCGCCGTCGAGGAGCCGGGGGTCGGAGGAAGCCGAAGTGAGTCGGCGTATCCTCGCCCCGAGTCGGAGGCTTTCGCCGCCCCCGGCGGCACTCCGGGAACTTTAAGAGCCAAGAACGACCATGTCACATCAGTCATCCCTCATCGCCTCCGATATCGACGCCTACCTGACGCAGCACGAGCGGAAGGAGTTGCTGCGGTTCATCACCTGCGGCAGCGTCGATGACGGAAAGAGCACACTTATCGGTCGGCTCTTCTACGAGTCGAAGATGATCTACGAGGATCAACTCGCCGCCATTCGCAAGGACACCTCGCGGTATGGCACCACCGGTGAGGAGGTGGATCTCGCGCTCTTCACCGACGGCCTCGAGGACGAGCGACAGCAGGGCATCACGATCGACGTGGCCTACCGCTATTTCTCGACCGACCGGCGCAAGTTCATCATTGCCGACACCCCCGGGCATGAGCAGTACACGCGGAACATGGCGACAGGGGCCTCGACCGCCGACCTCGCCATCATCCTGGTCGACGCCCGGCACGGCGTGTTGCCGCAGACGAAGCGGCACAGCTTCATCGTGTCACTGCTGGGAATCCGGCACATCGTCGTCGCCATCAACAAGATGGACATCGTGGACTATGACCAGGCAGTCTTCGAGCGGATCAAAGCCGACTACATCGACTTCGCCTCGCGGCTGGAGCTTCCTGACGTCCACTTCATGCCGATCTCGGCACTGAAGGGGGACAACGTGGTGACCAACAGCGCGAACACGCCGTGGTACAGCGGTCCGCCGCTGATGACGCTCCTGGAGACGGTCTACATCGGCTCCGACCGCAACCTGGAAGACTTCCGGTTTCCAGTGCAGGTGGTGCTCCGGCCCAACCTCGACTACCGCGGCTTTGCCGGCACGATCGCCTCCGGGATCATCCGCCGCGGGGACGAGGTCATGTCGCTCCCCTCCCGGAAGAAGAGCCGTGTGAAGTCGATCGTGACCTTCGATGGTGAACTCGAGGAGGCCTTCGCGCCGCAGTCGGTCACGCTCACGCTCGAGGACGAGATCGATTCCAGTCGCGGCGACATGCTCGTGCGGCCGGGCAACGTGCCGAAAGTCGACCAGCGGTTTGAGGCGATGGTCGTCTGGATGCACGAGGAGCCTTTGGTGCCCGGCCGGCAGTATCTCTTCAAGCAGACCAGCAAGGTCGTGCCAGGTGCCGTCAGCACGCTTCGCTATCGCGTCGACATCAACACCCTCCACCGTCAGCCTGCCCCGACGTTGGCCCTGAACGAGATCGGCCGCTGCTCGGTCACGCTCACCAGCCCCATCGCCCACGACGCCTACCGCCGCAACCGTAACACCGGCGGCTTCATCATGATCGACCGCCTCACCAATGCCACCGTCGCGGCGGGCATGATCCTCGACCGCGAGGCGGACGAGAATGCGGACGATCATTGGGGCACCGCAGACTCCGCCGAACACCTGCATGCTGAACAGAGCGGCGTGACGCTGGCCGAGCGCGAGGCCCGGTTTGGACAGAAGCCTGCCACGGTCCTGCTGACCGGCCTGACCGGGTCGGGCAAGTCGACGATCGCCCGGGCACTGGAACGAAAACTCTTCGACTTAGGCCGCGGTGTGGTCGTGCTCGATGGGCAGAACATGCGGCTGGGCATCAGCAAGGATCTCGGCTTTACAGCGGCTGATCGGAGCGAGAACCTGCGGCGGAGCGTCGAAGTCGCCCGCCTGTTCAACGACGCGGGCTTGCTCTGCATCGCCGCGTTCGTGGCGCCCGATGAGGCCGTCCGCCGAAAAGCGGCCGAGCGTGTCGGCAGCGACCGGTTTCTCGTGGTGCATCTCGCAGCGCCCGTGGAGGTCTGCCGCACCCGCGACACCGACGGGCACTACACGCTTGCCGATCGGGGCGAACTCGCCAATTTCCCGGGTGTGTCGGCCCCATACGACCCGCCCGTCAGCCCCGACCTCGTACTGCCGACGCATGAATGGACGGTGAGCCGCTGCGTGGATGCGGTCGTGAAACTTCTCGAATCGCGCGGCGTGATCTAGCTGTCCGTGGAACAAGCCATCCGTCGCCTTGTTCCACTCCCGATGACAGTTGGAAACCAGCATGAACACTTCTCCCGCCTTGATCGGCATCCTCACCGTCTCCGACCGGGCCAGCCGGGGAGAGTATGTGGACGAAGGCGGCCCGGCCATCCGCGGCTATCTGGCCGAGGTCCTGGCATCGACGTGGGAGCCACGCGAGCGTGTCGTGCCGGACGATCTCGACACCATTGCCTCGGCCATCAGAGCGTTGGCCGAGGCCGGCTGCTGCCTGATCGTGACCACAGGTGGCACCGGCCCGGCGCCGCGGGACGTGACACCCGAAGCCACGGAGCGTGTCTGCACCCGAATGCTGCCCGGCTTCGGCGAACGGATGCGGCAGGTGTCGCTGCAATACGTGCCGACGGCGATTCTCTCGCGGCAGACGGCAGGCATCTGCGGCGGGGCGCTGGTCGTCAACCTGCCGGGACGGCCGAAGAGCATCCGCGAGTGCCTCGACGCGGTATTTCCCGCAATCCCCTACTGCATCGATCTGATCCACACCGGCAATCCGGCCCCGCCGCGGCTTGATACAAATCCCGAACGGCTCGTGGCCTTCCGCCCGCGGGCCTGACAGACTCGCGCCAGGCGTTATTGCCAGGCCCGCGTGCCGTACATACCCGGCGAAAGCCCAACCAACCGGTGTCCCGTCGCTGCCGCTCCGGGCTTCTATTCGTGGGTGATGGAACCGGTTGCGGAAACGCGTCGTTGGAATAAAAGCCCCCGGCGGAAGCCGGGGGACTCCACGACTGCAGTGGAGACCAGTGGCCATGCCAATTGGGGGTCACGCCAACTGCCGGGCGACCTGCGGCGCGAAGTAGGTGAGAATGCAATCGGCACCGGCCCGCTTGATCACCAGCAGGCTTTCCAGCGCCGCCTGCTCGCCGTCGATCCAGCCATTGGCGGCCGCGGCCTGAATCATCGCGTACTCGCCGCTCACCTGATAGGCAAAGGTCGGCACCCCAAAAGTCTGCTTGACGCGATGGATGATGTCGAGCGACACCAGTGCCGGCTTCACCATCACCATGTCGGCCCCCTCCTCAAGATCGAGCGCGACCTCGCGGATCGCCTCGTCGCCATTGGCCGCGTCCATCTGGTAGGTCTTCTTGTCGGCCGCGCCGAGGGCAGCCGCACTGCCAACTGCAGCGCGGAAGGGGCCGTAGAACGCGGAGGCATACTTCGCCGCGTAGGAAAGAATGCAGACATCCTGCCTACCGGCGCCGTCGAGGGTCCGGCGGATCGCCCCCACCCGGCCGTCCATCATGTCCGACGGGGCAACGATCTGGCAGCCCGCTTCGGCCAGCACCACCGCCTGCCGGCAGAGCACCTCGACCGTCTCGTCGTTGAGAATCCGGCCGTCACGGAGCAGACCGTCGTGGCCGTGGCTGGTGTAGGGATCGAGGGCGACGTCACAGATGATGCCGACCGCGTCTCCCAACTCACGCCGGATCGCCCGGACGGTGCGGCAGACGAGATTGTCGGCATCGGTCGCATGCGCGGCGGTCTCCGACTTGAGCCGGGGCTCCACCACCGGAAAGAGCGCGACGGCGGGAATGCCCAGTCGCCGGGCCTCGTCGGCCGCCTTCACCACGCCGTCGATCGAGAGCCGTTCCACGCCCGGCAGGCTCGGCACCGGCAGGCTTGCCTCATGATCATGAACAAACAGCGGCCAGACCAGGTCGGCCGGAGAGAGCAGCGTCTCGGCGACCATCCGACGAAGCCAAGGATGCTGCCGATTCCGCCGGAGACGGGTCGCGGGAAAGGATCCGGAAGATGTCATGGTCTCTGGTCCCCTTCGCGGTGATCGATCAGCACGGCCGATGCGAGCGGTTGCCGAATCCCGCCGACATCCCCCGTCAGGGTCGCCACAGCGCACGACTCATCGGTCTCCCACACAGCCACCCTCCGGGCCAGCACGCCCAGATCTGAGAGCACGCCCGGCGCGACGACCTCGAGTAGGTAGCGGGCCATGTTCTCGGCCGTCGGGTTGTAGGGCATCACGAAATACTTGGTGGGCTCCACCATGCGGATCGCCGCCAGGGCGTTGGTGTCTGCTTCGAAAATGAGAAAGGCGTGATCCCAGTGGGCATCGAGCCAGGCAAGCATCCGCTGCTTGATCAGGGAGAAGTCGACGATCCGGCCGACGCTGTCGACTTCGCTGCCACCGCCCGCGGCCACCACCTCGATGTCGACCCGGTAGTTGTGGCCGTGGAAGAAGGCGCACTTGCTCTCGTGCCGATAGAGCCTGTGCCCCGCGCAGAACTTCAGCTGGCGGACCAGCGAGAGCTGCGTGCTGGCGGGATCATGCATGGCGAACGTCCTGGGAGTCGGGACTGATTGGGGGTTGGGGCCGGCCGCACGTTCAGGATGCTCCGCTCAGGCGGAGATCCCTTCCCGGGAGAGCGTCTCCACCCGGATCGGCTGGATATCGAACTTGGGATTCTGGCCGAGAAACCGGCAGGGATTATTGTGGAACACGTCGATCGCTTCCTGCAGCGAGTGGCCGCGGCGACGGTATTCGAGGATGCACTCCTGCAGCGTGAAGGGATCGCTCGGGCCCCAGTCGGCTGAGGAGTTCACGAGGATCCGCTCGGTGCCGTACTTCTCCAGCATGTCGACGGCACGTTTCGGCGAGCACTTCGTGATCGGATAGAGCGTGAAGCCCACCCAGTAGCCGGCATCGAGACAGGGCCGGATCGTCTGCTCCTCGACATGGTCGATCCAGATCCGCTCGCGGTCCACGTTCATCCCAGCCAGCACCTCCAGCACCCGCTTCGTGCCATGGGCCTTGTCGGCCAGATGCGGCGTGTGGATGAGCACGAGCTGGCCGTGCTGCATCGCGATCTCGACATGCGCCTCAAGCGAGTCGCACTCGTTTTTGGTCGACTTGTGCAGGCCGGTCTCACCGACACCGAGCACGGTGGGCTTCGCGAAGAACTCGGGGAAGTGTTTGAGCACCTCGCGGGTGAGTGTTGGGTTCTCGGCCTCCTTCGGATTCACCGCCACCCACGAGAAGTGGCGGATGCCATACTGCGCGGCCCGTGTCGGCTCGAATTCGCTGATCTGACGGAAGTAGTCGATGAACGTCTCCGGATAGAGACGGTCGAACCCCGCCCAGAAGGCAGGCTCTGCCACGGCGACGACGCCACTCATCGCCATGCGCTCATAGTCCTGCGCGGTGCGGGCGATGGCGTGGTAGTGGGGCTGAATGATCTGCATGATCGTGCTGGCTCCTTGGGGTTTCGAACCGCGGACTGTCCGGCTGCGGTCCCGCTGACGCGGTGCTGGTTTCAGTCGGTGGCGTCAGTCCTGCGCAAACAGTTCGAGCAGGGCCACGGTCCGCTCGCCTTCGGGCCGGGGTGCAGCGAGGATCGCCAACGCCTCGCGGAGCCGCGCCATCCGACCGTCCTCGCCGGGTCGGGCAGCGGCCCGGCCGTTCGTCATGCCGCCAGCCTCCCGGGCGACGGCAGCCTCATACCGGTCGAAGTGGGCGGCAATCTCGAGGAGCATGTGGCGGCTCTCGAGAAAATAGTTTTCCGAGACGTGGGCGGACGTGAGCATGGGCGGGACTCGCCTGAGGAGGACGGGGGATGCAAGAGCCGCAGGGCGGCCAGCACTTCATAATAGCTTCCGGCCGGGGGGCCGACAGAGCGGTGGCCGCACGATTCAACGCCTACCATTACAATCAGTCCCTGACAATCCGTAGGGCTATAGGAACGTCGACATCCGGGCAACGACCCGTGGCAACAGGGCCCCGCACGGACCGAAAGGCAAGACGCTTCATGAAGATCGTTCTATTCGGCCGGGGCGGCCAGGTGGGCCGCGAACTCGAGCCGGTGCTCCGAGCGTTGGGCCGGCTCATCGCCTGTGGCCGCGACGAGGCCGATCTGGAGCAGCCCGACACCGTCCGCGACCTGATCCGACGCGAGGCTCCCGACATCGTCATCAACGCCGCCGCCTACACAGCGGTGGACCGGGCCGAATCGGAGCCCGAGCGGGCCCGGCAGATCAACGCCCACACCGTCGGCATCATGGCCGGGGAGATGGCCCGGCTCGGCGGCTGGCTTGTGCACTACTCCACCGACTACGTCTTCGACGGCACAAAGTCTGGGAGCTACGTCGAAACCGACCCCACCGGGCCCTTGAGCGTCTACGGCAACACAAAACTCGCCGGTGAGCAGGCCATCATGGCCAGCGGCTGCCGGCATCTGATCTTTCGCACGAGTTGGGTCTACGCCACCCATGGCTCGAACTTCGTCCGCACCATGCTGCGGCTCCTGCAGGAACGCGAGGAACTCTCCGTGGTGGACGATCAGGTCGGCGCTCCGACAGCCGCGGCCCGGATCGCCGCCGTGACAGCCGCCGCGGTCGGCCGGCTGGCAGGCAACGAGCAGGAGCTGCCCCCGAGTGGGGTCTATCATCTCACAGCTGGTTCGGCGACCTCGTGGCACGGCCTCGCGGAGTTCATCGCCGCCACCGCCCGGGCCGAGGGCCTGCCGCTGCGGGTGGCCCCCAACTCGATTCGGCCCATCCCCTCATCCGCCTGGCCGCAGGCGGCCAAGCGGCCCGCCAACTCCCGGCTCGACACTGCCAAACTGCGAAAGACTTTGGGAGTGCCCCTGCCCCCCTGGCAGGAAGACGCGCGGCAGATTGTTGCCGCTCTCATCCAGAGCGGACGCGGCGACTGAGCCGCATGGGCATCCTGATCGCCGGCTGAACGGTCACCTGGCGGCACAGTATCATCTCCGTGGTTCCACGTTCACTTCTCGTTGCAAAATCACTCGCCCATGAATGTCACACCCACCGCAATTCCAGACGTGCTACTGCTAACGCCGAAGGTGTTTGGCGACGACCGTGGTTTCTTTTTCGAGAGTTTTAACGGGCGAGCTTTTGCGGCCTCGATCGGACATGACACGCACTTCGTGCAGGACAACCACAGCCGTAGCGGACGGGGCGTGCTCCGCGGCCTGCACTATCAGGTCGAGCAGCCGCAGGGCAAGCTCGTCCGGGTGGTGGCGGGAGCCGTGTTCGATGTGGCCGTCGACATCCGCCCGGGTTCTCCGACCTGCGGCCGCTGGGTCGGTGTCGAATTGACCGCAGACAACAAGCAGCAGCTCTGGATCCCGCCGGGATTAGCCCACGGGTTTCTCGTGCTCTCCGAGACGGCGGAATTCCTCTATAAGACCACCGACTATTACGCCCCCGCTCACGAGCGCTGCATCCTCTGGAACGATCCGGTGCTCGACATTCACTGGCCACTGGCCGGGCAGCCGATCCTCTCGGCCAAGGATGCTGCCGGGATGCCCTTCACGGTGACGCCGACCGGCGCCACCGCACACGCGGCCCACTGAGCGAGCGCTGCATGCATGACCATGATGCCGACTCGGTGGCCGTCATCATCGTCAACCACAACGGTGGCGACTGCCTGTCGCGCTGCCTGTCATGCCTGGCCGCCCAGCAACTGTTGCCCACACGGATCGTGGTGGTCGACAACGCGAGCGACGATGGCTCCGTCGCCGCCGCCCGGCAGTTGGCAGAGGAGGACGATCGCCTCGCGTCGCGGATTGAGTTTCACCTGGCCGGAGAGAATCTCGGCTTCGCAGCCGCCAACAATCGGGCCGTGGCACTGTGCGCTACCGAGTTCGTCGCCCTGCTCAATCCCGACGCCTTTCCCGAACCGGGCTGGTTGGCAGCGCTCGTCGCCGCCGCTCGGCGTCATCCGAAGGCTGCGGCCTTTGGTTCTCGACAGATGCTCGACGGCACGGCCGATCTGATCGACGGGATCGGCGACGTCTATCACGTCAGCGGACTGTCGTGGCGGGAGGGGCACGGCTGCCGACTGTCGGCAGCCGACCTCCAGGATCGCGAGATCTTCTCCCCCTGCGCGGCTGCCGCCCTCTATCGGAGGGCAGCATTCAACGAGGTGGGCGGCTTCGATGAGGACTTCTTCTGCTATTTCGAGGATGTCGATCTGGGATTCCGGCTGCGGCTGGCGGGATACGAGGCACGCTATGTGTCCACTGCGGTCGTCTCACACGTTGGAGGGGCCTCCTCGGGTGATCAAAAGACCGATTTTGCCGTCTTTTACGGTCATCGGAACCTGGTCTGGTGCTTTGTCAAAAACATGCCCCTGACCCTGTTGTTTTCTTTTTTGCCCGCCCATGTTCTCCAGACTATCGTCGTGACGGCGTTCGGCTTGGCCCGCGGGCAGTTCCGCACCATCGTGAAAGCCAAGTGGCATGCCCTGACTGAGCTGAAGACATGCTGGCACAAACGACAACTCGTGCAGGCCAACAGGCGGGCGCCAGCATCCGCCGTCTGGCGGATACTCGACACGAGCCTGACCAGGCGCCGGCACCACGGCCCCTCGCGAGCGGCCCGCTCGCACCGGTGACGGTCGTAATCGTCAACCACAATGCCGGTGGGCTGCTGTCCGCCTGCCTCGACTCGGCGCTTGATCAAGCCAGCGAGGTGGTGCTCGTCGACAATGCCTCCGCCCCAGACACCTTCGAGCCCGTGATCGGAGCGTTCGAGTCGCAACCGCGGCTGCAGGTGATCCGCTCGGCGGAGAATCTCGGATTCGCCGCGGGCTGCAACCTGGGGGCGGAACTCTCGGCCCAGCCGTTCCTGCTGTTTCTCAACCCCGACTGCATGATCGGCCCTGGATCGCTGGCGCGGTTGTGTGCGGCGATCCAAGAGCATCCGCAGGCGGCGCTGGCGGGTGGTCTGCTCACCTACACCGACGGTCGCGAACAGGGGGGCGGCCGCCGCGCCGTCCCGACACCGTGGCGGTCGTTCGTGCGAGCCTTCGGCCTCGCCCGGCTGTCGAAACGCTGGCCGCAACTCTTCAATGATTTTCATCTGCACTGCCAGCCACTCCCGCCGGCGCCGATCGCCGTCGAGGCGATCTCCGGGGCCTGCATGCTCCTCACCCGCCAGGCTGTTCACGACATCGGCCTCATGGACGAGGGCTACTTCCTCCACTGCGAGGATCTCGACCTCTGCATGCGGGCCCGCCAGCATGGCTGGCAGATCCTCTTCGTCCCCGATGCGCCGATCGTGCATCACAAGGGGGGCTGCAGCCGGGAGCGACCCGTGTTCGTGGAGTGGCACAAGCACAAGGGCATGGTTCGCTTCTATCACAAACATTTCCGCCACCAATATCCGGCCGGGCTGATGGGGCTCGTGGTCGTCGCTGTCTGGCTCAGGTTTGCCGCCGTAGCCACGCTGATCCAGGGCAAGCGACTCTGGGCACGGGCACGGCAGTGGGCGGTCTCACTGCGCTCGGGAAGGGCACGGCCTCTGGCCGTGGACTACAATTCGTTGCCGATCGACGGCGCCGTCATGCCGATCGTCACCTCCACGCGGGCAATGACGTCCTAAAGCCACCCGACTCTTGAAGCCCCCCTGGCAATTCTTCTGCCGTCGGCGATGCACCGCGAACCCCACACGGCATGGAGCAGAAGTGCCGCGGAGCCGGTGGGTGTGCTCGGCGCCACGAGCTTTGTCGGACAGTCGGTGCTCGCTCGTCTGCAAGCCGCTGGTCTGCGCGACACTGACCCAACAGCGGCCGACCGCCAGTTATTTGCCTTTTCCCGATCGCCCGCCGCGGTGGCCGGAGCGAACGCATCCGCAGGCGTCCACTGGTGCAGACTGCCCGCCGGTCCTGAACTCCCGACAGAACCGCTCCCTCCCGTCCCCATTCCACAGTGGATCGCCGTCAGTCCACTCTGGACAGTCTCGGCTCAGCTTCCGCTCCTGGCAGCAGCGGGGGCCCAGCGACTGGTGGCAATCTCCTCGACGAGCCGGTTGACCAAGCGCAACTCGGCCGCCGCCGAAGAGCGGGCGCTCGCCGCGCGGCTCGCTGCCGCCGAGGAAGAGGTGCTTGACCGGGCCCGGGCCGAGGGGATCGTGGCCACGATCCTGCGGCCCACGATGATCTATGACGGCAGCCACGACCGGAACGTGATGGCGATCGCCGGCTTCATCCGCCGCTACGGTTTTTTCCCCGTAGCGGGCGCCGCAGCAGGCCTGCGGCAGCCGGTTCATGCCGACGACGTCGCTTCAGCAGCCGTGGCGGCACTCGCCCGCGACGGCCTCTGCAGCACCTACGAACTCTCGGGGGGCGAGACACTCCCCTACCGCGACATGCTGCGGCGGATCTTCGCCTGGCTCGGCCAGCCGCCGAGACTGGTGACGGTTCCCCTGCCGCTGGTCCAGGCCGCCGGGCCGCTGGTGGGCCTGCTGCCGGGGCTGGGTCGGCTGCCGGCGATGGCGGCCCGCATGAACGAGGATCTTGTCTTCGACCACGGAGCAGCCACGCGGGACATCGGCTTTCAGCCGCGGGCATTCACGCTTCCCTTGCAGGGTGATTCGAATCATGCTGCAGGGAGACTTCTCAATCGCTGAACGCCCGGTCTGAAAACCCTGTCTGTCTCGCATGAATTCCAATCCAGCCACGAGCCCGCCCGGCGGCCCTACCGCGCCTGTGGCACCGTTCCTCAGGCAGGCGGTCTTTCTGACGTTCTTCGGCTTCATGCTCGTGGCCCTCAATTGTCTGGTCGACAACGCCGCCCTCGACGTCAGCCTGATCCCACGGCTGCTCGCGCTCTTGGCCTTTCTGCTCGTGTCGGTCGTTGTCGTCAGCCTGCCGCCGGTCAGCCGCCTGCTCGACTTCTCCGTGCTGAGAGAGCCGGTCATCCCACTCTTTGCCGGCTATCTCCTCGTCACCTGCGGATCGCTGCTGGTGGCGGTCAACGTCTCGGCCGGATTCACGGATCTCTTCCGGACGCTGGCAACCTTCCTGACGATCTGCCTGTTCTGCCTGCTCTTGCCGATCGTGCCGCGGTGGCACGAGTTGCTGCTGCGGGTGGTCATCGTGGCCGGTCTGGTCGGCGTCGGGGTGGGCGCCTACGAGATCGTGACGAGGTTGGGCGTGGGCCTCCACGGCCGCCGGGCGAT
>CANFQO010000053.1 GCA_947449135.1 Planctomycetaceae bacterium | reverse complement strand
CCTCGAATTCGCGGATATGACGGCACATGTAGAGGGCGGCGATCCGCTGTGCGGCCTCGAGCAGCCGGTCACGGATGTCGTCGGGCTCCAGCACCTCGACCATGTCGGCCAGGCCCAGCAGTTGCGGAACCATTTCGTCGTCCCAGGCCCGCTCGATGTCGAGAATCACACTGCCGTCGGCCTGCGGGCTGGCTCTTTGCCCGGGGTGAAACGGCTTCTCACAGGCCCAGCGGGCCCGCGGCGCCTGCACGCGAATCCGATACCGGCGGGGAGGATCGGCCGACCGGAAGATCGTGATGCTGTCGGCAAGGAGTTCCTCAACCGGCTCGGTCGATCGCACAAAGCTGCGTGATGTCGGCTTCGCCTCGGCGACACGGTCGAGCTTGAAGAAACGCAGCGCCGTGTCGGCTGCCGTCGCCTTCCGGCTCGTTCCCGCGCGGCTAGGCTTGGCCGCGGGCGGCCCGACACGGTAGCCGGCGATATAAACGCTGCCGTCGTAGAGCACGAGCGCCTCCGGCCGGATGGTGTATCGCTTTGGCTTCTCGTCGGCGAGGCTGGTATAGCGAATCTCGAGCTCCACGGTGTTGCGGATGGCCCGATTGATCGCGTTGAGCGTGCGGGAGCGATACTTGGCAGCAGCGGGCCGCGGATGGATGAGCAGGCCCTCCTTGTGGGCCTCGACGTATTCCAACAGTTGGGGTGTCGCCACCCGGTCGAGCTTCGCGATCAACTGGCTGATGCCCCGCCAGTAAAATGTCCCAGCCAGCGGTGCAAGAAAATCTCGGGCCACGGCCAGCGAGAGCAGTTCCGGCAGCGAGATGGCCGGGGTTGTGAGCTCCTCGGCGCCCTTGCCCGGCTCGATCGACCAGGCCTGGCAGACGGTGCCGCGGGCGGATCGCTTCTTCGTCTGCTTCACCGCATAGCCATACTTCTCGAGAAACTCGATGTCGCGACGGACGTTCTTGTCGGACATCTCGTCGATGACGCCGCGGTCGCGCAGGCGGTCTTTCAGCTCCGCGGTGGTGAGCGGCTGGCGGGCGCTGAACAGGATGTCGATCAGGTGAAACACCCGCAGCAACTGTTCGTGGCGGCTGATGGAGTCCATGGCGATTCCGGCAGGACAGAGACCAAAGCAACAGAGCCCGCCAGAATACACGGGAATGCACCGTGGGGTGGGGTGCCCGCGGAAACCTCAGTGCGGCGATTAGTCCGCTCCGACCTGCTCCTGCAGTTCCAGCCACCGCTCCTCGGCCGCGGCCAGTTTTTCAGCGGCCGCCGTCATCGCAGTGTGGTGCCGCAGCGCCTCGGCCGGATCGGTGGTCGCGAGCATCGCCTCATTCGCGGCCCGCTTTTCCGCGTCGAGCTTCGCGATCGATCGTTCGAGCGTGCCGATCTCGCGGCGGACGTCACGCTCGGACTTGGCGTCGTTCCCCGCACGGCCGGCTCCGTCCTGCTTGCCCGGCCCCGGCTTGCCGGCCGGTTTTCCCCCGCCACCGGGCTTCTTGGATGCAGCAGGCTTCCCGCCTCCCGCCGCTTCCTCCTCGGCGTCGATCTCACTATTCATGGCGGCGAGATACTGCTTGTAGCTGCCGCCGTAATTGATGACGCGGCCGTTGCCGACCTCCACCACGTTGGTCGCCACCGTCTCCACAAACGAGCGGTCGTGGCTCGTGAAGATCACCGTGCCGCGGTAGTCGAGGAGCGCCTGGGCGAGCGCGTCGACTGTTTCCACGTCGAGATGGTTGCCCGGCTCATCGAGGATGAGGATGTTGAAGGAACCGAGCAGCAGGCCGGCCAGACAGAGCCGAGCCCGTTCGCCGCCGGAGAGCACCGGCACACGTTTTTCGACCGCCTTGCCGCGAAAGAGCATCGCACCGGCGAGATCGAGAATCCGCTGTGACTTCGTGCCGATCGCCGCCGCCCGCTCCAGGTAGGAGAGCACGGTGTCGTTCTCGTCGAGGCTCGTGTAGACATGCTGCGCATAGATGCCGAGTTCACAGCCATGACCCCACTTCACCTCGCCAGCCAGCGGCTGGAGCGACCGCACGAGCGTCCGCAGAAAGGTCGTCTTGCCCTGGCCGTTGTCACCGACGATCGCGGCCCGCGTCCCGTGCACAATCTCGACGTCGATTGACTCCGCTACCTTTCGATCAGCATAGCCAATGGCCAGCCCACGGCACCGCACGGCCGGCCCCTGACGGGGTGACACCTCGGGGCAGCGGATTGCCGCGGTCGGAGAGTCGGCGGCAATCTCCTCCACCTCGAGTTTTTCAAGCTGCTTGCTCTTCGACTTCGCGCGGGAAGCGGTAGAGGCTCTCGCCTTGTTGCGGGCAATAAAATCTTCCAGCTGCCGCCGCTTGGAGAGCACGGCGGCGTTGGTCCGCTCGAGATGCTCCCGCTGATCCCGCTGATAGTCGAGGAATGCGTCGACCTTACCCGGAAAAATTGTCAGTTTGCCGCCCGAGAGGTCGAGCGTCCGGTCGCAGGTGGCCCCGAGAAAGGCCCGATCGTGCGACACGATCAGGCAGCTCTCGCGGTAGTCGCGGAGAAAGTGCTCGAGCAGAATCTGCGTCCGCAGGTCGAGGAAGTTGGTCGGTTCGTCGAGCAGGAGCAGCGTGGGCTCGTGGAGGAGCAGGGCGGCGAGCTTGACTCGGGTCTGCCAGCCGCCGGACAGCTCCTTCACCGGGCCGGTCAGCAACGAGCCCTTCAGTTCGAACCGGCCGGCCACCTCGCCGCACTTCCAGTCGGGCTGGCTGCTGTCACGCATCAGGAAGGCCAGGGCCGTCTCGCCGGGCTCGAAGGGATCGTGCTGTCTGAGATAGCCGAGCCGCAGTCGCGGATGCCGGATCACCTCGCCGGAGTCCAGTTCCTCCTCGCCAAGGATCACGCGGAGCAGCGTGCTCTTGCCGGCGCCGTTTCGCCCGATGAAGCCAACCTTGCCGTCGTCGGTGATCGTGGCGTTGGCCTCGTCGAGGAGCACCTGATCGCCATAGCGTTTGGAAGCGTTCTTGATGTCGAGCAGCACGGCCATGGCAGGTGTCCAAAGGAGGGCCCCTCACAGTAGCGTGAGCGGGCAGCAGTCGGGAATACAGGCACGAAAATCTCGCGGTGGGACGGGATTCGCCTACCCGTTGCTGGCATGTCGGCCGGGCCAGTCGCTACATTTACCAACGCCGATGACGTCCGCGTGTATGGCCAATGCACGTCCCCAGGCTCACTCAATCGCCACTCAATATTCTCCGGAACTTTGCCATATGCTCCTCCCGCTTCGTCTCCGTCTGCCCTCCCGCCTGCTTCGCACAACGCTGCTATCGTGCGGGCTGCTGGCCGCTGCCCCCACCTTTGCCGTCGAGCCGGCCACTGGTGCGACCGCAGCGGTGTCGGCCACGGACGTCATCGCCGCGGTGCGGCGTGCGGCCGATGCCTACGCTGCCGCCTTCAATGCAGGCGACGACAAGGCCATCGGCGACCATTGGACGCTGGGCGCGGAGTTGGAGGAGGGGGGCGGCATGCTCAAGGGCCGCGACGCCATCGTGGCCTCGCTCAAGCAATGGCGAGCCACCCATCCAAAGGCTGCCCTGAAGATCGAGGTCACCGATGTGCAGACGCTGGGTGAGGGCGTCGCCCGGGTGCAGGGCACGCTCTTCTTTACCGGCCAGTCGGACGCCGAGCCTGCGGTATCCCGGTTCGACAGCCTTCGTGTGCTCGAACAGGGCAACTGGCGGATTGCCGAATCAAAGGTGGTGCCGACCCCGCGGACCGCTCTTGCCGACCTCTCTTGGATCATTGGCACCTGGCAGTCGACAGACGCCAAAACCGGCACCATCATCGACGCCACCTACGAAAAAAGCCTCGAGGGCAACGCCCTCGTCGGCCGCATCAAGGTCAAACAGAAGGACGGTTCGACCGTCGAATCGCTCGATGTGATCCATGCCGACAGGCTCACCGGCCAGGTGCGGTCATGCAGCTTCGACTCGACCGGCGCCCGTGCTGAGGGCACGTTTACCAGCGATGGCAGCTCCTTTGAACGGAAACTGGTCGGCACGCCCGGCAATCCAGATCTGGGGAACCGTGCCGAATGGGTGCAGGTGCTCTCCCCGCTGGGTCGCGACATGCTGCTCTGGCACTCGATCGAGCGGACGATCGACGGCCATGTCGAGCCAGACACCGAGCCGGTGCACCTTCGCAGGATCCGCTGACGGCTCTGCATAACGAATCCTTCACCCGCATTTGTCTCCATTCCAATAATTCATCCCGCCTGCTGGAGTCTGTTCATGTGCCTATCCCGCTCCTGCCGTAGTCGATCTGTTCACACGGCCACGGCCGTTGTCATGCTCTTCGCACAGGCGTTTGGATCGTCTGCGATCGTCTGCGGCCATGGCGGTGGTGGTGGCCATGGAGGCGGTGGCGGCCACATGGGTGGATTCAGCGGCGGCGCCGGCGGTCGCGGTGGATTTGATGGTGGCCGTGGAGGTTTTGACGGAGGTCGCGGTGGGCTCGACGGCGGACGCGGGCTCGACGACGGTCGTGGACTCGACAGTGGACGCGGGTTCGACGGAGACCGCGGGCTCGACGGCGGTCGCGGCCTGGATGACGGCCGCGGGTTCCGCGATTTCGACGGCGGCCGGGCATTGGACGGGGGCGGGCGACTCGATGGCGGTGCCAGACTCGATGGCGCCGCCCGTCTCGATGGCGCAGGCCGCTTTGCAGGCGATGCCAATCTGGCGCGGGCTGCCGCCGTGGGCGACCGCGGAATCCGTCCCTACTCGATGAACACGCTGGCGGCACGCGGCGACGTCGTCCGCAACAACTTTCGTGCCAGTAACTGGTACCGAGACCGTGCCTGGTATGGCAATCATTTCAATCGCTGGTGGCCGGGCGGCTGGTGGTTCGCGGGGGGCATGATGTCCGGACTGCTCTGGGCCGACCTCTTCGCGTGGGGCGGCTACGGCGCGTACGGAGGTGGCGGTGGCGGCGGTTCGGGCACTGCGACCTCGACGATTCCCTACGACTACGGCTCGACGGTGGTCTATCAGGACGACGGCGTCTACGTGCAGGGCAGCCGCGTGGGCACGGCGACTGAATACGCCCAGCAGGCGGCCACGATCGCCTCGCAGGGCGGCTCCGATGCCAAGATTGACGAGGACGATCAGTGGCGGTCGCTCGGCGTGTTTGCGATGGCGCGGTCGCAGGAAACCGATGCAAGCAATTTTCTCTCGCTCGCGGTCGACAAGAACGGGATCCTGCGTGGCAGCTATTACAACGCCGTGTCGGACGAGAATTCCCACGTGACGGGGAAGGTCGACAAGAAGACACAGCGGGCGGCGTGGACGATCGGCGACAAGAAGGAGCCCGTTTACGAGGCGGGAATCTCAAACCTCACGAAGGACCAGCTGACGATCCTGGTGCACAAGGCTGATGGCAAGGTGGAGCAGATGCTCTTGGTCCGCGTGAACGAAGGAGTGCCGGGCGCCGGCCCGGTGACGAGGCCCGGCGAGAAGTCTGACCAGAAGACGTCTGCAGCCCCGCCCCAGTGAACCACCCGGCCCGCCCCCAGCCCGTATCGCATCTGATTGAGCTGCGTTTTCAATGCATTTGGCACGAAAAACGCCTCGCAGGCACGGTCGCGGAGAGAAGGGGTATTCCCCGTCGAAATGCCGAAATCGTGCGATTTCTGAGATTCTAGGTACGATCGGGGTTTGGAAATTCTAACGGTCGGGACCTGCGAGCATGGCTCTAGGCCGCTCCTGACGACGACGATCGCATCTGGCGATCCATACATGGAAAACGCGAGTGGCATGACGCCCGGCGAGCTCGTTATCACAACTGATCGCGTTGGCGTCTTCCCGTCCGTCCTGGACGGAGGCAGGAACATCGCGCCGCCATTGGTTGGCATCAGCACGACCGCTGATGCAGAGACTCGCGATCCGCGAGTGCCTGGGGCGGCTGCGGGTGCCACGCGGTGGCAGGTCGATGGCAAGTATCTGGCTCGCGGCGGCGTGAAGCGGGTTCCCCGCGGCGTGACCTATGGCCCGTTCCCTCCCAATCCAGCAGGCGAACCGTTTCCTGCCCCACAACAGGTGCGGGCAGATTTCAAACTGATGCTGCAGGCGGGCATCGACTGTGTCCGCACCTACTGGGTGCCACCGGACTGGTTTTTCGACCTGGCGCAGGATTGCGGAATCGGCGTATTCGTCGATATTCCCTGGTCGAAGCACCTCTGCTTTCTTGACAGCAGTCGGGCGCGATCCGAAGCAAGGCAGGCCGTTCGTCGGGCCGCGGAGGTAGGCCGACGCTTCACGAGCGTTCTGGGCTATTCGATCGGCAACGAAATTCCTGCCGACGTCATCCGCTGGCACGGCGCAGACCGTGTGAGCGCATTCCTGGGAACGCTTGCCGCCGAAGTGAAGCAGACCGACCCCGCCGGCCTCGTGACCTACGCCAATTTCCCGCCCACCGAATACCTCGATCTGTCGTTTCTCGACTTTGCTACGTTCAACGTCTACCTCCACGATCTTGAGACCTTCCACCGCTACCTGCTGCGGCTGCAAAACATCGTGGGAGACAAGCCGCTCGTGCTGGGGGAACTCGGCATGGACACGCTGCGTCATGGCGACGAAGCGCAGGCGACCTTCCTGGAAGGCCACCTGCGTGAAGCGGTATTGCTCGGGCTGGCCGGAACGTTCGTCTTTTCATGGACAGATGTCTGGCATACCGGCGGCCATCTCATCGATGACTGGGCCTTTGGCATCACCAGAGCTGACCGCTCCGCCAAGCCCGCCTACCGTGCAATCGCCAGCCTGCCGACGGCCCCGGCAGACATGCTGCCGCACTGCCCGCGGGTGTCGGTCGTGGTCTGCTGCTACAACGGCGGCAGGACGCTCGCGCAATGCCTCGAATCCCTGCAGCAACTGCGGTATCCGAACTACGAGGTGATCCTCGTCGACGACGGTTCCACCGACGACACGGCAGCGATCGCCGCGCGGTTTCCGGACGTGATCGCCATCCATCAGGAAAACAAGGGGCTGAGCGAGTCTCGGAACGTCGGTCTGCGGGCCGCGACCGGCGGGATCATCGCCTACACCGACGCCGACTGCTTCGCAGATCCCGACTGGCTCTCGCACCTGGTGCACCAACTCGATCGCACGAAAGCCGACGCCGTCGGCGGCCCCAACATCTCACCGGACGACGGCTGGCTCGCCGCCTGCGTCAACGCGTCGCCCGGCCAGCCCACGCACGTGCTCGAAAGCGACCAGGTGGCGGAGCATGTGCCGGGCTGCAACATGGCGTTTCGCCGCGAGGCGCTCGAAACGATCAACGGTTTCGATCCGCAGTTTCATCGCGCGGGCGACGACGTCGACATCTGCTGGCGGTTGCAGCAGGCAGGCGGCTGGATCACGTTCGCCGCCGGGGCCTTCGTGTGGCATCACCGGCGGCCCACGCCGCAAACCTACTTCCGTCAGCAGTCCGGCTACGGCGAGGCCGAGGCGCTGCTGCGGTTCAAGCATCCGGAGAAATTCAACGGCCGCGGAGCTTGGAAGTGGCGGGGGGTGCTCTATGGCGTCTCACTCCGTGGCCTGCAGATGCGCGAGTCGCTCGTCTACCGCGGCACGTTCGGCACCGGACTGTTCCAATGCCTGTATCAGCCACCCTCCTCCCACTGGGCCATGATCCCCACGACGCTCGAGTGGCATATCGCCGCGGGTCTCGTGGCGCTCAACGCGATCGCCTACCGTCCGGCGGGCATCGTCGCGGCGGTGATGATTGCGATCTCCGTGCTCGTGGCCTTTCTCCAGGCCGTGCAGGCGCGGCTGCCAAACCGCTACGAAGGACTCTTTTCCCGAGTCGTTATCGCATTCCTCAGCTACCGGCAACCGCTCGTCCGCTCATGGGCGCACTACCAATCGCGGCTCTCATCCTACCGGGCAATCTCGGCGCACCCCTTGGAACATCGCGGGCGGCATCCCTTGAGGAGCGGCCGCTGGGGCGACATTGTCGAGTATTGGTCCGAACATGCCGATGACCGCACCCACCTGCTGCAAGGGGCGATTCGGGGACTACGGGCGAATCGCTGGGGGATCACACTCGACACGGGCTGGAGCGAGTGGGACGCAGAGGTCTTTGGCCATCCGTGGACCTGCCTCCGACTGACCACGGTGCAGGAAGAGCACGGCTCCGGGCGTCGGCTGATCCGGCTTCGATATCGTTTCTCGCCGACCTGGCTATCCTGGATCGCCCTGACCGCGACTGTCGGCAGCGTCGGCCTGGCCGCCTACTGGCTGCCTGGATTCGCGGTGGCGGTGGGGGCCGTGGCGACGCTCGCGGCGCTCGGGATCCACCGCCACGGCGTGCGACTGGCGGCACAAATTCTGGATGAGTTCGATGGCGCTGCCAAGGCGATGGGACTCACGCCGTGCCGACAGGCCGACGCTTCGCGAACCGCTCCATGACGCCGCCGCGAACGCTCATCGTGAATGCCGACGACCTCGGCTACACCCCGGCGACGAACGACGGGATTTTTCATGCTCATCAGCATGGCATCGTGACAAGTGCCAGCCTGATGGTGCGGCCAGCCGCCGCCCGCGAAGCGGTGCAGCGGGCTGCCGAGATCGGCTTCACCGATCTGGGCCTGCACCTCGACCTCGGCGAGTGGACCCGCAGAAACGGCGAGTGGGTCGCCCTCTATGAAGTCGTCGATCCAGCTGATGCCGCCGCAGTGGCGACAGAGTGCGAACGGCAGCTTGCCCGATTCCAGGAGTTGACGGGCCGCAATCCGACGCACCTCGATTCGCACCAGCACGTCCATCGGCAGGAGCCAGTTCACTCGGTCGCGCTGGCGATGGCCGAAAGGCTCTCCATTCCGCTGCGGCACTTTTCCCCGCAGGTGAGCTACCGGGGCGACTTCTACGGCCAGAGCGGCCGCGGCGAAGCCGCCCCGGAACTCCTCACCGAAGCCGCGCTGCTGTCCATCCTGCGTGACGTGCCAGACGCCGCCATCGAAATCGGCTGCCATCCCGGCTGGGACCCAAACCTTGAGACCATGTACTGTCAGGAGCGGCTTCGAGAGGTGGAGGTGCTCTGCAGCCCAGCGCTCAAGGAATCGATCACCGCACTGGGCTTCGAGCTTGTCGGTTTTTCGGCGATTGCATCGCGTGCGACTGGAGAAGCGACCTCATGACCACCGGATCGCGCCGCAAGATCGTGCTGCTTGGCATGATGACCAAGATCCCCGTCGCGGGGGCGGTCTGGGGCACCATGCACTACATGGTCGGCCTGCGACGGCTGGGATACGACCCCTACTACGTGGAGGCCCATGCGCGGACCCCCTCGATGCTGATGCAGCACGAGAGCGACGACGGCTCGGCACTGGCCGCGGCCTACATCGACGGCGTGATGCGGCATTTCGACATGCAGGACCGGTGGGCCTACCATGCCCTACACGACGACGGGCGTGTCTACGGCATGAGCGACACGGCCCTGAACGATCTCTATCGCGATGCGGCGCTGATCATCAACTACCACGGTGGCACGGTGCCACTGCCGGAGCACACGGCCACCAACAGGCTGGTGTATCTGGAGACCGATCCGGTCGACACGGAGATCGAGGTCCACGAGGGCCGGCAGGAGACGATCGACTTCCTCGCCCAGCACTGCGCGTTCTACACGTGGGGGCTCAACTACGGGCAGCCCGACTGCCGCGTGCCGTTCCCCAAGCCGTTCGACTTCAAGCCGATGCCACCGATCGTGGTCAGCGATCTCTGGGACTCGGCCCCCACCGATCGCTGCCGACGGTTCACGACGATCGGCAACTGGCGGCAGCAGTGGCGGGAGGTGACCTTCCAGGGGGAGGTGTACCACTGGAGCAAGCACTTCGAGTTCTTGAAGTTCATCGATCTGCCGCGGCGGACCGACCAGCCGTTCGAACTGGCACTCGCCAGCTATGAGCCAGAAGATCGACGGATGCTCGAGGAACAGGGCTGGATCGTGAGCGAGGCCAGCGCCGTCTCGTCTGACCTCGACGCCTACCGGCGGTTCGTGGCCGACTCGCGGGGCGAGTTCACCGTCGCCAAGGACCAGAACGTCCGCCTGCGGAGCGGCTGGTTCAGCGAGCGGAGCGCCCAGTACCTCGCCGCCGGCAGGCCCGTCATCACCCAGGAAACTGGTTTTTCCAATGTCCTTCCTGCGGGGACGGGCCTGTTCGGATTCAGCACGATGGAAGAGATTCTGGCGGCCGTCCATGCCATCAATGACGATTATGCGGGCCACTGCCGCCGGGCCCGGGAGATCGCCCGGGAGTGGTTTGAGTACGACCGCGTCCTGCCGCAGATGCTCTCCGACCTCGGCGTGTAGCCCGGGCGGATCGCCTAAAAACACGCGGCTCGGACGGGTGATTACTATTGGTCCCATGGTATCCAAGACACGCAAGACGCGACAGAAGGCCCCGGGCGGCCGCCGCACCCCGTCGCCCGCCAAGCAGCAGACGCTGCGCAGCCTGATCGAGCAGGTGGGAGCCGACGTTCGCGCGCTCGGTGAGCGGGTCGCGGCCTGCGAACTCCGCCAGAAAGAAATGCTCGCCGCCGCGGCACGGGCGACGGACGATCTGCACGCCCGCGAGGATGAGGCGCAAGCCGCGGTCTACGAACTGCAGGCTACGATCCAACCCTTACGCATGGCAGCGACAGGCGCGTCGCCAGAGGAGATTGCCAGGCATGTCGACTACCTCGGACTCGTATCGGGGGTCCGCAGAATCGTTCGCGACCGGGTGCCGCGGCAGGCCCGCGTGCTCGTGGTGGGCAGGGGAGACGAGGAACTGGTGCGGCTCTTCGGCCGCCAGGCCGGCCATTTCCCGCAGGACGCACTCGGCGACTTTGCCGGAGAGTATCCCGCCGATGATGCCGCGGCCGTAGCCTCGCTCGACAGCCTCGTGGCCGCGGGCTGGAATCACCTCGTCATTCCAGCCACGTCGCTCTGGTGGCTCGATCACTACCGGGACTTCCGCGTCCATCTCCACCGTTCCTGGCATGCCATCCATCGCGATATGGAAACCTGCGTGATCTTCGCCCACGATCCCGCGCAGCCCGGCCCATGGCAGGAATGCGATGAGTTCTTGGCGGAATTCATGCGGAGCGAATCCCGCTCTCCCGCGATGCTCGACTGGGAGACAGGCTCCGAACTGGCAGCATTCTTTCCCAGGTGCGCCGTATTTCCCCCTGTCGACAGGGGAGTCGATGCATTGCCTTATCTGGACCGCAGCATCGACATCGTGGCGGTGCCCTGGGGCGATTCGGCCCGCCGCAGCGAGGCCCGTCGGGTCGCGTCGGCAGCCGTGATCGAGATCGCGATGCCCGGGATCGTCGGTCCGGGATTCCAGATCGTCATCGAACGACTGGGACGACATGCCACCGGTGCCAACGGCACGACCGCAGCCAATCGTCTCGGCCTCATCACTCCCGCATGCCGCCCATGAAGACGAAGCGGGCACTGATCTGCTCTCACTACATGCCGCAGCCGGATGTGGACAGCTACTCCAGGCGGCTATTCCATTTCGTTGGCTTCCTGCGGGAGGCCGGCTGGGAGGTGGCATGCGTGGCCCGCAGCCCCAAGGGCGTCGAGCAGTGCAGTCACCTGCTCGCCGATCAGGGCGTGACCGTGGCCGCCGGCTTCGCAGAGCACGAGGAGAACGTGCGGCTCGCGGCAACATCGGCTCGGTACGACATCGCGATCCTCGGCTTCTGGAACTTTGCTGAGCCGCTGATCCGAATCCTGCGGGCCGTTTCACCCGTCACGCGACTCATCGTTGACTCGGGCGACCTGCACTTCCTGCGGACCGCGAGGCGGATCCTTCGCGACGCTCCCGCCCGCCTCGACCTGCTGGACGCCGAATTCGCCAACGAGACCGCCCGGGAAATCGGCGTCTATGCCGCGGCCGACGCGGTGCTCGCAGTCTCCCATAAGGAAAGGGATCTGATCGGCGACCTGATCGCCGCACCTCACCGCGTCCATGTCGTGCCCGACTGCGAAGACCTCGCGGCATCGTCCGTGCCGTTCGCAGAGCGGCGAGGCATGTTCTTCGTGGGCAACTTTGAGCACTCGCCCAACGTGGAGGCGGTTCGCTTTCTCTGCGACGAGGTGCTTCCTCATATCGACCCGAAGCTACTCGCCGCGCATCCGATCTACATCGCAGGCAGTAACCTGACCGATGAGGTCCGCGCGATTGCCGCATGCTGGCCCACCGTGCGGATGCTCGGCTGGGTGCCGTCAGTGGTGCCCTATTTCGAGCAGGTCCGCGTGTCGCTCCTGCCGGTTTTGCATGGCGCCGGGACGAAAAGAAAACTTATTCAGGCATTGTCGACCGGCACACCGACGGTCTCCACAAGCATCGGAGCCGAGGGTTTTGATGTCCGTGACGAGGAAGACGCACTCGTCGCCGACGATCCCTTCCGGTTCGCTGTCGGCATCGCCCGACTGCTCACCGATGTGGCACTCTGGAACAGGTTGGCCGCACAGGGCCGCGACCGCATCCAACGGGAGCACTCAGCGAGCGTGGCGCGGGAGCGGTTGTTCGCGGCGATCGCCGCAGCCGGGCGGCCGCGGGCCGTGGCGCGAGACTCCCGCGTGGCTGTGTCGATCACCGATCCCACAATTCCGTTTGTCGGGCTCTCACCAGAGTGTGGCATCCGCCGCTCCGGCGGCCTGGCACCGCGGGAGATTAGCGTGGTGATTCCGACCCGAAACCGCGCCGCACTGCTCGACGAGTCGCTCGCCAGCCTGGCCGCACAGACCGCCTCCGGCCGCTTCGAGGTCATCGTCGTCAGTGATGGATCGACCGACGACACATCAGCCATCTGCGACCGCTGGGCCGAACATATGCCGCTCGTGCTCGTGGAGTCGCCGACCGCCGGCATCTCGGTCGCCAAGAACATCGGCGTCGATGCCGCCTCCGCACCGCTGCTGCTGTTCTTCGACGACGACGACGTGGCCGATCCCGATCTCGTCACGCGGCATCTCGAAATGCACCGCCTCTACCCGCTTGAGCATGTCGCCGTGCTCGGATACACCGACTGGTCGCCGCGGCTGGAGGTGACCGAGGTGATGCGGTTCGTCACTGAGGTTGGCTGTTACCTCTTCGGCTATCCCCACCTGCGGCACGGCCAGACCTACGACTATCGCTTCTTCTGGGGTGGCCGGTCGTCGTGCAAGCGGTCGCTGCTCGTGAGGGCCGGGGGCTTCCGGCCAGAGTTCACGTTCGGCTCAGAGGACATCGAGGCGGGATTTAGGATCTGCCGGATGCTCGGTCGCGAGCGTCAACCGCGACCCGCAGCAGATCCCGCCACGCCGGCCGCCGTAGAACGGGTCGGAATGGTCGTGGTCTACGACAGCCTGGCACGGCAGCACGTCATCCGGCCGCTCACGTATGACGAGTTCTGCCAGCGCTGCGAACGCCAGGGCCGCTCGCAGTGGCAGTTTGCCTCGTTCTACGATGACCCACGGGCTGCCGAGTGGTGCGGCACAGTCGACGCCCGTCGTCGCTGGGGGGAGGTCCGCGACCGACTGCCCGCGCAGGTCGCCCGCGTGCGGGAACTGGAGGCGGGCTTGGAGCAGGCCGTGGGAGAGCACGACGCGCTGATCACCGAACTCCACCCCCTCTACTACGCGACATTCGACGCCTTCAAGCTCAAGGGAATCATTGAGGCGGCAGGCATCCAGGGGGCCGCGACATGACCAATCCAGCCGGCTCGGCAGCATCCATTCCGCCGCAGACTTTCACCTACTGCGCCGATCCGGTGTTCGTGTTCGGCGTGCCTCGATCCGGCACGACCGCGCTGGCCCATGCGCTCGGTATGCACAGTGACTTTCACGTCGGCGACGAGACATTCTTTCTCTGGGAGCTCTACGGTCAGCGGCGGGCCGAGAAGGTGTTCGAGCAGTGGGCAAACCGGCCAAGCAGCTCCTGGCTGCGGCGTGAGCGGGTTTCGTCCGCTGAATTCCTCGCCGCGATCGGCCTCGGCCTCAACGCGATGTTCACCCGGTCGGTCGGCAGCAGGCGCTGGGTGGACCACACGCCCCACTACTGCCTGATGGCCGACACGCTGGCCGGCATGTTTCCCGGCGCACGGTTCATTCACGTGCTCCGCGACGGCCGGCAGGTGGTCAACTCGATGATGCACATCGCGGCCACCGTGCCTGTAGACGAACTCGACGAAATGCGGAATCGCGGCTTCCTGCCACCGTGGAGCCACGATTTCCGTGAGGCCTGCACCACGTGGCGGGATTACGCGCGGGCCGCCATGGACTTCTGCGGCAGGCATCCGGCGCAGGCACTCACCGTGATCCACGGCGACCTTGAACGCAGCCCCGAGACGACAATGGCAGCCGTGCTCCAATTTCTCGATGCCCCCCCAGAGGATGGCCCCGCAGCTTTCCTCCGCCGCGACCGCATCAACTCGAGCTTCACGCGGCAGGGGGGAGTGCCTGCCGGTGAATACAGCCGGCCCGACCCGTGGGCGACCTGGTCCGATGACCAAAAGAAGGCGTTTCGCGAGCTTGCCGGCGCAGATTTGTGCCGCTATGGCCTCGCCTCCCCCCAGGACCTCGGCCTGCCTCTAACCGTCAAAATCCCGAAAATTTGACATCCCTCCACGCTAACCTAAGGTTGGGAAAGCAGGCCGACCGCCCGCAGCCGACGCCCCGGAACGGCCTCCCCGCCCGCCGCACGATGCCAATCACGATCCTCGGAATGCCCCGTGCGGGCACATCGTTCATCACGGACGTCCTGCGGAGCCATGGCGTGACCATCTCCGGGGGTGCGAGTGCGTCTAGACCGGGCTCCGACAGGCCCTCTGGCTTCCGAGAGATCAACGAGAGGATCCTGGCTCGTCACGGTGGCGGCTGGGATGCCCCGCCAGAGCTTCCAGAGGGCTGGGAATCCGCCCCGGGGTTGGATTCGCTGCGGCCGGCCGCAGAGGAGCTGGTAAGCCGGTGTGCCAGACTTGAGCCCTGGGCGTGGGCCGATCCGGCCTCAGCGTTCACGCTGCCGTTCTGGGCGGCGATCACCGATGGACTCCAGCCGCTCGTCGTCATTCGCAATCCGCTCGAGGTGATGACCTCGCTGCATGCGAGGAACGCCTGCTCGCTTCCCTTCGCCGTGGATCTCATCCGCAGATACCTGCAGGCGATCCTGCGAACGACGGCGCCTGCCAGCCGGGTGGTGACCCACTACGGTGCCTACGAGTGCGACGCCCGAACCGAGGCGACGCGCGTGCTGACCGCCCTCGGCTGCCAGACCGTTTCCGCGGAGGCCGACTGGCGGGGCTACCAGCCCACCCTACGACACGCCCGTTTTTCGCTGGAGCACCTCCGCGAGTTCGCCCTGCCGGCCGACATCATCGAGACGTACGAGACACTCTGCACAGAAGCCTGCTTCTGCGATGACCGTGCTGACGGCAATGGAATCACCGTCGATCCCGACAGCCTCGGCTGGCTGCGGGCGAACCTCAGCGAGCAGGCTGGGGCCGTGCCGCCCGCTTCCGGATCGCGGGCGGTCGACGCCCTCACGGTGACCGTCCGCGAACTGCGGGCCGACCTCGCGCGACTACGGGGCGACCTCGCGACGCGAGACGACTCCGTGCAGGAAGTCCTCGATGACCTGCGGTTCATCCAGTCGCACCTGCAGGTGCCCCCAAAACAGTTGCTCTACCGCCAGACGGTCCGCCGTGCGCGGCAACTCGTGGACCGCCACGTGCCAAAGCAGGGTATCGTTGCCGTCATCAGCAAGGGGGACGACGAACTGCTCCGCTATCGGGACCGACAGGGCTGGCACTTTCCCTGCGACGAGCGGAGCACCTATGCGGGCTGGTATCCGGCCTGCGACCTCGCCGCAATCGCACATCTGGAAACACTGCGGGCCCGCGGTGCAACGCACCTGCTCGTGCCGGAGACCTACGCCTGGTGGCTCACGACCTACCCCGACTTCCGCCGTCACCTCGACCGCCATCACACGCTGATCGAAGAGCAGGCTGGAGCCGGCACGCTCTACTTGCTGGAGGCCAAGACTCCCAACGCAGGAGGCACAGTACCGCTTGCCGAGACTCTTGAAAGAGTCACGGACGGATTGGGCCGTCCGCTGCAGGTCCTCGACCTGATGGGTGGCTCACAGGCCGGAGAATGGTTCCCGGACGCCATCGCATTCTCGCCACCACCACCCGCGGTCGCTGCTCCGCAAATGAAACTGCCCTACGTCGACTCCAGTATCGACATCGTCGCGGTCGCCTCCCCGACAGCGCCGCTGCTGGCTGAGGCTCGCCGCGTCGCCTCACTCGCAGTCATCGACTGCAGCGAAACGCCGCAGGTTGAGTGGCTCCGGGAGCCGCCCGCGAAGAGTCTGCCCAGCGTCTCGATCATCGTGCCGGTGTTCAACAAGTGGCCGATCACCCGGGGCTGCCTCGAGGCGATCTGGGCGACCGTGCCCCGGGAGTACGACATCGAGGTGATCGTCAGCGACGACGCCTCGACCGACGATACAGCCCTCGCACTCGCATCGATGCGCATGACCGAACCACGGCTCAACGTGCTCCGAAACGAGAGCAACTGCGGCTTCGTGGAAAGCTGCAATCGGGCCGCGGCCGCAGCGACCGGCGACATCCTCCTGTTCCTGAACAACGACACCGTGCCACTGCCAGGATGGCTCGAACCGCTCGTCCGCACGTTCACGCAGTTTCCAGACGTTGGTGCCGTTGGCGGCAAACTTCTCTCTCCCGACGGCAGCCTGCAGGAGGCTGGGGGCATCGTCTTTGCCGACGGTTCTGCCTGCCACTTCGGCCGCGGTGAGGCAAACGCGATGAAACACCTCTTCGATTACGTCCGGCAGGTCGACTACGTGTCGGGCGCGCTTCTCGCTACGCCCCGGAAGCTATTCGCGGATCTCGGTGGCTTTGATCCCGACTTTGCCCCGGGCTACTACGAGGACACCGACTACTGCTTCCGCCTCCGCGAGCAGGGCTATGGCATCTACTACCAGCCTGAGGCGGTAGTCGTGCATCTGGAAGGCGCCACGGCGGGCACCGACCACGCGACAGGCATGAAACGCTATCAAGAAATCAATCGGAAGCGATTCCGGGTGCGGCACGCGGCGGCGCTCCGGGAGCAGCGGCCGCGGCCCGATTCCATAGGGGCCGACTCCTGGGCGGAGCTTGCCCACCGCGGCCGGGGACGGGTAGACGCATGACACAGCGAAAGGCACTCGTCGTCTCGTATGCCGTGCCACAGGAGGACCGCGACTCCGGCGGCCGTCGGCTCCACGACCTGGTTTGCTTCCTCCTGGAGAAGGGCTGGAGTGTCGACTTCGTCGCTCTCCATGGCATCGACAAGCATCCCGAGTATGTCCGGTCGCTGCAGCGGCAGGGTGTCGCCGTCCATGGAAACCGCTCCCTGCGACAAGAGGACGGCTCCTGGACCGGCGGAGACGGTTTCGCGGAGCTGGTCGAACGCGTGCCTTTCGACCTCGCCTTGCTGTCATTCTGGCCGGTGTCCGAATACTGCCTGCCCGTGCTGCGGCGACTGTCTCCACGAACCCGCGTCATCGTCGATTCGGTCGACATTCACTTCCTACGGGAGGCACGGAAGATCACGGGTGATCATGTCGGCGGACCTTCGAGCGAGTTGCTGGACGAGCAATTCGGCGCACACCTCGTCGCCGAATTGAATGTCTACGTAGCCGCCGACGCTGTGCTCACGGTGTCCGCTGAAGAACAGAAACTGCTCGCACGATTTCTTGGCGACGCGGTGACGGGGAAGGTCGTTGGCGACTGCGAGGATCCGATCCCCAGCGATGTGCCGATGGCAGACCGCTCGGGGCTTCTCTTCGTCGGCAGTTACCAGCATCCGCCAAACGTCCAGGCGCTCGAGTTCTTCATGGCGGACATTCTCCCGAGGATCGACAAACAGCTGCTGGAAAAGCACCCCGTGTATGTCGTCGGCAACGGGCTGGACGAACGGCTCCGCGGACTCGCGGCAGGACATCCTCATGTCCGCATGGTGGGCTGGGTGCCATCGGTCGTGCCCTACTTCCACCAGGTGCGGGCGACCGTCGTCCCATTGCTGCACGGTGCGGGAACGAAGCGGAAGGTCGTGCAGGCGTTGATGTACGGCACGCCAATGGTGAGCACCGACATCGGCGTCGAGGGGCTCGACCTCGTCGCGGACGAGCACGTGCTGGTCGCCAACGATGCCGCCTCGATTGCAGCATCCATCGAGCGACTGCTGACCGATGCCGAACTCTGCCGCTCACTCACCGACAGCGGAATGAAACACATCCGGAGCGTTCGCAGCCGCGAATCGGCCCGGACCGCCTTTGTCGAGGTCATTGATGAAGTCCTGACGCTCGCCGCCAAGCCGGCGATCCTGCCCGAGCGATCCGTGGAGCAATACCTCGAACGCCTGACCAGAAAACCGGCGGTACCCCGGACAACTGGTAACGTCACGGCAGTCGCGAGCGAGCCAGACGCCGTGCGGCTGATCGCCTTCTACCTGCCGCAGTTTCATCCGATCCCCGAGAACGATGCCTGGTGGGGACGGGGCTTTACCGAATGGCGGAATGTCGGAAAGTCAAAGCCGCTTTTTGATGGCCACCACCAGCCCCAACTGCCGACCGATCTCGGCTTCTACGACCTGCGGCTCGCGGAGACACGGAAGGCCCAGGCTGACCTTGCCCGCCAACACGGCATCCACGGATTCTGCTACTACCATTATTGGTTCCAGGGCAAGCGGCTCCTGGAGCGGCCTTTTACCGAGGTGCTCGACAGCGGTGAGCCCGACTTCCCGTTCTGCCTCTGCTGGGCCAACGAGCCCTGGTCGCGCCGCTGGGATGGCTCCGAATCCGAGGTTCTCCAGTCGCAGGGCTATTCCGCCAAGGACGACCTCGCCCACATCCACTGGCTGTTGGGACCGCTCTCCGATCCGCGGGCGATCCGCATCGACGGAAGGCCCGTATTCATGGTCTACCGAGCCGACCAGTTGCCGGAGCCGGCCCGCACCACCGACATCTGGCGGCGGGAGGCTGAGCGGGCTGGGTTGCCGGGTCTCTATCTGATAGCGGTGGAAACGGGCTGGGACGCCGGCTGGGATGCGACGCAGGTGGGCTTCGATGCCAAGGTGCTCTTCCAGCCGCAGTTCAGCCTGCTCGGCACGCTGCCGCGTCTCGACGTGGGGCCGTCAAGCACCAGGGTTTTTGACTACGATGCCGCCTGGCCGGTCCTTGCAAACCCGCCGCCGGTTTCTTACCCCCGATTCGATACCGTCTTCCCCGGCTGGGACAACACGGCCCGCCGCGGTGAGAATTCATGGGTGGTTCACGGTAACACGCCGGCAAGCTATGAAGACTGGCTGCGTCTCGCGGTCAACCGCGCGCTCAAACAACCGCAGGATCAGCGAATCGTGTTCATCAACGCCTGGAACGAATGGGCCGAGGGAGCCCATCTGGAGCCCGATCGGAAGCACGGCCACGGCTTCCTCGAGGCGACCCGGCGGGTCGTCGCCGCGACGAGAGTCCACCGGCCATGACCATCGCCTCCGACCCGATCGTGCTCTTCGGCGCGCCGCGTTCAGGCACCACGTTCCTGACCGAACTGCTCAACGCGCATCCTGAGGTACACATCACCCACGAGATGCGGCTCTTCGCGTGGGCGCATGAGACTCTGGTGAAATCGGCGAAAATCAATCGCTTGCTCGTCACGCACCGCGAGGAGTTCCTGGAGCATGCGACGAAGTACTCTGCCGGCATGATCCGTGACTTTTACGCGGCCCAGTGGCCACACGTCCGCTACTGGGGTGACAAGAATCCGCACTACGCCGACGTGTGGAATCGGGGCTGCCTCGACACGATCCGGAAGATCTTCCCCGGCGCGAAGTTTATCCACATCATCCGCGACGGCCGCGACGTCGTCGCATCGATCACCCGCCGGAAGCACTCCGACGGCCGGTCGTGGGCCGATATCGAAACGGCGGCCTGGAGCTGGCACGATCACACTGCGATCGGCGCGGCCTTCGGCCGAAAGATCAGCCCCGGGAGCTATCACGAAATCCGCTACGAAGACCTTGTCGCCGACGAGCACCTAGCCGCACGGTCACTGTTCGGGTTCCTGGACATCCCGCTCCACCCGGCCGTCGAAGACTTCTGCCTGCAACAGCGGGTCGAGCGTTCCAGCTTTAGTTCACCCACACGGGATCTCTCGGCGGGCGACGCCGGCCGCTCCGAGTGGAGCCAGGCGTTGTCTGCGGAGCAGCAGGCAACCGTCATGCACATCCTCGCCCCAAAACTCGCAGAGCTTGGGTACGCGACATCTCCCGAACCTCACGCCTAGAAAGCCAGGCCATGAACAAACCGCGTGCCCGGCTGGTGGCGTTCTATCTGCCTCAGTTTCATCCCATTCCGGAGAACGATGAGTGGTGGGGGAAGGGCTTCACCGAGTGGACGAACGTCAGCAAGGCCGAGCCGCTCTTTCCGGGCCACCATCAACCGCACATCCCGGCCGATCTCGGCTACTACGATCTCCGCGTGCCGGAAACCCGGCGGGCGCAGGCCGATCTTGCCCGCGGCCATGGCATCGAGGCATTCTGTTACTGGCACTACTGGTTCGAAGGGCAGCGGCTTCTGGAACGGCCGTTCAACGAGGTGCTCCGCTCGGGTGAGCCCGACCACCCCTTCTGCCTCGCCTGGGCGAACGAGACCTGGTCACGTCGCTGGCTCGGCGAGGAGAAGGAGATCCTCCGCAAGCAGACCTATTCACCGGCCGATAACGAGCGGCACGCCCGGTGGCTCGTCGATGCCTTCCGCGACCGCCGCTACCTCCGGGTCAACGGCCGGCCGGTTTTCCTCGTCTACCGGCCGCTTTCCCTGCCCGATGGCCTGGCATTTACCGACGCCCTCCGCCACGAGTGCCGGCGGGCCGGCCTGCCCAACCCGTATCTGCTGGGAGTGACCTCGTATGCCGTGACCGATAATCGGCCGTCAGGATTCGACGGCAACGTCGACTTCGAGCCGCACTTCAGCGTGCTCCCGGATCCGCTGGGCGACGGAATCAAGATCCACGACTACGCCGACTCGCGCCGCAAGATGCGGCAAAACAAAGGGGATTTTCCATCCCACCCCTGCATCATGGTCTCCTGGGACAACACCCCGCGGCGGGGCGAGAATGGTATCGTGTTCACGGGCGCCACGCCTGAGGCTTTCGAACGCGGCCTCGCCGAGACGATCGCCAGCGTGCAGCACCAGCCCATGGAGGAGCGACTCGTGTTCGTCAACGCCTGGAACGAGTGGGCCGAGGGCAACCATCTCGAACCCTGCCTGCGGCACGGACACGGCTACCTCGAAGCCGTGAAACGGGCCAACGGCCTCTGACATGCGCGGCACGATCCTCTATAGCGGCGCACTCGCACAGACGATCCGTCAGGGCGGGCTGACCTGGTTTCACCTGCAGTTCCTGCTTGGCTTTCGTCGGCTCGGCTACGACGTCATCTTTCTCGACCGCATCGAGGAGGGAATGTGCCTTGACGAAGACGGGCGACCGGCGGCCTTCGCCGACTCGGTGAATCGCCGCGGCTTCCTCGCCGTGATGCGGGACTTTGGCCTCGAGGACTGTTTCAGCCTCGACGTCGATCGGGGCAGGGAGGTGCTCGGTCTTTCGCGGGCCGCTGTCCTCGCAAAGGCGAGTTCAGCGCTGGCGCTGGTCAACGTGATGGGCTATTGCGACGACCCGGCTATCCTCAACGCGATCGACCGCCGCGTGTTTCTCGACATCGATCCCGGCTTTGCCCAGATGTGGCGGGAGCTTGGCCTCCACGACGCCTTCGCCGGCCACGACCGGTTCGCCACGCTGGCCCGAAACATCGGCCAGCCCGGCTGCAGCGTGCCGACCTGCGGCCTTGCCTGGACCACGCTGCCCCAGCCGGTCGTGCTCGACCACTGGCCTCTGGCTCCGCCGCAGCCCACCGGAGCCTTCACCGGCATCGGCGCCTGGCGGGGCCCGAACGGGCCGGTGGAATATCAGGGGCACATCTATGGCCTACGCTGCCATGAGTTCAGGAAGTTTCTTGCGCTGCCGAGCCGCTGCCCCGGCGAAACCTTCGAGCAGGCGTTGGCGATCGATCCCGGCGACTCGAAAGACATCGCGGCCCT
>CANFQO010000052.1 GCA_947449135.1 Planctomycetaceae bacterium | reverse complement strand
GTGCGGTGGAGTTTCTTCTTTTGCTGATACTTGAACTTGCCGAAGTCCATGATCCGGCAGACGGGCGGCTTTTCGTTCGGTGCCACCTCGACGAGATCGAGGCCAGCCTCGCGGGCGCGGTTGAGCGCCTCTTCCGTCGGGATGATCCCGAGTTGTTCACCGTCGCCTGCGATCACCCGAATCGGCGTGATCCGGATCTGCTCATTGATACGATGCTGCTTCTCGATGGCTCACGCCTCCCGGACCTCGACTGCGGATGCTCGCCCGCGGGCCTGGAAGACAGCAAACACGCGTGCCATGCACTGGCACGTGCTGTGTCGGCGACACTCCTCCTCGGCTCTCCCGGCGGCAAGCGACGAACAAACCGTTCGCCAAGCTTTCCTCGGGCAAACCAGATACTATCCCAAGGATCGGGGGGCAGCGTCAACAGG
Organism: Planctomycetaceae bacterium; assembly: GCA_947449135.1. GTDB lineage: Bacteria > Planctomycetota > Planctomycetia > Pirellulales > UBA1268 > CAMCQY01. Next base: position 22,501 of record CANFQO010000052.1, on the reverse strand, counting down.
CCTTCGGAAATCGGGCGAAACGGGCGTCATCGTGTCTGCTGCACCGCACCAGCGGGAACCGCCGCCGTGGGGCCGGGGGGCGAGTTTTCTCCCCGCGACGGCGGGGGAGCCGACTGCCCTACGGGCAGCCGCAGCCCCTCAATCAGCGACCGGTCCGCGTCAGCAAACCGCTGCTGCACCGACGCTTCGAACATGAGCGTGACGCTCGCCCGACTGCCGTCCTTGGCCGCAACGACGTAGTGAATCCAGCGAAATGGGAGCTGTCCCGCGTTCCCCTCCGAGGCCAGCCGCACGATCCTCAGGCCGTCATCTCGGTCGACCTCTTCACCCGACTCAACACGGACGACCTGCCCCGCCAAAGACCGCTCGATATCCCGCTGCAGGTCGGCCCGGGTTGGAAGGGCTGCCGCCGGCGCCTGTGGCAGGCTCGTGATCGAGCACTGGCCAAGCAATGCCCCGCGATCGACCAACCGCATCACCAGCCCATTCGGGCCGTCCTCCACCCGCCGCCACCGGGTGTCGTGGACGAGATCGAAGCGGCCTTCCGATTCGCGATACCAGACGCGGTCGGGGCCGCCGACGCCCTGCCGTCGCAGCGGCACGCCCTGCTCGCCGACGGCCGAGCCCGAAACGGCTGCCACTGCAGCGTCCGAAACAGAGCCTGCCTCCGTTGTCACCTCGACGGACTGCTCGAGCGGTGTTCGCTCGACGAGCACCCGTGCTTCGACCTCGAATCCAGGCGCGACGTGGCTCGCCTGACGGCGTTCGTTGAGCACCACCGACACCTGCGTTATCCGACCATGGAGTTCGTGCCGTGCTGGCTGGGGGTCGGCGGCGTCGGCGACCGCGGCAACACTCCTTGCCGCCACGCTCAGGCTCCCTTCGACCGTCACATGCGTCGGCACGCCATCGACAGCCCCGTCGACGATGCCCGAAATGACAATGTCTGCACGAGCGTCAGTCACGTTCTGCACGCGTGCCTCGATCACGCCCGACTCCACCGTATCGATCGAGAGGAGCCCGGCCGTCAGATCGCCGGGAATCTCCCAGGACTGGCCGACCTCCACCGGTGCCGATGGGAGGAGGTCTTCGAGCAACACCGAATCGAAAGGCGTGTCGAGCAGATCAAACTCTTCCCCCGAAAGGAAACCGTTCGCCAGGTACGGCAGCGGCGTGGTGCCGCGGCGTGCCACCAGCAGCCGGCGTGCATCGGCGGCGAGTGCCACGTTCGTCGTGGTCGCACCAATTCGCATCGATGCCGTGGCATCGCGATACATGCGGCGTGCCACCAGTTGGCCAGCCTCCACCGGCCCCGCAGTCGCTCCCGGGGAGGATAACGCAGCGGCGATTTCGTCGAAATCAAACCGGGCGGCCATCTCGACCGGCTCGCGAACTGCCGCCGCATCGCGGCCGGTGGGCGCAATGAGTTCCCCCGTGACATCGAGCGTGACGCAGACGCGGGCATCTGGGAACTGCCGGGGCGGGGCATCGGCACCACCCGGAACCGCGGTTTCGGCTTGCCCCACGGCCACCAGACAGGCCACCGCCAGCAGGCCACCCTGCACGGCTCCGAGCCATTCCTTACGTGTCCTCGCGACAGCCATACCAACCCCCCCTCAAGAGGTGACTCTTCGTCTCGCCAGAGAGTCTTCGGCGGACTGACCATGCCACACCGAAATACCAGGTGTCCAATCGGACTAAACCCCTTGTTTTCCAGAATCTTCGGGATCGCTACCCTTGAAAAACGAGAATTCTCCTCGTCTCTCGGCACGCTGCAACCCGTTGACCAACAACGGGTTGCAACTGAACCAACGGCCCGCCTCAGACTTCCGGTGGCACCGCCGATCGATAAATCATTCAAGAAACGCCCCTCAACGCGAACCTTTCCTGGCCTGGGACCGTATAACTTTGACGTCCTCACGAGGCGGGCAGTGGGTTATGGATGACCTCCGGCACGCCAGCATGGCACGGTCAAACGACAGGACGCGGCACGAGTAGTCGCGGAGTGTACTGGGAGCAGGGTTCGTCGGATTTCCCCAACATCGTGGTCAGGCAGCGGTCCTCAGCCGACCTGCAACCGTGAGTTGGGTACTTCGAACGGGTCCCCCTTCTGGTCTTCGCCTTTCAATCCCCGGCACGGATTGCCGGTACTGGAGGTATGTGATGCGATCCCATTCTGATGATTCGCTTTCCGAGTCGAATGTCCACGTGTTTGACGCTGGCGTCGATGGCGACGCCATGAACCACGGCCAATTGGACCACGGACACCCCGGTCTTGCTGTCGCACCGCCCACCGAAGGCGATCCATCGCCCCAGCCACCCGTCGTCAATGACGAAGTGCTGACGATCGAAGACTTGGCGGACCGCTTCAATGTCTCCACCAAGACCATTTCACGCTGGCGTGATCATGGTCTCGTCGCCGAGCGGCACCTCGTGGGCGGCCGCCGACGCGTTGGCTTTCTTGCGAGTGCCGTCGAGCGATTTATTCGCGATAATCCCCTGCGGATCGATCGCGGCAGTCGCTTCAGCCAGTTGTCGCAGGAGGAGCACGACCGCATCATCGGCTGGGCCCGTCGTCTGGCGCTGGCCGGGGCCTGCCCCGCCGACGTCCATCGTCGGATCGCAAGCCGTCTCAATCGGAGCCTGGAGACGATCCGCTACACGATCAAGCGGCACGATCAGGAGCATCCCGCCGAGGCCGTTTTCCCTGTTGCCGACGGCCGCCTCCGGCCGGAGAGCTGCGAACGGATTTACCGTCACTATCAGTCCGGAGAAACGGTCGAGTCGATCGCCAAGCGATACCATCGCTCCAAGGCCAGCATTTACCGCGTCATCCTGTCGCAGCGGGCCGAGCACATCATGCAACTGCCGCTGGAGTGCATCCCCAATGCCCTCTTTTCGCGAAAGAGTGCAGAGAAGGTGGTGGACCAGCCGTTTCCCGGTCTCGATGAGCCGGCCAAGCGGGTGCGGCGGCCAACTGGTCTGCCTGCCTACCTGGCGAGCCTCTACGAGGTGCCGCTACTGACGCGTGAGCAGGAGGTGTGGCTGTTCCGGAAGTTCAATTATCTGAAGCATCGGGCGACGACACTCCGTGCAGAGCTGAACGTGGACCGTCCGAACGCCCGGCTGATGGACCAGATTGACCGGCTCTACGGAGAGATCGTCGCGATCAAGAATCGGATCGTGCGGGCCAATCTACGGCTCGTGGTGTCGATCGCGAAGCGACGGGTCTCTCCCGGCGACAGCTTTTTCGACCTCGTCAGTGACGGGAACATGTCGCTGATCCGAGCCGTTGAGAAATTTGACTACGCCCGGGGAAACAAGTTCAGCACCTACGGCTCGTGGGCCATCATGAAGAACTACGCCCGTACCATCCCCGACGAACATCGTCGCCGTGATCGTTTCCGGGCGGCCGACATGGAACTGCTGCAGACGGCCACCGACCGGCGGGCCGATGAATTCCAGCAACGGCTGGCGGAAACCGATCGGCTGCAGCAGGTGGGCCAATTCCTGGATCGGCTCGATTCACGCGAGCAGACGATCATCATCCGTCGCTACGGGCTCGATCACCAGCACGAGCCGCAGACGCTCAAGGAGGTCGGCTCAGCACTCGGCGTGACGAAGGAACGGGTCCGGCAGATCGAAGCCAAGGCGATGGAAAAACTCCGGGATGCGGCCGCCGGAGAGGCGGTATTGCCGGAACTGGAGTAAGACCGCGAGCCGTGGGCTACCGCACCGGCGCGTCGAGCGATGCGGGCCTGACTCCGGACTCTGCAGGGGCCGTCGGCGTGGGCTTGCGGCTACCGGTCCGGGGCTGGTTGGCATCGATCTCCAGACTCTTGGGCAGGGACGTCGCTGTCGAGGGCACGCTGCCAGACTCTTGCATGCTTCGCGTGCCCGGCGATTGACCGGCCCCCCCAGCGGCGGCGGGCTGCGTGGGTGACTGGCTCGTGCCAGCGAGGAAATTGTCGATCGCTGCTGACTCGCGGAGATGGGAGAAATACCGCGACATCTCGATCCGTTGTTTCTTCTCGTGGATGTCGTCATAGAGTTCATCGCGGACTTCCGCGAGCTTCACCTGCGCCGCATCGGTGTATCCCTCGCAGAGGATCACCATGAAGCGATCGGCGATCTGCACGATGCCAGAAAGCTCACCCGGCTTGAGCGAGAACGCCTGTCGTTCGAGGGCAGGCTGGCCGCCGTGCCGCTGAATCGGCGGCACTTCGCCGCGAAGCGTGCGGCTGGTGGGGTCGACGGAATACTGCTCCGCGAGATCACCGATCCGCTCGGGCGTGGGATTCTGCCGGGCGAGCTGCCAGACTTCCTGTGCCCGCCGCTGGCTATCCATCACGACGATGCGGCACTTCGCCCGCGGTCCGAAGGTCGCTTCGAAGGCCTTGTCGAGGTCTTCCTGCGTGACGGGCACCTTCCCCACGAGCTGCTTGAGCGCTACCGTCGGCTGCACGATGTCTTCGATGTAATGCCGCATGGGGATCTTCTGCTCGCGGGTCACGCGATCGAACCATGCGGACACGTCGGGCGAACCGTCCGGCTTGCGGAACCCCATGCTTTCCGCGGCCCGGCTGATCTCAGCATCGATCTCAGCCTGCGTCACGGTCCGCTTCTCGCGGGCCAGGGCCTGCTCGATGAGCTGACGGGTGATCAGGATCTCCAGCACATCGGGACCGTGCCGCTCGACGCATGTCGCCTTCACGGTCTCGATGGTGATGGGCTGGCCGTTGACACGTGCCGCCACGCCGGGGCTGGCGGCCGATTTCGCCGCGTCATTCATCACGTTTTCCACGGTGGATTCGTCTTGCAATGCACGGAACACCTCGCCCGAAGCCGACCGGCTTTTCCGCTCCCGGAGATCCTCGAGGAGTCGGGGCCGCACGTCTTCCAGCTTCGCGTCGGCGGCCGGCAGACGATCCTCGCACTTGACGACGATGAACTGGTCGGCGACCTGCACCACTGGCGAGATGTCGCCTGGGCGCAGCGCAAACACAGCCCCTTCGAACCCTGCGTCGCCTGAATGGCGACGGATAGGCTGCACCCAGCCGTTGGCGCTGGCACTGCCCACATCCACGGAGTGCTGTCGGGCCAGTCCCCCGAAATCATCGGGAGCAGTGAGTGCCTTGATCCGAAGTTCCTCGGCTTCCTTCCGGGAGCGAGCGACGATGATCCGAGCCTTGACCGCCTCGCCAAACTGATTCTCAAACGACTGCTGCAATTCCTCCGCCGTCGGCTCGATGCCGGCATGGGCCAACCGCCGCAACGCGAGCATTGGCCAGACGATGTCCTCGGAATATTGCGTGGGGGTGATCCCACGTTCCTGCTCGATGAGGCTGATCCACTTGTCGCGGGGCACGCTGAACCGCTTCGCCATCGCATCGATTTCGGTATCGACGTCCTGCGACGTGATGGTGATGCCCCGTCGGCCACAGGCCTGCGAGATGATCTCGCGGTTGACCAACGCCTCGAGGACGGCGTTACCATGCCGGCTCAGGCACTCAGCGGCCAGTTGCGGCTGCGTGATCTCGGCCGTGTTGACCATCGCCATCACTTGGGCGACGGGGGCGGTCGACGCAGTCCCCTTACCGGCCGGCGCAGTGGCCGTGACCGAGGGAGCCCCGGCGGCCCGCGGCGGTTTCGCATCGGCCTGCATTGAACCGGAAACCGCCCGCCAGAGCAGGCAGGCGACGATGATGAGGATCGCGGCGCGTATTTCTTGGCTTGCGCCAGGCCGCTGCTCCATGAGCCGCCCAATTCGTCTGCCGAGCCCCTGACTGAGCTTCTGAAATGTTTCTCGCATCACGCTGCCCTCCTTGGCATCTCCTGACAATCCTCGAAAAATAGGAGACTTCGCAGACTGGATCAAGGCGAGCGTTTGCACAGGTCACGCCGTGCCCGTACCCTGCCAAAGGGTACGGGCATGGCTTTGTTTTCAGCAGCAACACCATATGACATCACCCCAGAAACCCTCGCGCGACACCCCCCCAGACTCCGCCGTCCATGCGACCGCAGCCAACTCGCCAGCGTCCCCACACCACCCACAGTGCCTCGTCGTTTTAGGGCTCCTGCCACCGGTCACAGCGGAAGACGTGAAGCAGGCCTATCTGGCCAAGGCGATGACGCTGCATCCTGACCGCGGAGGCCAGCCGGAGGAGTTTGTCCGGCTTCAGAAGGCCTACGAGGAGGCGAAGGAGTTCGTCCAATTCAAGGCCGGCAAACTCGAGTGGCTGGCGGCAAAGATCGAGGCCTACGCACAGCAGCAGGATGTCGTGAGCGAAGCGATCGATCGTGGCGGTGAGGTGGAGATGGAGGAGGCCGACTGGCTTCGCAAGTCGTTCGGCGAAGACTTCGGCCACGTGGCCGACAAACTGGTTACCGTCCGGCTTCGCGGTCCATCGGCCGATGATGTGTTTGCCATCCTGCTGGGCTTCCGGGCCGACTCGCTCGCGGATCTGGCCGTGCTCGACCTCGCCGGTGGCAGCCTCACCGACGAGGGGCTTCTGCAGCTCAAGGGCCTGAAAAACCTGCGTTCCCTTGATCTGCGGGGGACGGCCGTCGGAAAACTCGCGGCCGAGGTGCCGTCGTGGTTTGCGCACCTTGAATTCCTGGGACTCCCCGCCGGTGCGGTCGGTCTCTTCTCCCGGATGACGATGCCGCGCCGGGTGAAACTGGCGATCGGTGGGGCTCCTGACTAGTCTGGCAAGAACCATAGCTCGCCGTCATGGCGGCATCGACAGTCCGCATCCCCCAGCCCGCATTCATATGCCACGGCAAAGAATCGTCCGTTCGTTCACCGGCATCGGAGTCGCCGCCTCTCTGGCAGGGTGTGCCATCTGTGTTTGCAGTCCCGTCCACGCCGAGGAGACACCCGTGCAGGCCACACACGCCACCAATGAGTCCGCAGAAACGATCACCGATGTCGCGGCGGTATACGCGGAACGTTCGGTCAACGTTGCCGAAGGGGCCACGACCGTCGAGTTCCGCTATCGCCTCCTCCACCCCGAACCCGCGGTGGGCAACGGACGGACAACTGGCCGATATCCGCTCGTGCTCTACCTTCACGGAGCAGGGGAACGCGGTACTGACAATTCCAAACAGCTGAAGTATTTGCCGACCTGGCTGGCAGAGCCGGCGATGCGACAAAAATACCCCTGCTTCGTCCTCGCGCCTCAGTGCCGGATGGATGAGCGTTGGGTGGATGTCTCGTGGGCTGATGCGACGAGCACGCCGCAGCCTGCAACTCCCACCGTTGACCTGACCGCGGCGACTGCGGCCTTGGAGGACGTGCTTGCACAGGAGGCAGTCGACCCCGACCGGATCTATCTCACTGGCCTCTCGATGGGCGGCTACGGCACGTGGGATCTGGCCGCGCGGATTCCCGATCGCTTTGCCGCCATCCTGCCGGTCTGTGGTGGAGGTGACGAACGCGTCGCCGCGAGCATCGCATCGCTGCCCATCTGGTGTTTTCATGGCGACGCTGACACGGCCGTGCCGGTCGAGCGGTCGCGTGCCATGATCCTAGCGGTGAAGGCCGCCGGTGGCCGCCCCATCTACTCCGAACTCGCTGGCGTGGGCCACGATTCGTGGACACCCGCCTACCGCGATGACTTCGTCCTCGACTGGCTCTTCAGCCAGCGCCGTTAAAAATGGGGACGGGACTGATTTTCGGGATGGAAAAGGCGACAGGACCCTGGCCGCCGGAGATGGCGAGAGCGTTTTATAAAATTCACTCCCGTCCCCATTTTCACTCCGGAAACAGGCGGGTCGAGAGGTAGCGTTCGCCCAGGTCGGGCAGCACCACCACGATCATTTTTCCAGCGTTCTCGGGCCGTCTCGCCACCTGCAGGGCGCCCCAGGCCGCGGCGCCGCAACTGATGCCGCACATCAGCCCCTCACGCTTGGCCATCTGGCGGGCCGTCTCCATGGCATCCTCATCGTCGACCTTGACCACCTCGTCGATGACGTTGAGGTTGAGGATGTCCGGAATGAAGCCGGCACCGATACCCTGGATCGTGTGCCGACCGGGCTTGATTGGTTCGCCGGCAAGCTTCTGCGAGATCACCGGACTATTGGCCGGCTCGACGGCCACGACCTTGAGGCCCGGCTTCTTCGCCTTGAGGGCTTCCCCGCAGCCGGTGATCGTGCCACCGGTGCCCACACCGCAGACCAGAATATCGACCTGCCCGTCGGTGTCGGCCCAGATCTCCTCGGCCGTCGTACGGCGGTGGACATCGGGATTGGCCGGGTTCTTGAACTGCTGGGGCATGAAAAACTGGCTGCTTGAACGGCTGATCTCATCGGCGTGGCGGACCGCACCGGGCATCCCTTCCGCGGCGGGCGTGAGCACGAGTTCCGCACCGAGCGCTTTGAGCATGCGGCGGCGTTCGAGGCTCATGCTCTCCGGCATCGTGACCCGCAGTTTGTAGCCACGCGCAGCGCACACGTAGGCGAGCCCGATCCCCGTGTTGCCACTGGTCGGCTCGATGATGATCGTGTCGGAGCCAATCAGGCCGTCGCGCTCGGCCGCATCAACCATCGCCGCGGCGATGCGGTCCTTCACGCTCCAGAGCGGATTCATGTTCTCGATTTTTCCGACAACAGTCGCCACGCAACCTTCGGTCACGCGCCGCAGTCGCACCAACGGCGTCCGCCCGATGCATTGCGTGATGTCGTCGCGAATCCCTGCCGGCAGCGTGGGCATGATCATAAATGGACCTATTAGGGTGAGCCTGACGGAATCATCACCACGATTACAATCGGGATGATGGTAGGATAAACTTTAAGGCAGCCGCTTTACAAGAATGTTTTTGTAGTGGACCTCGCTGCCCGGATCATGGGCCTGAAGGGCAAAGGTGCCACTGGAGAGCTTGCGGTTGCCTTTGACCCCCTCGGGTTCAACGAACTCGAAGAGCACCTTCCCATTGATCAGAACCGTGACCGCCCTGCCCTTCACCATGACCTCCTCGGTGAACCACTCGTTGTCGGCGGCCGGAGGGATGAAGTTCTTCACGACGTGGTAGATGCTGCCGGTTCGTACCGGATCGGACTGCGAGTTGTTGACCTGCATCTCGTAGCCCTGTGCGGGCCAGCCATCCGGCTGGAACGCCGTGTGAAAGAAGATCCCCGAATTCGCCTGGGGCTTCGTCATCACGTCCGCTTTGAAATGGAAATCCTTGAACTCGGCCGGAGTCGCGGCGTCGGACCCGATGTAGAAGAGGTGGCTCCGCGGACCGTGGCAGATAATCTTGCCGTCTACCACCTGCCAACTCTCCGGGTGTTCATTGGCTTTCCAGCCTGCGAGAGTCTTGCCGTCGAACAGGCTCTCAAATCCCGACTCGTCGGCGGCGGCCGGAGTCACCGCAGATCCCAGCAAGGCGACTACGATCAGGACCGGTCCAGCCAGCCACCCAGTCCTGATCAGGAAGGTGCTATCGTGAACCAAACCGCTGTCCCGTGCGTACGCCATGAATGAACTCCGTAGTGCAAGGATTGTGAAGGACGCCACGATTACCCAACTTGTCAGCGAATCGGTGGATCATAAGCCCGTCACGGGCCGGACGCCAAGCGATAACCCGGCGGTGCCCCTGCCACCGCTCCCGCCTGCGGTGCGGAACGTGCTCGACCAGGCTGGGCTCAACCACCGGCCGATCCTGCTCTCCATCGACACCGACGTGGCACTGGACGGCCGCCCCTCCCGGGAATGGCTCGTCGTCACGCCTGACCATCTTTCCGTGGTCCCCGAACCTGGCTCGGGCCAGGCAGCCAACGCGGAGTCGGCCACCAATGCCCTGAGGAGCGTGCCCTGGGAGGGCATCGATCAGGTCCGCACCAGCGCTGGCGTCGGAGGCGGCACCCTGCAGGTTCGCGAGGGGGGCGACTGGGTCGACCTGGTGCGTTACTCCAACGCCATGGCAACCCGCTTTCACAAAGTATCACGGGCGCTGGAGCAGGCCCGTGATGCGTCGCCCGCGGACGGGAAGCCGGTGACTGTGCTACCGGGCTGGAGCGAGGGTGATCCCCGCTCAGGCCCGCTCGACCCACCACGGTGTTCCTCCTGCAGCCTCAGGCTTGCAACCCGCGACGACTCCTGCCCGCGGTGCATGCAAAAGGGGCAAATCCTGCGCCGCGTGGGGGACCTGCTCCGCCCGTATACCCGCGGCGCGGTGCTCCTCTGCCTGTTAACGCTGCTGGGGGTCGTGGCCGAACTCGCCCCGCCAAAACTGCAGCAATACATGGTCGACAACATCCTTTCCGGTCGGCCCGACGCCACGGCAGCAACGCCGCCCGACTTCAAGACGGCGCTCCTGGTCGTCGTCCTGGCGCTCGCCTTATCCCGCGTGCTGCTCTCGGTCGTCGGCATTCTCAAAGGCCGACTCGCCACCGATATCGGCACGGGCATCACCGCCACACTGCGTGACGAGATGGTGACGAAGTTGCAGAGCCTGTCGATCGCCTACTACGACCGGCATCAGGTCGGCTCGATGATCAGCCGCGTGGCCCACGACAGTGAGGCGCTGCACGGCCTCATGCACCAGATCACGGGCGGCTTCCTGCTGCAGATCGTGCAGCTGATCGGCGTGGGGGCAATGCTCGTCTGGATCAACCCCAAGCTGGCACTGTTCACGCTCATTCCCGTCCCGCTCGTCATCCTCGGGTCATGGATCTTCTGGCGGCACGTCTACCCGCGTCACTACCGGCTCTGGGACGCCTCCAGCAAGCAGATGGCAGCCCTCTCGGGCATGCTCTCCGGTATCCGGGTGGTGAAAGCCTTCTCGCAGGAATCCCGGGAACGAGACCGCTTCCATGCCGCCAGCGACCATCTCCGCCACTGGCGGCAATGGGTTGAACACACCAATACCACCTACGCCGCCTCGATGCAGATCGTCTTCGGACTTGGCGGCCTGATCGTCTGGTATGTCGGCGGCCGCGATGTGATCGGCGGCCAGATGACGCTCGGCCAACTGATCGCTTTTCTCGCCTATCTCGCGATGTTCTACGCGCCGCTCGGCGCGCTCTCGAACTTCACCACCTGGCTGACGAGCTTTCTCTCGGGCAGCCAGCGGGTGCTGGAACTGCTCGACACACCGGCCCTGATCGCGGAACCGAAGGAGCCAGTAGCCTGGGAGAGCGTCTGCGGCGAAATCCGCTTCCAGGACGTGACCTTCGGCTACGACCGCAACCAACCGGTGCTCCGCGACGTTTCGTTCGAGGTACGACCGGGAGAGATGGTGGGGATCGTGGGCCGGAGCGGCTCCGGGAAAACCACGCTCGTCAGCCTGCTGTCACGGTTTCACGACGTGCAGGAGGGGAGCATCACGGTCGACGGCATCGACATCCGGGATCTCTCGATGCACGACCTGCGTGAGAAGTTGGGGGTGGTGTTCCAGGAATCGTTTCTCTTCAGGGGCACAATCTGGAAGAACCTCTCCTACGGCAGGCCGCAGGCGACGATCGAACAGGGACTTGCAGCCGCGAAGGCGGCCGGCGCCCATGACTTTCTCTGCCGGCAGCCACTGGCCTACGAGACGCTTCTGGGCGAACACGGTGCCGGCCTTTCCGGTGGCGAGAAGCAACGCCTCTCGATCGCGCGGACGCTGCTCTACGATCCCCGCGTGCTCGTGCTCGACGAGGCAACGAGCAACATTGACGCTGAGGCCGAAAAGAGCATTCAGGAGGCGCTCGCGGTCCTCGTGCGAGGTCGGACGACGATCGCCATCGCTCACCGGCTCTCCACGCTCCGCAACGCCGATCGGATCCTCGCCTTTGATCGCGGCCGACTCGTCGAACAGGGCACCCATGCCGAACTGCTCGCCGCCGACGGCATCTATGCCCGCCTCGTGCGAATTCAGACCCAGGTCACGAAGCAGCCCACGGTCGACAGCCTGCTGGTGGAGGAAAAAACCGGCTCCGGCGAGTCGACTCCGACCGCCGCTGCCGCTTCCGTCAGCCTCGCGCCGGCGGAGGAGGGGAAGGGTTCCTCACAGGACGCCCCGCAGCCGACTGCCGCCTGCATCCAATGGCTCGACCCACAGAACCATCGCTTTGCGGTCGGTCCGCACGACCGGATCGAACTCTGGCAGAACGACACCCGGATGGCTGCCGGGATCTTCGTAATTCGCACATTCCCGGCCACATATCCGGAGGGATATCTTTCGGTCCGAGGCTGGGGTGAGTCGGGCGAGGAGATCGAACTGGGCATGATTCGCAAGCTCGAGGGCTGGAGCAACGCTGATGCGACGATCGTGCGGAAGGCGTTGGCACGGCGATCGCTCGTGCGCACGATCTCTCGCGTGCATGGGATGCAACTCGCCCACGGCTATCTCGATCTCGATGTCGACACCGATGCCGGTCGCCAAAAATTCACCATGCGGTGGACGCAGAGCCAGGCGGTCGACTTCGGCACCGATGGCAAGATGCTGATCGACACGGAAGACAACCGCTGGGTCGTCCGCCGCGTGGCGGACCTGCCAAAGCCCGACCGCGAACGGTTTCTCCAGTACGTCTACTGGTGATCGGCTTTCATACTTTGCCGAGACAGCGGCGGCCGCATTGGACGTAAAAAGCAACCGGCCCGGACCGACTGTGAAGCCGATCCGGGCCGGTATGATGTCAGCCCACCTGCGGCGTGACGCCGCGTGGCGGCATTACTTGCCGAGCTTCGAGATCGTCTCGACCATCGGAGCGACCACTGGGCCAAGGATCTCCTTGACGCCCGGAATCGCCATAACGGTGTCGACCACCTTCTGCAGCGCGCCGATGTTGTTGGTCACCAGTTCCACGATCGACGACCGGCCTGCCTCGGGCAGTTCCACGGTTGACTTCTGGAGCGACTCAAGCATCGGGGCATAGTCGTTCAACTGCGGAAGCGCAGCCCGGGCAGAGGCCTCGTCGGTCACGGTGCCGAGCACCTTGCCCAGATTGCCAAACAGACCGGTGAGGTTTTCGCCGACCTTGAGGGCTTCGGCCACGCCGGGAGCCAACTGGATGGTCTCCTCAACGACGTCGGCGACGACCTTCTTGCCTTGCGTCTCGATGACCTCGGTGCGATCGACAACCACAGGGCCTTCACGACGTACGGTCTCATTGAGCACGACCTCACGGGCCGGCTTCGGCCACAGGTACCAGCCCACGAGGCCGAGCAGGGGCAACAGCAGCAGCGGCAGCCACGACGGGAACCCAGAGGCTGGCTCCTCGTGGCGGTGCACGCCGCGAGTCTCCTCGCCGCGACGCGGCGAAGCCGAAGTCGTGTCGAAGTCAGCCAGCGACAGGCCACGCGGCAGCGCTGCCTTGATGTTGTCCTGCTGCTCCGAGAAGAGCTTCATGAGGCCGGCCGCGTCGGGCTTGGTGCCCTTGAACTGGTTGGCGATCGTGCCCATCACGATCGGGGCCAGATAGGTGAGCAGCGTCTTCATGATCCCGGGCTGCATGCCCGCGAACGAAGCGATCGTGCCCACCAAGCTGCCGAGATTGTTGCCGAGCAACGAACTGAGCAGGCTGCCGCCCATGGTGCCGAGGGACGAAGCCTGACCACCGCCGAGGAGTCCGGCCAGGTTGCCGAGCGTCTTGAGATCGAGACCGCCCAATGACGAAGCCATTTGGCTGGCTCCGCTGTTGGTCGAAGCCAACTTTGAGAAGGCGCTCAACAGCGCCGGCACGGCGGCGCTGGTAGCAGCGCGGGTCTGCGTTTCATTGGTGCCGGCCAAGCCGCCAAGCTTGCTCAGCACGTCGCCAGTCAGCTGGCTTGTTACAAGATCCACAAGATTCATAATCACTCGTCTCCAGAAGAAAGAATCGAACGTGGTCGTCGCACGTCATCTCTGACGAGCCACTCAGACCGCAGGACACCCGACAATCGGGGCCCGCGACGCCACGTCCATGGGTAACTGTCTTACGGGTCGGTAGGGGGGTGATGCAAGCAGCCGGAAAAGTCGGCCCAATTCAAGCAACTGTCGGCAGTGCACCGGAGGACATTTCCCAGTTTTCCAGCCCCAAACAGCGACCTGGCCCCCGACTCAGAGAATCGCCAGTGGGTTGCGGCGTTCCTCCAGCGTGCCCCTGGTCACCCCCACCCGATTGGCGGCGTTGAGCCTTCCCCACACGTCGCGACCGGTCACACGGCCAGCGAGCAGGTCGCGGTAGCCGCGGATAATGTCACCGATGGTATCCGCATCTTCATCGAGCAGTTCCACGCGGAAGTGGCCGACGCCACGGCCCAACAGCGGCGGCACCGCCTCGGCGGCACTCTGCGGCACCGCATTGAAAAGCGTGTTGCGGCAGCCGACGTCGGCCGTCAGCAGATGCTCCACGCCAATGCGGTCGCGAAGCCGCACCACGTGATCGTCGCAGGGCCGTCCACAGTTGGTTTTGTTGGTTCCCGACGAGAGCACCGCGCAGAACACGCAGTGCTCCATGTGGAACATCGGCATGTGCTGGTGGATCACCACCTCCAGCCATTCCGGCGGCGTCGCCGCCACCAACGCCAGAAGCTGCTCGCGGTTCAGGTCGTAGGATGCGGTCACCCGCGCAAGCCTCTGCTCCATGAAGAAAGCCGCCGTCAGCTCATTGGTGACGTTCAACGAAAAATCACCGACGATCGGCAGCCCCTCTTCGTGAAAAAACCGCAGGCCACCGAAATTGCGGACCAGCACGCCATCCGGTCCGGCCTTGACCATGAGCCGGAAGATGCCCATCTCGTCGGGCTTCTGGATTCTCGGCGTGGCGAGTTGGATCGTGGCGGCACGGGCATGGGCCAGTTCAACCGCCTCGCGATAGTTGCGGATGTCGGCGAAGTCGGCGTAGACGCTCCGCTCGCCAAGTTCGAGCACTGTCCGCAGCTGCTCAAGCGATCGCACCAGCACGTGCAGCGCGGCCGGTTCGGCTTTCCGCTTTCCGGTTTCTGCGTGTGCCTGAAGCGACGTGGGCCGGCCGGCCAATGGGTCGCGATCGATCCGCCGAGGCGGCAGGGCCACGACAGTCTCTTCCAGTCGCGCAACGAGTGCGTGTCGAAGCTTGCCCAGCACACTGTGCGGCACCATCGGCCCACCTTTAATCTCAGCCGTGAGCGACCTGAGTTCGAAAGGCGTACCCCCCATTCTGGACAGCTGCGTCTGCAGTGACTCACTGGTGATCGCATGTTTTGTGGCCGCGGCCGTGGGCTCGTCCGACTCGACAAGACATCGCCCGCCGCCCGCCACCATCGCCTCGATCCGCACAGGTTCGCCCGTTATGGCGGTCACATGCAGGTCAATGGGCGTGCGTCGCCTGGGATCCGCCGAATCGAAGGTCTTGCGAAGGCGGGCAGTGAGATGTGGATCGTCGGTCTTCCAAACGGTCTGGCCCACTTGCACGGCGGCGAAGTCGATAGCCCCGTGACCAAACGCGAGTTCCACCTGCCCGCTCGCCACCGATTCGGTGAGCGACAGTCCGTTCAGAAAGACCTCGTACACGCGGCCCCCCTCCGGATCATCCACGGGCTGGCCGCAGTCGAAGGCAAGCCCGTCGCCGCGTTTCACACCGGCGACGAGATCGACCACCACGCGGCCGCGGCGGACAGCCACCACTGTGCCGAGCTTCACGCCGCGCTTTGCGCTGCTCGTGGCGGGCACGAGCATTTTATGGTCGCAGCCCTGGAGCCAGCCCGGCGAAAAGCCGCGGGAGAACGAGAGTTCCATCTCCTCGACGTCACGAGGAGAGAGGTCGACGGGCAGCGCTGCTATCGCATGGTCGATCGCAGTTCGGTAGTGCTTCGTGATGTTGGCGACATATTCCGGTGTCTTCAGCCGCCCCTCGATCTTGAACGAACTGATTCCCGCGGCGATCAGTTCCGGGGCGAGTGCGTAGGCGGCGAGGTCCTGAGGCGAGAGCAGGTATTTTTGGCTGCCGAGATCGACGTCTTTGCCATCGCAGACGAGGTCATACGGCAGCCGGCAGGCCTGGGCACACTGGCCGCGGTTGGCGCTGCGGCCGCCGAGCGACTCGCTCGTGAGGCACTGGCCTGAATAGGCCACGCAGAGTGCTCCATGCACGAATACTTCCAGCGGCATCGACGTCTGCCGGCGGATCGCGACGATCTCTTCGATCGAGAGTTCCCGGGCCACCACCACCCGCTCCATGCCGAGTTCTTCGGCCAGGCGAATGCTCTCGGCGCTGGTGAGCGTCATCTGCGTCGACGCGTGCAGCGGAAGATCGGGGCAGATCGCCTTGATCAGCCGGGCCGCGCCGACATCCTGCACGAGTACGGCATCGACGCCGGCCTCGGCGACGGCGACGATCACCTGTTTGAACTGGGACAGTTCATCGCTGAAGACAAGCGTATTGAGGGTGGCATAGCCCTTCAGCCCGCGGCGGTGGAGCATGCCCATCAGCCGCGGGAGATCGTCGACCGCAAAGTTCGTGGCACGGGCCCGGGCGTTGAAACCGGTGTCGAGGCCGAAGTAGACGGCGTCGGCGCCGTTTTCGATCGCGGCACGCACGCAGTCCCAGTCACCGGCGGGAGCGAGAAGTTCGGGAGCAGAAGGCATAGATGGGAACGCCGCCCTACTCGTCGTTGCCGCGGAGTTTGGCCAGCACTGTGTAGTCCTCGAGTGTCGTCGTATCGCCGACCGTCTCCTTGCCGGCAGCGATGTCACGCAGCAGACGCCGCATGATCTTGCCGCTGCGGGTCTTCGGCAACGTGGCCGAAAAGTGGATGTCGTCCGGCGCGGCCAGAGCGCCGATCTGCTGGCGGACATGCTTGCGAAGCGCGTCCTTCAGAGCGGCCACATCATCTGGCTCGCCTCCCTTGAGGGTCACAAACACGGCCACCGCCTCCCCCTTCACGTCGTGGGGCCGGCCCACCGCCGCTGCTTCGGCCACCAGCGGGTGGCTCACCAGGGCGCTCTCGATCTCGATCGTGGAGAGCCGGTGGCCAGCCACGTTGAGCACGTCGTCGATCCGCCCCATGATCCAGTAGTAGCCGTCGGTATCCTGCCGGGCGTTGTCGCCCGCCAGATACTTCCCCGGCACTCGCGACCAGTAGGTTTCACGAAACCGTTCCTCGTCGCCCCAGATGCCGCGGAGCATACCCGGCCAGGGCTTCGTGATCACGAGCCAGCCGCCCTCGCCCTGGTCTACGGGCTCTCCGGCAGCATCAACAATCTCGGGGCAGACGCCGGGCAGGGGGAGCGTGCAACTGCCGGGCTTTGTGGGCGTGCAGCCGGGAAGAGGGCTCATCATGATGCCACCCGTCTCGGTCTGCCACCACGTGTCGACAATCGGGCACCGCGTGCCGCCGATCACCTCGTGAAACCAGATCCAGGCTTCCGGATTGATCCCCTCACCCACGGTGCCGAGCAGCCGCAGGCTGGAGAGATCGCGGCCCTCGATGTGCTGCATTCCCCACTTCATGAACGAGCGGATGGCGGTCGGCGCGGTGTAGAAGATCGTCGGCTTCTCCTGCTCGATGATCTCCCAGAAGCGGCCTTCGTGCGGCGCGTTCGGCGCACCCTCGTAGATCAGGATGCTCGCACCGGCCGCCAGTGGGCCATAGGTGACATAGCTGTGGCCGGTGATCCAGCCGCAGTCGGCGGTACACCAGAAGAGATCGTCGTCGCGCAGGTCAAACACCCACTCCGCAGTTGTCTTCGCCCAGAGCAGGTAGCCGGCCGTCGTATGCTTGATGCCCTTTGGCTTTCCGGTCGAGCCGCTGGTGTAGAGGATGAACAGCGGCGACTCGGAATCGAGCGCAACCGGCGGCGTGTCTGTGGGCATGCCCGCGACGAGGTCGTGCCACCAGACGTCGCGACCCGGCATCATGTCGACAGGTTGCCCGGTCCGCTTGAGCACGATGACATGCTTGACGGTCGGTGATTTCTTGAGGGCTTCGTCGACGTTCTTCTTGAGGGCGAGGCTCGTGCCCCTCCGCCAGCCGCCGTCGGCGGTGATCACGGCCACGGCCTTGGCGTCTTCATTGCGGTCGGCGATCGCCTCGCTGGAAAACCCGCCGAAGATCACCGAATGCACCGCACCGATTCGAGCGCAGGCGAGCATCGCGATCACCAGTTCCGGCGTCATCGGCATGTAGATAGAGACGACGTCGCCGGCCTTGATGCCCAGTTTCTGGAGGCCGGCCGCACACCTGCAGACCTCGGCGAGCAACTCGCGGTAGGTAAACTCGCGCCGCTCACCCGTCGGCTCACCGATCCAGACGAGCGCCGTCTTGTCACCTCGGCCGGCAGTGACATGCGCGTCGAGGCAGGCGACCGAGGCATTGGTCTGGCCGTCGACGAACCACTTCGCCGTGGGCGACTGCCAGTCGAGGACCTTGGCGTAGGGCTTCATCCAGGGCAGCGACTGGGCGCGGGCGTGCCAGAATCCCTCCGGATCGCGGGCCGCCTCGTCATAGATCCGCCGGTAGTCCTCCAGCGAACCGATCCGGGCACGGGAGGAAAACTCCACCGTGGGCGGAAACACCCGACTCTCCTGCATGACGCTGGCAACACGGCCGGCGGCCTTCTCTGCCCCCTTGTGTGGCTCGTTCATGGAATGCCTTCCCTGCTGTTCGAACCCAATGAATCAGAACGATACGATCACCAAAGCTCAGAGCAGACCATGCGCTGAGCAGTCCGGCAATGGCCTGACGGCCTTTTAGCCGAGCGAGAGCTCATCTGACTGAGGTCTAGCACCAGCTTCGGGGGCGGCAAAAGTCTCGTCGCGGGGGCCGCGGCGGCCCAACGCTCCTCGAGCTTCCGCCGACCCCCTCGCCTGCGTCTACAGGTCTACCAACTCGTCTATCTGAAATGCGAGCTAGCACCCGCGTGAGGGGGCATCGCCGGCACAGGGATCTTCGCACCGGCCGGCAAACGGGCTCGCAAGATCGGCCGAGTCACCGAAACTGATGCCCAGCGCCCTGGCGGCCTGCACCGCTGAACTACCAGTGTCGACCCGTGAAAGCGTCCGGATCGCTTCGGCGATCGGCACGCTCTCGATGTTGGGCGGTCGGTAGCAGACCATCTGCCCGCACTGGCCTTGATGGATGAGGCGGACGGCATGGGCGCCAAACTCCGTGGCCAGAACCCGGTCGAAGGTAGTCGGATTACCACCTCGCTGCAGGTGGCCAAGCACGACGGTCCGCACCTCGCGATCGAGCAAACGGGCAAGTTCGGCGGCCACACGCTCTCCGATCCCGCCAAGCTTCACTTGGCGTCTTCGTTCGACCGCCGGTCCGTTCACGTCCTCGCGGTGCACCAGGCCGACGTCGGGCAGGTGGGCCCCTTCCGCCACGACGATCAGAGTGAACTTCTTCCCTTCAGACTCGCGTTCCCGCACCTTGCGGCAGACGTTTTCGAACGTCCACGGAATCTCCGGCAGTAGGATCACGTCGCCGCCACCTGCGATCCCGGAGTGGAGGGCGATCCAGCCGGCGTGCCGCCCCATCACCTCGAGCACCATGATCCGTTCGTGGCTGGCAGCAGTTGTATGGAGTCGGTCGAGTGCGTCGGTGGCGCAGGCCACGGCCGAGTCGAAGCCGAACGTGAATGCGGTGGCGCCCAGGTCATTGTCGATCGTCTTGGGCACGCCCACGACGGGGATGCCGTGTTCATGAAACTGCTGCGCGATGGCGAGCGAACCATCGCCGCCCACGCAGATGAGCCCGCAGATCGAGAGCTGGCGAACAGTGGTGGCAACCTGGTCAAGCAGGGCCGGATCGATGGCGATCCGCTCATTCTCCCCAACCGTGGCCGAAAAACGACCCTTGTTGGTGGAGCCGAGGATGGTGCCACCCTGGGTGAGGATGCTGGCGGTGTTCCGCGCGGTGAGCGGCATGTAGCTGACCGGTTCCACGAGCCCCTCGTAGCCACGGAGGAACCCGACGGAGTCGTAACCGTGTCGCTCCGAACTTTTCACGGCCGCCCGGATCACGGCATTGAGACCGGGGCAGTCGCCGCCGCTGGTGAGGATGCCGATGGTGGGCTTGTGCGGAGGCATGTAGGCGGGAATCTCGCGGCGTTTTTCGACGGGATCGCTGAAAAGTCTACCGGGCGGCCACCGCACAGGGCGAGGGGGCGTGGTACGATTTCGAGATTCCCATTCGTGCCGGACTTCGCTGGCTCACAGGACAACTCGTTCCATGGAAGTGGTCATTCTCTGCGGCGGTCAGGGCGCGCGGATGCGTGAAGAGACGGAGTATCGCCCCAAGCCGATGGTCGAGGTGGGCGGCCGTCCGCTCCTCTGGCACATCATGCGGCTCTTCGGCCACCATGGCCTGAATCGTTTCGTGCTCTGCCTGGGCTACAAGGGAAGCATGATCAAGGACTATTTCCTCAACTACGAAGCGATGACACAGGATTGTACGGTGGCCGTCGGTGGCCGCCGACAGGTCTGGTATCACGGCAATCAGGAGCCGTTTGACTTCGAGGTGACGCTTTCCGATACCGGCGTGGAGACCAACACCGGGGGCCGCGTCAAGCACATCGAGCCCTACGTGAAGGGTGACACGTTTCTGGTCACCTACGGGGATGGCCTCGCCGACATCGACATCGACAAACTCGTCGCCTTCCACAAGTCGCACGGCAAGCTCGCAACCGTCACAACCGTGCAGCCTGTGTCACGGTTTGGCATCACCATGCTCGATGCTCACTCGCGGGTGACGAGTTTCTCCGAAAAGCCGAAGGTGGAGGGTTGGGTGAGCGCGGGATTCTTCGTTTTTGATCGCCGGATCTTCGACTACCTCGACGGAGGCAGTTCGCTGATTCTCGAAAAGGAACCACTGGAACGGCTCGCCGCCGAAGGTCAGCTGATGGCCTACCAGCACGAAGGCTTCTTCTTTGCCGTCGACACCTATCGCGACTACCTGCAGGTGAATGAACTGTGGAGAGAAGGGCGGGCGCCGTGGAGGGTATGGGGATGAACGCCACGGAAAGCCTGCAGAGTCTTCGTGGCAGAAAGGTCTTCGTCACCGGCCACACCGGCTTCAAGGGTTCGTGGCTGCTGTTCCTGCTCGACCGCCTGGGAGCCAGGGTCACCGGCTACTCTCTCGCGCCCCCCACGAGCCCGTCGCTCTTTGAGGCCGCCCATCTGGTCGATCTGGTGGCGACTCACCACGAGGCCGACATCCGCGACACGCCCCGCCTCACCGCCGCCGTGCGGGCGGCAGAGCCTGATATTGTGCTGCATCTGGCCGCGCAGCCGCTGGTGCGGCTGTCGCATCGCGAGCCGCTCGATACGTTTTCGACCAACGTCATCGGCACGGCGTCGCTGCTCGACGCGGTACGCCAGGCTGGGAAGCCTTGCGTGCTGATTTCGGCCACCAGTGACAAGTGCTATGAGCCCCATGCCGATGGCCGACCACACGATGAAGCTGACCGGTTCGGCGGCCATGATCCGTACAGCGCCAGCAAAGGGGCGGCGGAGCTCGTGGCTGCGGCCTACCGCACGAGTTTTTTCGCGCCTGCCAGGCTGCGCGAACATGGCATACAACTCGCAACTGTGCGAGCCGGCAACGTCATCGGCGGTGGCGACTGGGCGGAAGATCGGATCATGACCGACATCGTGCGGCATCTGGTGGCCGGCGAGCCGGTGCCGGTTCGGAATCCTGCGGCTGTGCGGCCGTGGCAGCACGTTCTCGAACCGCTCACCGGCTATCTCTCGCTCGCCGCTGCGATGCTGGCCGAGCCGGCCGCGAAGTGGTGTGCGGGCTGGAATTTTGGCCCGGCGGCCGACGACGACATCACCGTGCAGCAACTCACCGAGATTTTCATCGCAGCCTGGGGTAAGGGCTGCTGGAAAGACATCCACGATCCGCGGTCTCCAATCGAAACCCACGTCCTCCGACTGGCCATTACAAAGTCGCTGGCAGGCCTGCCCTGGCGGCCACGGCTCTCCTCCCGCGAGGCGATCCATCGGACGGCCACGTGGTTCCGGGCATTTGAGGCCGATCCCTCGTCCGCCCGCTCGCTCTGCCTTGCCGACATTGAGGCCTACGAGCAGGCGGAAGCAGCAGCCCCCCTTGCCACGCCGGGAGTAAGCATATGAAGGAGCGACAGCAGAACGACGCTCCCGTCAGCCGCACGGCCGACGCCGTCCGTGAAGAAATCCGTGGGCTCGTCGCCGAATACTACCGGCTGGCATTCCCCGACCGTTCCTTCCAGCCTGGACAGGCGGTGCCGGTGGCGGGAAGGGTGTTCGATGCACGCGAGGTCGAACATCTGGTCGACAGCTCGCTCGACTTCTGGCTGACCACCGGGCGGTTCGCGGAGGAATTCGAGAATCGCTTCGCGGCCCGCGTGGGCACGCGGTGCGCCAGCCTCGTGAATTCCGGATCGAGCGCCAACCTCGTCGCCCTCACCGCCCTCACCTCGCACAAACTGCTGGACGATCGGCTTGCGCCCGGCGACGAAGTGATCACAGTGGCCGCAGGCTTTCCCACGACGGTCAACCCGATCCTCCAAAACAACCTCGTGCCGGTGTTCGTGGATGTGGAGCATCCCGAGACCCGCGCTACCTACAACAT
>CANFQO010000051.1 GCA_947449135.1 Planctomycetaceae bacterium | reverse complement strand
CGCTGGTGAGTCGCAGAATTCACCGGACTCCTGCGCGTGCCTCCGACCGGCTCCGCAGCATCTGGAGTCGTGGCTGTTTAGCGATCCCACGCTGCGTCAGGCCCGGAGGGCCGGGTAAGAACCAGCCGACGGATGTCGGCCAAGAAAAAACGACACGAAGTCGTGTTTTTCGTGAAGCATGTTCGCCGGCTGCGGCATGCTCGTCGGAAGTGAACGTGCCCGAGTGGACCGTGTGCGGTTACTTCTCCGTCACCTCGATCGTGACGGGTGTGGCGTTGACGCTGTTGACCGCGCCGGCGCCCGCGCGGCCCATGGCGCGGATCGTCACGCGGCCGCAGCCGAGCAACTCAGCAGGCACCTCGATCGTGGTATCGCCTCCGGCCGTGCGTCCCAGCACCCGCCCCATCGAGAAGACCGCCACGCCATCGAGCCCTTCCCCCGCCAAGCTCACACGCACCGTGCCCGCCAGCGACACTCGCTCCGGCTCGACCCGCAGCGTGAGCGACCGTCCGTGGTTCTTGAACTGCACAGGCATCACCCAGCGGCCTTGCGACTGCACCGAAGACGCCTCGGTGGCCACCACGCGGAATTCATGATGCCCATCCGCCAGTTGCGCCGTGTCGAGCGGCAGGCGTTCACCGGGGCGGCACTCCGCCAGTTGCACGCCATCGACGAAGAACGTGAAGCGGGCGATCGCGGTGCTGGCAGCAGCGCCGTCAGGCTGCGATTGTGGACCCGCCATGGTCGCCTGCGGCACCAGTTCGATCACTCCGGAAAGGCTGCCGATGTTGTCGAGCGCGTTGCCAGTGCCGGTCACCGCAACCTGCACCTGAGGGATCGTGGCCCATGGACAGCAGAGCGGGTCGCCCACCACGAGGAGCTGATAGGGTGACTGCACCGACTGATAGAAGGCCTCGGCGAGCGTGGCTCCGCGGGCATAGTGCAGTTGGATCGCGGGGTGCGGAAACTTCGCCTGCAGGGCATACGGCTCGATGACGGTGCCGCTGGAGCCGGCGGCGCCGGCGCGGATGAATGCCGAGAGCGGCGTCTGTCCAGCCGACGCCGTGAAGACTCCGCCGAAGCTGGTGAGGTTGTCGCAGATGGCGCCGGGCACGACCGTGCTCTTGCTGGCTGCCCAGTCGAAGTCGGCTGTGCCGGTCATCAGTCCCGCCACATCCCGTCGGGCTGACGGTAGCATGCCGGTGACGACCTCAGCCTTGACACCGAGAGCCTCGATCGCCCGCACGATGGGAGGAAACGCCGGGCTGCGGGTTTTCGTGCGCACGTCATTATTGGTGACGAAATAGATCGTGCCCGAAGGCTTCGTGCCGTCGGCTGCGGCCGACATCTCCAGCCCGCGGATGATCTCCGCCACGGAGTTGCCCCGGCCCGCGGTCACTCCCAGCATCACCGCGAGCAGGTAGCGGTTGCCGGCGTCTTGTACCACCTCGCCTTGGGCGTCATAGCGATGCCAGCCACGGAAGCCATCGGTCGACTTCGGCACGCCATCGGCATCGAGCGGCCGCCAGTAGCGATTGCTCTGTGGATCGAGCCAGACCGGTCCCTGACCGCTCCGCACCGCGCCGTAGAGCATGGTCATGCCGGTGAGCGAACCGGATGGAAACTTGTAGAGTTCCTGACCCGAGACCGCCGCGGGCAGCTCGTCGGCAAAGTCGATCCGCCAGGGAAAATCGTTCGAGTACACGACGCAGTTGATCTGCGGGGCGAGCCGTCTTCCATCGATCGCCTGCAGCACGGGATCAAGCAAGTCACTGCGGAATGTGGCGATGCTCACGCTTTCAGTGCTTTCCTGCCACGGCAGCATGAGAACGTTGATCGGGGGAATGCCGCGCAGCTCAGCATAGGCATTGGCCACCGTGACACTGTCGGGGCTCGAGGCGTTGACGACCAGGAACACGTTTTCGGGTCCCCCACCTGCCCGGGCGCCTCCTGCCCACGCGCATGCCAGCAGCAGGCCAGCCACCGGAACAAAGTGGGGATTCATGGTGTGGGCCAAGGGTCGAAGGCGGTGATGGGAAAAGGATGTTTCCAGTCAGGCAGTGCCGGCAGCCTGCCGGAATGCATTAGACTCTTCTCGAAAGGAGTCTGCATGAGCGGTTGGCGGTGGATGCACACAACCATGGTCGCGGCAGCACTGCTGGTGGCCGTCGCGTTGCCGGCCGCAGGCCGGGCCGAGGAGATGCCGGAATTCTCTGGCCCGCGGGCGTTTGCGCACCTGGAGAAAATTTCCGGCCTGGGCCCACGGCCCAGCGGTTCGGCGGCGATGATTCAGCAGCGGGCCATGCTGGCCGCCCACTTCCGTGCCGCGGGCGGCACGGTGCACGGGCAGGCCTTCCAGATCCGCGATCGGCGGTCCGGTGCTCCCGTGCATATGGAAAACCTCGTCGTCGAGTGGCATCCCGACCGGCGTGACCGGGTGCTCCTCGGCGCGCATTACGACACTCGCCCGTTTCCCGACCGCGACCCGGTCGATCCCAAGGGCACCTTCGTCGGCGCCAACGACGGCGCCAGTGGCGTGGCGCTCTTGATGGAACTGGCTCGCGCGATGCCGACGCTGCCGGGGCCCGTGGGGGTCGACTTCGTGCTCTTCGATGCCGAGGAATATGTCTTTGCCGCGCGCGATCCATACTTTCTGGGATCGACCTTCTTCGCCCGACAGTATGCGGCCGGTCAGCAGGCTGGCACTCCGCAGGCGGGACAGCAGCATCGCTACCGGTGTGGCGTGATCGTCGACATGGTGGCCGACCGCGATCTCGAAATCTGGCAGGAGCAGCAGAGCATCGCCTGGCCCGATACCCTACCGGTAGTCGATTCGATCTGGGCCGTCGCTGCCCGCAGGAACGTTCGGCAGTTCGTGCCCCGTCCCAAATACTCCGTGCAGGATGACCACGTGCCGCTGCGGATGATCGCGGGGATCCCCACCTGCGACATCATCGATTTTGATTATCCGCACTGGCACACCGCGCAGGACACGCCTCGGCAGTGCAGCGCTGAATCGCTGGAGGCCGTTGGTGGTGTCGTGCTTGAATGGCTGCGTGGAGACTGGCTGCGGGGGCTTCCGTAGCCAGCGCGTGCGGGTGACAAGGGATGCAGAAAGACGCACATCCTCGACGCGTGCCGCTGGCTGTGCCGGAGTGTGGAGTGCTGGGCCTGCCGCTGCGGGTGTCGCTCTGGCTCGTACCCGAAGGGGCCGAGGTGCTGGAGGGGGATCGCGTCGTGGAACTGCTCGGCGGCGGTGCAACCATCGACCTGGAGTCGCCCGTGACGGGCCGCCTGCGCGCACAACTGGCCGACGAGGATGATGCCGTGATGCCGGGCATGGTGATCGCTGAGTTCGAGGCGGCGCCATGACACACGGTCAGACACGACCGGGTTGGATTGGCCGGTTCCTGCACGGCCTGGGGGCCATGCCGGGGTTTTTCGGCCAACCGCTCGACGATCGGGGCGTGCTGGGGCTCTCCCTGGCTGGCGCCGCCACCATGTTTCTCGTGCAGCCCCCGGCTGACTGCTGGATGCTCGCGTGGCTCGCGCCACTGCCGTGGCTGGCGGTCGTGCAGGCCGACCGGCTTTCGGCCGCGCATCCCTGGAGGAGCCTGTGGCTGGGCGGGTTCTTTCACTGGTTGGCCGCAATTCACTGGCTTCGGCTGCCGCACCCGGCCACCTCGATCGGCTGGGTGGCGCTCTCTGCGTATCTCGCCTGCTACGTGCCGCTCTTCGTCGTGATCGCCCGTCGGCTTGTGCATGGCTGGAGGTGGCCGCTCGTCGCGGCGGCGCCGCTTGCGTGGATGGCCTCCGAGCAGCTTCGCGGCTGGGTGCTGGGCGGCTTCACGTTCGGTGGACTGGGCCACACGCAGTGGCGCTGGACCACACTGATCCAGCTGGCCGACTGTCTGGGCGCGGTGGGCGTGGGGGGCGTGGTGATGGCCGTAGCGGCAGGCATCGCCAGCGTGGCTGCCGCGATGGTGTCACGCGAGCACAGCGTTGACTTCAGCTTGCGGCATCGGCGCCGTGCGGCCTTGGTCGACGGTCTCACCGCTGCCGTCGTGCTGCTCTCAGCCCTTGGCTATGGAAGCTGGCGGATAAGCGGAGAGCCGCGGCCGGCCGGGCCTGCGCTCGACGTGCTGCTCGTGCAGGGATCGATCGACACTGAACTCAAGCACGATCCCGCAGCCGCTGGCGATGTGGCGCGGCACTATGATGAGCTCACGATGTCGGCGCTGGGTTCGAACGTGGGTTCAACGACGGGCGAAACTGGCCAGCTGCCTCCGGAGCTGATCGTCTGGCCCGAGACGATGTGGCGATGGGGTCTCTTGGAGATCGATCCCGACGAGGTGCTGCCTGAGAGCGTGATCGACCAGACACTCGCCGGTCGGGATGCCGCGGAGCCTACCGACACATCACGGCGCCCGGCCTCGGCTGCCGATCGGCAAGCGGCCTGTCGCCGCCTGCTGGAGGAGGAGCGGTTGACGCTTCTGGCCGCCTTCGCGCGACGCTATGGCACGCACTGGCTGGTCGGCCTCGACAAACAGGTGGTCACGCCGCACGTGCCCTCCGGCGCGAGGAACTACAACTGCGGACTGTTTCTCAGTCCCGACGGCATCCCGCTGGCGTGCTACAGCAAGCAGTATCCGGTGATGTTCGGCGAATACATCCCACTGGCCGAGCGGTTTCCCTGGCTCTACCGACTCACGCCACTGCCGGCGGGCCTGACGGCTGGCACCGAGCCGGTCGCCGTCACGATCGCTGGCAGGCGGGTGGCGGTGAACATCTGCTACGAGACGGCCCTGCCGGAGGCGGTGCGGTCGATGGTGCTCGAACTGAGCCACGCCGGCGGAAGGCCCGATCTGATCGTCAACCTCACCAACGACGGCTGGTTCTGGGGGTCAAGCGAACTCGACATGCACCTGACGGCCGCGATCTTCCGGGCCGTCGAGGTGCGGACGCCGATCGTGATCGCGGCCAACACTGGTTTTTCAGCCTCGATCGACGGCTCGGGGCGACTGCTGGCCAGAGGCCCTAGGCGGGCCACGGGCACCCTGCGGGTCGATGTCAGGCCCGACGGCCGAACGAGCCCATGGCTGACGTGGGGGAGTCTGCCGCTGGGGGCGTGTGTGGCGGTGGCAACGGTTGCACTGCTGTCGGGATGGTCGCAGGCAGGGAGGCTGCAGACTCGTTGACCCGCCTGCCGAAGAACCCTTAGGCTGACGGGTGCGGGCGGGTGTGGGCCCCGGCACCGCCTGAAACGTCGCCCTCCCGCGAGCGCAGTGATTCGACCATGAAAAACGTCCTCGGCAAGATCTTCGTGTTTGCGATCTTCGTCATGAGCCTGATGCTCATGAGCTTTGCCGTTGCGATCTACTCATCGCACATCGACTGGCAGAAGAAGGCGAAGGAGTCGAAGGATACTCTCGACAAGCTCAACACCGAGAAGGCCAGCCTCGAACAGGAGATCACGCGGCTGACGGGCAACGTCGCCACATCCGAGGCGGCCCGCGATCAGGTGATCGCCAAGTTTCAGCAGGCGCTGATCGAGAAAGACAAGGAACTCAAAACCCTCAAGGACGGCCGTGACCAGCAGCTTGAGGAGATGCAGAAGAAGATTTTCGACCTGTCCAAGGTCGAGGATGAACTGACGCAGGCCCGGACGCAGGTAGCAAAACTGCAGGCAGAGACGAACGACAAGCAACAAAAAGTCGTCGAACAGATCGACAGGGCTGCTGAAATCGCGGCCCAACTGCACGAGAAGGAGTCGTTTCTCGAGATTGCCAACGAGCGGAAGGCCCAGCTTGAGAAGCAGGTCTCTCAGGCCCGGCTGCTGCTCAAGCAAAACGGCCTATCGCTCGACAGCCTGCCGAAGGACCGCGTCCCGACGATCAACGGCGTCGTCATGGCCGTGGTGGACGATTCCATCGAGGTATCGCTCGGGTTTGATGATGGTCTGCAGACCGGCCACCAGATCGAGGTCTATCGCAACGACGAGTATCTGGGCCGCGCGATCGTCAAGAGCGTGAAGCCCGATCGGGCCGTCGCCGTGCTCGTCAGGGAATACTCCCGCGGAATCGTGCAGCGCGGTGACAAGGTCACCACGCGGCTCAAAGCGTGATCACTGGACTTGATTTCCGGGCTTGATCCGGGCCTGAGCCTCTTCAGCAGGCTCCGAACCACACCGAATGCCATGGCCGACGATTCAAAATCTGATTCCCCACGTCAACCGATGAACGTCTACACGGCGATGCTGTTGCTGTCGTTCGTTGCTGTTTCAACCGGATGCCTGATTCTGGCTCTGGATCTGTTTTTCCGGCGGATGCAGTTGCCGCTGAAGCCTTAAGGACGCCCGCGGGTCCCGTCCTTGTCCGCCGTGCGAGTGTCGTCATGTTTGGCTGGCTGCGGTCGCGACGACGTCGCTCGATCCGGGAGCAGCCGTGGCCGCCAGTCTGGAGCGACATCCTCGCCCGCAACGTGCGGCAGATGCAGTGGCTTGGCGCTGAAGATCGGGAGCGGTTGCGGGACTGGGTGGCGGTGTTCGTGGCCGAGAAACGTTTCGAGGGCTGTCGCGGCCTGGAGATCAACGACGAGGTCCGCCTGTCGATCGCCGGACAGGCTGGTCTAATCGTGCTGGGGATGCCCGACGAGTTCTTCGACCGCCTGCAGTCGGTTCTCGTCTACCCGGGCGACTATCTGGTGAAGCGGTCGACGCCGCTGGAGGGCGGGGGCGAATTGGAGTGGCAGGAGCCGCGGCTGGGCGAGACCTGGAACGGCGGCAGCATGGTGCTGTCGTGGCCGCGTGTGGTGGAGGGTGGCCGGCTTCGCGATGGGCCGCGGAGCGTGGTGATTCACGAATGCGCCCATGCTATCGACCTGCTCGACGGTGAGATCGACGGTGTCCCACCGCTTGCGTCGGCAGCCAGGAGGCGAGATTGGGTGCGCGGGATGGGCGAGTGTCGGGAACGGTTTGCAGAGGCGCTCGACGAGGGACGGTTCGTCGCGTTCGACGACTATGCAGCCGAGGGGCCCGGCGAATTTTTTGCGGTGGTGAGCGAGTGCTTCTTTCAGGATCCGCACCGGCTCCATCGCTACGACCGTGACCTTTACGCACTCATGGCCGAGGCTTGGCGGCAGGATCCGAAAGCCCGGGTGCCGGTGCAGCGGGCACGGTAACGGTCGCCTCTGCAGGCGTCGGCGTGCCACGGCTGCCCCGCGGGGCCAGGCTGACGAGCATGCCCGACGGCGAGGCCAGCAGCAGACGGTCGGAATACTTGTTGACGATGGGCATGGTGAAGGGGCCCAAGCAGAGCCGCTCACGGGGGGCGCCGTCGGCCAGATCAAACGCGGAGAGTTTTCCCAATTCATCGATGAGCCACACCCGTCCGCCGCCGATGGTGAGGATCTGACCAGTCAGGCAACTCTGCCAGAGTTGGGCTCCCGTCTCGGCGGAGTAGGCGGCAATCCCCAGGTCGCCGAGCGACAACACGATGGTGTCACCCGACACGAACGGGCCGGAATGAGCGGGGCCCGGCAGCACCGTATGCCAGATAAGCTGCATCTCCTTCAGGCCGGCGGGGAGATCGATCCGTGCCAAATCGCCTCTCGTCGTACTCGCAAAAATACTGCGTTCGCGGACCGCGGGCGGGCCTGCAGGAGGATTCTCCAACGAGAATTCGAGTCGCCGCCATTCCGTCGCGGTGGGCTGAAGGGTGACGAGCACGCCATCCGACGTGCACCAGAGCAGGCCTGCGGCCAGCGGGCAGGGTGCCATTTGGACGGTGTGGCTTCCACCATCATTGATGGCGATGGGGTCCAGGCTTTCCTGACGCTTCCGAGCGCTCTTCGCCGTTTTGACGGTTTTGTTCCCGGCTTTCTTGGTTGGGCTGTCTGCGGCGGCTGCCTTTGTCTGCGTCGGATGCCGGAGGGGATGAACAGCGAAGCGGCTGACGGTGCCGGCCGAGGTGGGGATGTAGACCCAATCGTCGATCACCGTAGCACCGGCTGACACGCTCTGGCCGAATGAATCGTGCCAGCGGGGCAGGCCGGTCGATCGTTCCAGTCCGGCCATACCGCGATCGTGGGGCACGGCGACAAGGTCGGCGCCGATGCCGGCCCGCATGATCGGCCCGCCGCCGCGGCCAACCTGATATGACCAGAGCAAAGATCCCGGAAGCGGGGAGCCGGCTGGCTGCACGGCATCGCCGAAGGGAGATGACTGCACCGCATGCACGCCGCCGTCGCTGGTCTGGGCCACGACGAGGCCGTCGCCGACCACAACCTCCGCCAGGCTCGAGCCGTTGGCCATTGAGGGCAGTTGCAGAATCCACTCGCGCGTCAGTCCAGCTCTGTCGGCCGTGAATTCGTCGGCGGCAGTGCCGGCAAGGCAGCTCTGGGCCAGGCCGCGGGCGGGCGCCGCCAAAAGCACGGCCACCAGCAGCAGGCACAGACGGGCTTGGGAGATCGTCCGGGCGGGCACGCGGGGAATCATGGCAGATGCCTGAAAATCGGGGGCCTGGATTGAGCGGACTGCGGGAAGAGCGGGTCCGAAGACCCTTCAAACAAGCTTAGCCCACGAAATCGGGCCTGCGAAAATGCTACGATCGCGGTTCTCCCGCCGCGTGCCCGAGGCCCGTGCCGCCCCGGGCAGACCGTGAAACAACGAGGCATGGTGTCGATGCGGCAGGAATCCCCGAACGATCCCCCAAACGATCTCCAGAACAGCTCCGGAACCGCAGGGAAGAGGTCCCGTCCGGACGACCCCGCCGCTGTCGTGCTGGGCTATCTGAATTTTTCCTCCGGGGCGTTCGATCCGGCCGTCTGGCGGGCGTTGAACGAGCTGTTTGCCGGCGTGGAGCCTGCTGCCGGCGCGGAAGCGGGCGGTGCTGCCGCCGGTGGCCCAGTCGTGGAGCAGAACGATGCTGCGGACCGCGTGGCGGCCCTTCTTGCCGAGCGGCTCGAGACGCTGGCGGCCAGTGAGGCGGCCTTCCGTGACGCCGGGCAGGCCAGGGCGGTGCTCGACCTGCTCTTCTTCCGGCTGCCGCCGGCCTATCGTGCCTTCCATGCCGATCTGCTCGAGCATCAGCCACCGGGAGCCTTGGAACGTCCGTTCTTTCTGATGGCGGCTGCGCAGGCCATCCTGGCCAGTGATCCGGCCGGAGATGATCGGGCGGGCATCGTGCAGGAGGCGATCGGCAGGCTCAATGACTACGTCGGCTGGCGACCGGTGGCCGTGCTGGAGAACGGCCAGCTCTCGGAGCCCTATCGCCATGAACGGGTCCGGCCGATTCCGCTCTTCATCCGCGGCGCGGGGGCCGCGCACGGCCGCTACCGCCAGCTCGTGGAAGACGCGGTGGCGATCCTCGAGCAGGCGCCAGAACCCCTCCTGCGGCAGGCCGACTTCGATCTCGCCCTGCTCGAGGAGTTGGCGTGCGACCCACGGGCGTTTGATTTCCTCCACCCGGCGGCAAGCCGCCCCAACTATCTCTTTGGTCTCTGGGATCCGGCCCGCATCGACGGGCACGGCTTTTATCGGCGAATGGTTGTGCAGCAGGCCACCCTCGACGGCATCCTGTCGTGGGCTGAGGCGGCGGTCGAATCGCCGGCCGACCGAACTGCCGAGCGGCAGACGCAACTGCGGCGTGAATCTGCGGCGGTGCTGGCGGGCGTCATCCTGATGGCCTCCGGGCTCTCTGGGCACGGTCCAGGCGCCGCCTCCGCGAGCCTGCCGCTGGCCGACCTGTTGCCGCGGATTGCCGGCTACCGCGACGAGTTTTACCGGTGGTTCCTCACGCAACTGCCGGCGGAGCATCGGCAGCTGCTCGACGAGGAGACTCGCAGGCTGCGACAACCCTTTGGCGGTGTCCGTCGACACATCAACACCCTGCTCGCGGGCCGACGGGCCCGGCAGGTGGAAAGCGTGGCGTTGGCGGCGGTGCTCGCGCGGCTGGGTCGTGCGGAGGGCGCGGAGCGGATGGCCGGCATGGTGCCCGCGGCGTCGGCTCGGATGGCGGCCAGGATCACCAGCCGTGTCGTGGCGGCGCGGCAGGCGCTCCGGCAGTCGGCCGCTGCTGCGGCGCTCGAGGAACTCGATGCCGCCAGTGCGCTGCTCATGCGGGCGGTGGACTGCGGCGCGGTGGTCGATCCGTGGAACATCCTCGGACTCGGTGGCCAGTTTCCGCTGCACGAGGCTGGTGGTGAAAGCCTGACCGATCCGCGCGTCGACGATCTCGTCGCGATCACGGAATCGATTCTGGATGGCTATGCGGCCGTTTGGCGGCAGGCTGGACTCGACGGTCCGCCAGTTGCCGCAGCCCGGGCGGCGGCAGCGGTCGAGAAGCTCGGCGGTTGGTGGGATCGGTTTGCGACGACAACGGTGTCGGGCGTGCCGCATCTCTCGGGCCGCGAGGTGCACGACTCGGCCCGCGAAGTGATTGCAGCGCTTGCACGCCGGCGCGAGACCACGCCTCAGCCGCCGCCACCGGGATTTTGGCGGCAGGAGGTGGCGTCGTTTTCATCACCCGAGACCCACTCGCAGGCCACCGATTGTCTCCTTCACGAAGGGGATCTCGATGGTGCGATGGGGCTGCTCGTGCACTGGGCGTCATTGTTGGAGGGGACTGCGATCGATCGCTCCGGCGGCGTCTGGCTCGGAGAGGCCATGCGGTGGATGACGCGGGCCTGTGCCGACCGATCCGAGGCCGGCCGATCCCGCGTGCGTCGGTTCTTGGAGCTTGTCGAGGCCAACACCAGCGGCGTGGCCGACGTCATCGAGGCCGCCGCCACCGGCCGCGAGCCGGGGGATGGAAGGCGGCCAGGGCGGGCCGTCGATGGGGCGGACGGCCTGTCCGACGACTTCGCGGGCGAGCAGGTGGACGATGAGGAGCGTGGCGAGGAAAGCG
The DNA here is from genome assembly GCA_947449135.1 of Planctomycetaceae bacterium. Lineage (GTDB taxonomy): Bacteria > Planctomycetota > Planctomycetia > Pirellulales > UBA1268 > CAMCQY01. Next base: position 12,851 of record CANFQO010000051.1, on the reverse strand, counting down.
TGGCATCGGCGTATGAATCGATGGTGTGGCGCGACTCGACCGACGATGGTGTCGATGGCGGCATGCTCGACATGGATGGCGGCGGCGGTGCGACGCTGACGAGCGTGTCGGCTGTCGAGGATGCGGCGGTACTCATGGCTGGCGTGTTCAAGTTGCTCGCGGATGCGATGGTGGCGTGGTCTACGATCGATGCGGCGGCCGGGACTCAGGCCGCGCAGGCCGAGATCGATTCGGTGTCTGGTTGGCGGACAGTGCTGCGGCGACTGCGTCGCACGCTGATCCGCGCGGCTGCCTCGGTGGCCAGACGCGATACGGTCCCATCTCCAGGCATGTCGCCCACCGAATTTGACAAGCTCCGCTGGCACCGTGACGCCGCCGCCGAACAGATGATCGAGGCCGCGCTTCAGGCCAGCGAAACGCTTTGGCTGCTCTCGGCCCGTCTGCACGGTACACGGCGGCAACCCAGCGGCAGGAGAACGCGGCGGGCCGGGAAGGCGTCGATCGGGAGACTCTTTGCGGCGATCTTCGCAGGGGATGCGACCGCAGCGCGAGAGCAGCTGGCTCTCGTGCGAAGCAAGCTCGTCGGCCGAATGGTGCTCTACGTGCCGCTCTCCCGTGGCGGTGATCCCAAACAGATCGTCCTGGCGCGGAGTCGGGAGCGGCTGTTGACGCGGCTGGCGGCCTGTTTGCCGCGGCTGGGGCTTGTGGCAGAGACGGCTGACATCGTGCAACTCGCCAAGGCGCTCGAGAGCCGGCGGCCCCGCGGTGCGGCCAGCGTGAGCGAGTTTGACCGGGTCTTCGAGGCCGCGACGAAATCGCTCGTGGAACGGATCGTGGAGACGGCGACGACGGCCGAGTCGGGCGGACCGGCACCCGATCCGGCGGTGGCCACGCAGCGAATTCTCGACGGCCTGTCGCTACTCGTGCCCCGACTGCTCGACACCTGGACGACGCATGCCCGGCAGTTGCGGCTCTCGGTGCTGGAGCGTGTGCAAGACGACAAGGCGTTTGCCTCGATTCAGGAGTTCATCGAGCGCTACGGTGCAGGACTATTTACACAACAACTCCTCTCCCCCCCGTCGCTCCGTGGGATCCTGCGGGGCGGCGTGCGGCAGTATCTGGAGCAGCTCATCGACCGCGCGGCGGGCGAGCCCGACGACATCGATCTGTCCGACGCTCCGCGACCGCCGCGGCGGCCCGTGCGGCTGCTCGAGGACCTGGCCAGTGGCGTTGTGCCGATCAAGCAGGCGGCGAACCGGCTACGGCTGGTGCTCGAGTGCGTAGCGGAAAACCATCCTGAGTATCGCGACTGGAACTCCACGACCACACAATCGGATCGGGGTGAGTGCCTGCATGTACTCCTCGACTTCCTCCGGATCAAAGCAGAGCACGAACGCATCGCATGGACGCTGCGGCCGGTGAACATGGCACACCGGGTGCTCGCGCGGCGGGCTGCCATCGAGGCGGCGGCGGCCTGGCGTGGACGGATGCGTGAAGAGACCAGCGAGACCGCCGCGGGGTTGGCTGCCCGGCTGACCACGCTGGAAACACAGTCGGGAGTGCGGCTGGCAAGCGTGGCCGATCGGGTGCGGCGGCCGTTCACGATGGCGCTTGAACAGGATGAACTGGAGGCGTTGATCGATCCGGCCGTGAGGGAGTTGGTGACGGGGAACCCGGCTGGTGCCGGTGAGCGGCTCGAGGACTGCGCGACGAAGTTTCTGGGCGTGGCCAGCGGCTCGGGGGTGGAGGTGCCGGCATGGCTCGACCATCTGACGACCGCCGTGGATCGGGCGCTTGAGCGGGCCGATGCCGGACTCTCGGCGGGAGTTTTGGTCGGGCCGGCGGCGGTCAGGCTGCCGGAAGCGGTGCCGTGGATGCCACTGCCGTGGGACATGCTGCACGCGGCGCTGGCAAAGTGAGGCGACCAACCAGATGAACGCCCACCATGCAGACCGGTCGGCTCGGCCCGCGGTCGCCGTCTGGCTGGCCGGCACGATCGGTCTCGATGCCTATGCGGCGATGGCCGAGCGACTGGCGTGGGAGGTGTCGGAGCCGGGTGGAAGGCCGCCGACGCTCATGCTGTATGATCCCGCGCCGTCGATCACGATTGGTCGACTCGGTTCGCGGGCAGACATCGGCCTCTCAAACGACGAGTTGCGGTCGCGCGGGCTGGAGGTGCGATTCGTCGGCCGGGGCGGGGGAGCGGTGCTGCACGGTCAAGGGCAGATCGGCATCAGCATGTTTGCGTCGCTCGCCGACCTGGGGCTGGGTCGCCACGACGTCGGTGCCTACGTCGAACGCCTGGAGGCCGGGCTCGAGGCGGCTGTCCGCAGCCTGCGGTGTGGCGTCGCCCGTGATTCCAGGATGCACGGGATCTTCGGTCGGACGGGCTTGTTGGCGGCCATCGGCGTCGCTGTGCGGCGGGGTGTCGTCTGGCACGGCGGCTTTCTCAATGTCCAGCCCCCGCTCGAGTTCCACCGCCGGATAAAAAGCGTGCCTGTCGCCGTCGGGGTGGGAACGCATACGATGGGGTCTGTCGAGGCCGATGTTCAGCGGCGGGTTCGGATGCAGGACGCCCGTGCGGCGGTCGTCGAGCATCTGGTCGACGCCTTCGAGTTTCCGCGATCGCATATCCAGTCCGGTTTTCCCATGCCTGTTCAGTCGTCAGGCTCTGCACCTTCGGAGCGCAGCAGAAGTGTCGGATAACACCTTGGCCTCATCGCTCGGCTCCCTTCCGATCATCAGTGTTGACGACGCTGCCGGCATACAGACCGGCTGCGGGTCTGCTTCCGCGCCGACTTCCACACCGTTCCCATCCGCCCGCCGCCTTCCCCCCTGGCTGCGGCGGAATCTGGAGCCGGGCGGTGGACATGGTGAGATGGCGCACCTGATCGCCGAACTCAACCTCGAGACAGTCTGCTCGTCGGCGAAATGTCCCAACCGACTGGAATGCTGGTCGGCCCGCACAGCCACGTTCATGATCCTCGGCAACGTCTGCACCCGGCCCTGCGGCTTCTGTTCGGTTCCGAAGGGAAAGACGGAGGCGCTCGAACAGGATGAGCCCGAGCGGGTGGCCGAGGCGGCGAAGCGGCTGGGCCTGCGACATGTTGTGATCACGAGTGTCACCCGCGACGATCTGGACGATGGCGGCGCGGAGCACTTCCGGCGAACGGTGGAGGCGGTGCGTGCGGCCACCGGCGCCACGGTCGAGGTGCTCGTGCCGGACTTCATCGGCAAGGAGGGGGCTCTCGAGCAGTTGATGCTCTCGCGGCCTGATGTCTTCAACCACAACACGGAAACCGTGCCCCGCCTCTACCGCACGGTTCGAGGTCGCAAGAGCCACTATCCCTGGACGCTGCAACTCCTCGCTGAAGCGAAGCGGTGCCTGCCCAGCGTGAAGACGAAGAGCGGCCTCATGCTCGGACTCGGTGAGACCCGTGACGAACTGCTCGACGTCTTCGCCGACCTGCTCGAGCACAATGTCGATTTCCTCACACTCGGGCAGTATCTCCAGCCGACGCTCGATTCGTTGCCGGTGGAACGGTATCTGCCGCCGGAGGAATTCGATGCGTTGGGAACGCTCGCCCGCAGCATGGGATTCAAGAAGGTGGCCAGCGGACCGCTGGTGCGGTCGAGCTACCATGCCCGCGACATGGCCGAAGACGGCATGATCGTGGAGTAGGTTCGGGTCTGCCCGGGGCCCGTCGCCGGACGTTCGCTGCGGCCATGCGGCTTTCGCGCCGTCGCCGCCGTCCCGGCGTCGCCACCGGCTTACGTTCGCCGGGCGAGGCCCGGCTCCAGGCTGGCCTTCGCTCTCTCCATGCTGCCTGCGCTCCGCCATCCCTGGCTCCGCTGGTCAGCAAGGCCGGCTCTCGGGACACGGGCAGACCCTCGCGTGTTAAGCGACGGGACTCCGCTCACGATCACCAGTCCTGTTGCCACGCGTGTCCTGCCAATCGAATGGAAGCCCATCGACATGGAAACCGGGATCTGGTGCATCCCGCAGTCCCCCGGCTTCCGCCGGGGGCTTTTATTCAACTGGTGCACCACCCCGACCGGTCACGCGATCTCCGGAATAAAAGCCCTGAGCGGCAGCGACGGGACTCCGGCTCTGAACACCGACCCGGTTGCCACGTCCGCACGGCCCGCACTCACTCCGCCTCTTCGAGGCCGTGTTCCTGCAGTTTCTTGCGGAGGGTATTGCGGTTGATGCCGAGGCGGGCGGCGGCCTTCAGTTGCACGCCGTTGCAGTCGGCGAGCATCTGGGCGATCAACTCCCGCTCCACGCGGCTGACGATGCGGTCGAAGAGGTTCTCGTCCCCCGGTCCGGCCGTGGCCATGCCCTGTTCGACGAGATCCCGCGCGAGGCTGTCGAGATCGCCGCCCCGACCGGGCAGCGAGACCGTTGGTCGGTCACCTCGCATCACCGGCGGCAACAGGTCGAGCGTGAGTTCGTCGCCGGTGGCCATCACCACGCACCGCTCGATCACATTTTGCAACTCACGAACATTGCCCGGCCAGTGATACTTCGCCAGCGCCGCCGCGGCCTCCTTCTGGATGTGCACGACGTAGCGATCGTTGGCCTCGTTGTAGTGCTCAAGGAAGTGGCTCACCAGGAGCGGGATGTCCTCCCGACGGGCCCGCAGCGGCGGTAGGTAGATGGGCACGACATTGAGCCGGTAGTAGAGATCCTCGCGGAAGTTTTCCTTGGCGACCTCGTCGAGCAATTCGCGATTGCTCGCCGCAATCACGCGGGTGTCGACGCGGATTGTCTCGGTGTCACCTACTCGCTCGAACTCCCGCTCCTGCAGGACGCGAAGCAACTTGACCTGCAGCTTCGGCGTGGTGGAGTTGATCTCATCGAGAAAGATCGTGCCGGTGTGGGCAGCCTCGAACCGGCCGGTGCGGTTGGCGATGGCACCGGTGAACGAGCCGCGGACATGGCCGAAGAGTTCGCTTTCCAGCAGGCTCTCCGAGAGCGCGCCGCAGTTGACGCGGACGAACGGGCCGCTCCCCCGCGGTGAAAGCTGATGGATCGCCTTGGCGACCAGTTCCTTGCCCGTTCCGGTCTCGCCAACGAGGAGCACCGACGCGTTTGACACAGCCACCCGCCGCGTCAGCGCGTAAATCTCCATCATCGCCGGGCCCGACCCGATCAGACCCTTGATCGGGGAGCTGGTTTCGTCACCGTGTTGGCCTGGAGTGCGCAGCATCGGTGGAGACGGGGTGGGCTTTGCGAAGAGGCGTTTCAATGACGTCGAGAACCCCGCCTGCCAGGGTTCTGTCGGCTGACGTGGTGGACCGATTGTACCGTGCGTAGGTGGCCTGCAGGGGCCCGCATTCCAGAAGGACTCCGTACCGCTCCACGCTCTCAGCAAAGCCCGCGAGCGCGAGCTTTCGCGACGATTCCGGAAGTTCAGTCCGCTCCGTCTCCCCCAAAAGAGCTTGTTGCGCCCGGCTCGAGCCGATGCATGCCAGGAGTGCCGTCGCAGGGGCATGGAGATCGGTGGGGCGACCCGGCTGCGGGCTCTGCATCAGCGCCAGCCGCGCGGTGGTCTCGGCCGCCGTCACGTCGAAGCCCCGGCGGCCCAGATCGGCCAAGAGCGCCAAGGCCTGACCGGCCCGTGTCCGCCGCTGCATGGCGCGGGACTGCCGTGCCACGGGATCGACGGCCTGCGGACCGCCCACCTGGGCGAGGTGGTCGGGAAACCGCGGCGGTCCGACCGGAGAGCCGGTGACCAGATCGATCTGCGGCAGGAAGAGGCTGTCGAGGCGGTCCATGATGCCGACGCAGGTGAAGTCGGAGAACTTCAGGATCAGTTGCGTGAGGAATTTCCCGCGGGCGTCGTCGTCGAGCGGATCGACCACCACGAGCACTGGCGGCACATCGCCAACGGCCTGCCGCTGGATGAACTGCACCGTCTCGATGGCAGTGGGACGGACCGTTCGAGCTGAAAGAACGACGAGCACAGTGTCGATGTTGGCCCGCGCGGCCAAGATCGTGTCTCGGCCTGTGGCCACCTTCTCCGTGCGGTAGCCATATCGCGAGAGTCCTGTTGCCAGCGATTCCCGGATGACAGCATCGGGGTGTGCCACGATGGCGATTTCCTCGCCGGTGCTGGTGGCGGCCTGAAGCAGGATCTCGACCACACGGCTCGAGCCGCGGTAGGGCGAATCCCCGCCGGCCTGCGCCAGAGCCCGTGCCGCTTCAAATTGCAGGCTTGCGTCGGGAACAGCGAGCGCCCGCAGCAGGGATGCACGTACCGCCGGAGTCAGCGGCGCCGCCCCAGCCTCTGTCGCCCTGTCGCTGTCGGATGCCGAGTCGTCAACGGAGCGATCGGTCGCCTGCTTGGCCGCAGCGTCATGGGCGGCTGCGATTGCTCGGGCAGTCCCGGCGGCTGCGGCAAACATCCCGCGTGAGCCCGCCATGTCGAGGACGTCGGCCGCGGCGTCGTAGTCAAAGCCCTCCGGCCAAGTGACTGCCGCCTGGAGCTGTTCGGCAGGGACCCTGTCGAGGGCGGTGAGCGGATCACCGGCCGTGGCCAGCAGGGTTTCCAGCCGCGCCAGAAGTACGAGCCGCACGGCATCGGGCTCGGTGGCGTTGAGTGCCGCAAGATCACGGGCCAGGTGGATCGCCTCCTGTGCCCGCGCCGCCTGCGGCGGCAGATTTGTCCTTTCGAGCCGGCGGGCCTCCGGATTCCAGACGAATCGCTCCACCGTCTTGCCGCCGGCAGCGGAAGCCATCGCCGGATTGGTCACGGGCTCGACGAGGAGATGATCCGGGGCGGGGAGGCCGTCAATCGAGAGCACGCGATCGAGCCTGCGGGTCAGTAGTGCGGTTGCGGTGCCGGGGCTCGGCGGCACCGTGTTGTCGGCCATGGCTGCCGCGGGCAAGAGCCCGCGGTGTGCCAGCTGTTTGAGCAGGCGAACGGCACGATCCCGGGCCGCGGGGGGCACGTCGGCCACGACCGCCGGGGCCAGCAGATACGCTGCGATGTCTGCTCCCTCGTCGTCGGTGACGCTGGCGGCCAGCGCGTCGATGACACCGGGCCAGTGCTCGACATCATCCGATCCGAGCCAGGTCAGCAGGGGTTGCCTGGCCTCGGCTCCCATGGTGCTGACGATCTGTCGTGCCAGCCCGCGAGCCCGTTCGTGGCCAGCGTCTTCAGTCTGGAGCAGATCGACGAGCACCGGGAGGGCATCGACGCCCGTTCGCGTCAGCCGGTCGCAGGCCGCTGACCGCGTGGCGAATGTGTCGCTGGCGAGATCGTCGGCATCCCGCTTGAGCCGGGCGGGGTCCCGCCGCCGCTCCCGTGCTGCGGCACGGATTGCCTGCACGATCGGTCGCACATCCTCGTCCCGCTCGCCGAGCACGCGTTCGAGTCGCTGCAGGCTGCCTGCATCGGTGGAGTCGCCCAGATCGGCGAGCAGATCGAGGCGGTTATCGCCGGCCTTCTCGAGCAGATCGACGAGCCGGGTGAAATAGCTGGCGGCTACGTCGTAGGCCTCGACGTCGGCGGCGCGAATCGCGGCGTCGAGGAGTGCCGGCGGGGTTGTCCGCGGAGGAAAGGCGAGCGAGTGGATCACCGATTGCGCGAGCGGATCGAGTCGGAGTGCCGACTCGTCGGCCGCCCAGGCTGGAGGCACGTCGACGGCCGTGGCCGCGATCAATGCTGCCCACAACGCGGCGCGTAACGGGACAGCCTTCAGGAAGAAATGCACGATCCACCCCACGCATCAGGCGCGGGCGGCGGCTCCTGGTTCCTTCATGAGCCGGCGCTGCCACGCTGCTATCTGGTCGGCAACCTGCGACGGAGCGGTCGAGCCAAAACTCACCATCCGTTCAACTGCCCTGGATGCCCCAAGGGCGCTGCGGAGTGCGGCATTCCAGCCGGCATAATCCTGCAAAAACTCCTGATCGGCAAGCTCTGCCAACGACACGCCCCGGGTCATTGCCCGGCGGACGAACGTGCCAACCAACTCGTGGGCGGTCCGCTGCGGCACGCCAGACGCGATGAGCGCCTCCATCAGGCTGGTGGCGTCGAGGTGGCCGCGGTCGATCGTGGCGGCAATGCGGTCGTGGTCGAACGAACTCCCCGCCACCAGCGGTGCGGCCACGCCGAGCACGGCCTCGAGTGTGTCGATCGAATCGAAGATCGCCTCCTTGTCCTCCTGCAGGTCGCGGTTGTAGGCGGTCGGTAGGCCCTTCAGCAGCACGAGGAGCGACTGCAGGTTGCCGATCGACCGGGCCGACTTGCCGCGGACGAGTTCCAGCACGTCGGGATTGATCTTCTGAGGCATGATCGAGCTGCCCGTGCAGAAGCCTTCTGGGAGCAGAAGGAACCCGAACTCCTGCGTGCTATAGAGCACCCATTCCTCGGCCCACTGAGAGCAATGCACACCAGCCAGTGCGATCACGAAGGCCAACTCGCAGACGAAGTCACGATCGCTGGCACCATCGAGGCTATTGGCGGCCACGGCTGCGAAGCCGAGCGCGTCTTTGACATGGTCGCGGTCGATCGGCAGCGTCGTGCCGGCGAGCGCCCCCGAGCCAAGCGGCAGCACGTTGGTTCGCTTGCGGCAATCCGCCAGCCGGTCGCGGTCGCGCTGGAATTTCTCACACCACGCGAGCAGTTGGTGCGCCGCGAGCACAGGCTGCGCACGACGCATGTGGGTGTAGCCGGGGATGATCAGCCCCTGCTCACGGAGGGCAAACCCGAGGAACGCCTGCTGCAGTGCCAGCAGCCCCTGGTCAAGCCGGTCGATTGCCCGGCGGCAGTAGAGCCGCAGGTCAGTGGCCACCTGGTCGTTGCGGCTCCGCGCGGTGTGCAGCTTGCGGCCGGCGTCACCGAGCCGGGCGGTGAGCGCCGCCTCGATGTGGAGGTGGATATCCTCTTTGGCGGCCGTGAACTCAAACTGGCCGTCGGCGATCTGCCGCCGGATCTCCTCGAGTGTCTGCGAGATCGCATCGGCCTCGGGCACCGTCATCAGACCGCAGGCGGCCAGCATCCGGGCGTGGGCGATCGAGCCGTCGATGTCGTCATCGGCCAGGCGACGGTCGAACGAGACGCTCTCGGAGAATGCCTCGACCCGCTTGTCGGTGGGCTCGCGAAACACGCCGCCCCACGCCTTCTGCTGTCCTTGCGATGCTGACACGGAAAATCCTCTGAAAAGAGCTGAATGAGTCAGCCTATTTGTACTTCCGATCCGGCGGAAATTCATCTGCGTTCGTATCCAGACGCAATTCGCTAGGGTGCTGTTGCGCCGGGGACGGTGAACGCGGCGATCGTGCCTCACGCTCCCGATGCTGAGGAGCCGGTCGGAGGCACGCGCAGGAGTCCGGTGAATTCTGCGACTCACGAGCGATGCACGATTCGTCCAAGAGCCTCCCGTAGCAGAATCCGCTGGCGACGAGCATGCCGCAGCCGGCGGGCTGGTTTCAGCACGCAGGAGCCCAGATGGAACGCCTGGACAAGTTGGAATCGTGCCGCCACGGGGGCGGCATGTTTCGTACCGAACCGGACTGTTCTCCCGGTCATTTCGCGAGGCCAGATTGTCCATGTGCCGCAACGGGTACATTGCTCGCATGACGACTCCCGATGAACTCCTGTCGCCCGGCGGTCGGCTTGCCGCTCGCCTCACGGGCTGGGAGTCGCGGCCACAGCAGATGGCGATGGCAAATCTGATCGCCGAGGCGATCGCCAATCGTCAGCACGCGATCATCGAGGCGGGTACCGGCACCGGGAAGAGCCTGGCCTACCTCGTGCCCGCCATCCTTGCGGCCACCGCTGATCAGGTCGAAGGGAATGCGACACCGGCATCGGCCGCATCCCAGTCAGATGACGAGCCAGATGCCGACGACGACGCAAGCGACGGCGGAAGCGATGCGGCCAGCACTGCCAGCGTCCGGCCGCGACGGATCGTGATCTCCACCCACACCATTGCGCTCCAGGAACAGCTCGTCACGAAGGACATCCCGCTGGTGGCGGCGGTGATGCCGAGGGAGTTTTCCGCCGTGCTCGTCAAGGGCCGCCGCAACTACGTGAGCCTGCGGCGGCTGGCCCTGGCCCGCGAACGGGCCGGCAGCCTGTTTCCCGAGGAGGGTGAACTGGCCCAGCTCCGTGAGCTTTCCTCGTGGGCGAAACAGACGGCGGATGGTTCGCTCGCCGATCTCCCCTTCGTGCCGCAGGATGCCGTCTGGGACGAGGTGGCCAGCGATGCCGGTAACTGTATGGGACGGGCCTGCGCTACCTACAGACAGTGCCACTACTACGCCGCCCGCCGCCGCATGACGCATGCACAGGTGCTGATCGTCAATCACGCCCTTTTCTTTTCCGATCTCGCGATTCGGCGGGGCGGTGCGAGCCTGCTGCCGGACTACGATGTCGTGATCTTCGACGAAGCTCACATGGTGGAGAGCGTGGCAAGCGACCACTTGGGCGTGAGCCTGTCGAGTGCCGCGGTCGATCGCGTGCTCTCGAAGCTCTACAACGAACGGACGCACCGCGGGCTGGCCGTCCACTACGGGCTCGAGGAGTTGGAACAGGCCGTGTTGCGATGCCGCCGGGCCGCCGAGGACTTTTTTGGCGCGGTGCGGGCGAAGCTGGCGGGCCGCGGCCATGCGCCGTGGCGGGTCACCACACCGCACCTCGTGCCCGACACGCTCGGCGATCACCTCCAGGGACTCGGTCGACAGCTGCGGGCCGTGGGCGAGGGGATCACCAGCCAGGCCGAGCGGCACGATTTTATCTCGCTGGCCGACCGACTCACGGGGCTGGCCGGCAGTCTCGACATGTGGCTCGGCCAGAACGAGCCCGGCTGCGTCTGGTGGGTGGAGTCACACCGCAGCCGGCGTGGTCACGAGCGGCTGGTGCTGTCGAGCGCGCCAGTCGACGTGGGCTCCATGCTCAAGCGTGAACTCTTCGGCCGCGTGGGCACGGTCGTGTTGACGAGCGCGACGCTTGCGGTGGGTGGGCGGAATCGACCCGATCCGGATGCACCGGTCGCGGATGGTGATGAAGCGTCAGCAGCCGCGGACTATGCGTTTCTCAGGCGTCGTCTGGGCGTGTCTGAGGCCCGTTCGCAGCGGCTGGGGAGTCCGTTCGACTATCCACGGCAGGCTGAGTTGATCCTGGTCGACCGGCTGCCAGATCCGACCGCGCGCGAGGCGTATGATCAGGCCGTGGTGCGGATGATTCGCCGCTATGTGGAGCGGAGCCGCGGCCGGGCGATGGTGCTGTTCACGAGCATCGCATCGCTGGCGAAGGCGTCGGTGGAACTGGCAGGGTGGTGCGCCCGGAACAACTTCAGGCTCGTGAGCCAATCCGACGGCGTCAACCGCTCGCAGATGCTCGCCGACTTCCGGGAAGGGCCGGGAAGTGTGCTGCTGGGCACCGATGGATTCTGGCAGGGGATCGACCTGCCGGGCGATCATTTGGTCAACGTGATCATCACGAAGCTACCCTTCGCCGTGCCCGATCGGCCGCTCACTGCTGCGCGGATCGAAGCCATTCAGGCTGCGGGGGGAAACGCGTTCGCGGAGTACCAGTTGCCGGAGGCGATCCTGAAGCTGAAGCAGGGATTCGGGCGACTGATCCGGACCGCATCGGATCGAGGCTCCGTCGTGATTCTCGATCCGCGCATGCTGACGAAGCCCTATGGCAGAATCTTCCTTGATAGCCTGCCGCCCGCCCGCGTGGTGATCGACCGCTACGTGGAGCGCGGGGAGGCGTGATGACGGGCACGCACCGTCGCCGCGAACGGACGACGCTTGCGGACGGATCACCAACCGGGGTGAACCTTCCGCGTCAGTCCGGCAGGTGGAAGAAGCCGATCGCCAGGATCAGGTAGACGGCCAAGAGCAGGGCCCCCTCGAACCAGTTCGCCTTCCCGTCCTGGATCAGTTCACGGGTGACGAGCGTGGCGAGCACGATCCCCACGACCTCGAAAGAGGTGAATGCCAGGTCCATCGGCTGTCCGAGGACCCGGCCCCCGAAGACGAGCAACGGTGCCACCAGCAGCATCAACTGGATTGACGAACCAACGGTCGTGCTGAGCACGAGGGATGGCCGTCCCTGCCGCGCAAAGTGGCTGCTGGCGAGAATCTCCCCGATGCTGCCGATGCCGCCCAGCAGCACGAGGCCGCTGAACGTGTTGGAGAACCCCAGTTGTCGTGCCGTGGGCTCGAGCGAGTTCGAGAGGAGTTCGCTCATGTACCCGAGGAAGCCAGCGGCGACGACCAATGTCGCCAGGCTTGTCCATGCCGAAGAACCCGCCGGTTCATGTTCGAAGGCCTCGTCGCCCGTGAGGCCGGTGCCGCCATGTGTCGAAAACAGCGTCGCCGCCACATTGATGGCGTAGAGCGCCACGAGCACGACCGACATCTCCAGGGAAAGGTCGCGGGTGCCTTCGGGCGTGCCGAGGTTGAATACGGCCGGCACGATGAAGCCGAAGGCGCAGATCATGAGCATCGACGCACTCACCCGCAGCCGTCGGGAGTCGAAGTGCTGCTCTCCATGGCGCAGGCCACCGGAAATGAGCGAGAGCCCGAGGCTGACCAGCAGGTTGGCGAGAATCGCTCCGGTGAGCGAGGCCTTGACCACGCCGACGAGTCCGTGCGAGAGAGCGACACCGCCGATGATGAGTTCGGGAAGATTGTTCAGCGTCGAATTGAGCAGTCCTCCGACGGTGGGCCCCAGTGTGGCCGCCAGATGTTCCGTGGCGGATCCCATGATGCCGACAAGTGGGATGATCGCAGCAAGCGATGCACAGAACACGATCATCGGATGCGCGTCGCTCCACTCGAGGCCGATGGCCAGCGGAACCGCAGCGAGCAGCCAGAGTCGGTGCAT
>CANFQO010000050.1 GCA_947449135.1 Planctomycetaceae bacterium | reverse complement strand
GCCGGCCGCACGAACGGCACGCGGATCCGGGCAGCCGCTGGATCGGCTGCCGAATGCACCTCCGGAATGACAGTGAACCGGCTACTTAGCATGGGCTTTTCGGATCGAGGTCGAAGCAGCTTCTTCGAGAGCGTGGCTGCCATATTCGGCGACGCAATCACGCAGCCGTGATTTCACAACCTCTGGCGACTCCTCAATCACACTGGCCAGCTCGTCGAGCAGCGTCTCCGCTGCAGCCAGCGTGGTCGGACGGTGCATCGCGCAGAACACCTTGGGGTGGTTTGTGGGCACACGCTGCTCGTCATCGAAGTAGAGTTCTTCGTAGAGTTTTTCACCGGGACGCAGGCCAGTAAACACGATGTCGATGTCATGCTCGCCGAGCCCAGACAGGCTGATCAGGTCGCGGGCAAGATCGATGATCTTTACGCTCTCGCCCATGTCGAGCACGAAGATTTCCCCACCGCGCCCCATCGCAGCTGCCTGCAACACGAGCTGCGAAGCCTCCGGGATCATCATGAAATAACGGGCAATGTCAGGGTGCGTGATCGTGATCGGGCCACCAAGGCGGATCTGTTCCTGGAAGATCGGCACCACGCTCCCATTGCTGGCAAGCACGTTGCCAAACCGCACGACGAGGAATTTTGTTTTCGACTCGGCTGAGAGAGCCTGCACGAAACGTTCGGCAATCAGCTTTGAGCATCCCATCACGCTCGTTGGATTGACCGCCTTGTCGGTCGAGATCATGACGAAATCGCGGACGCCATGCTTGTCCGCCAGCCGAGCGAGGATTTGCGTGCCGATGCAGTTGTTCTTGATCGCCTCGGCTGGATTCGACTCCATCATCGGCACGTGCTTGTGAGCCGCAGCGTGGAAGATCACAGCCGGCCGGTAGGTGGCCATGATCTGGTCCATCCTGGCTTCATCGGTGACATCGGCGATGAGCGGCTCGAATGGCGGCCGCGGTTCGTAGCGGCAGAACTCCTGCTCGAGGAGAAACAGCGCGTTCTCGCCTCGCTCAACGAGCAGCAGTTGTTTTGGCTGAAAACGGAGCACCTGCCGGCAGATTTCGGAGCCGATCGATCCGCCAGCACCGGTGACGAGGACCGTGTTGTCCTCTATGAGCCGCCGCACTGCCGCGTCGTCGAGCTTAACCGGTTCCCTCCGCAGAAGGTCCTTGATCTCCACAGGCCGTGGCTTGACGTGCAAGGTGTTGTCCTTGCCCATGAGTAGTTCGTCGATGGCGGGCATCACCTTGACCTGCGCGCCGGCCTTCGTGCAGTTCTCGAGCAGTTTCCGAAATCGCTGTCCATTGAGGCAGCCGGAGGGCACCATCACTTCATCGATCCGCCGCCGCTCTACTTCCCGGCCGGCGTCAACGACAGTGCCAAGCACCGTAAGGCCGGCGATGCGGCTGTGGAGCAGGGCGGGATCGTCATCAAGGAACCCTGCGATGAAATACTGGCTGTTTGTCGCCGACGTGAGATTACGGGCGAGCAACTCCCCCGCTTCATCGGCACCCACGATGAGGGCCGTTCGGACTGGCATACTTGTCAACAGCGGCCGCAACTCGTCACGAATGCTCCGCCAGAGGGTGCGGATGCCGCCGAATGCCATCACGGTACCGGCCCAGTCGAGCACGAACACACTCCGTGGCACCCGCGCAAACGCACCAAAACGGCCAGACGTGAGGATCAGCGACTCGATGGATATGAGCACCAACATCGAGAGCGTGGCGGCCCAGATGAGGCTCGTGAGATCGTTGAACGAAATCCGCCGCCACGACACGTGGCATTGACCGAGCCAATAAAAGATAGCCACCTTGATCGCCACCACACCGCAGACCGTGCGCAGGGATAGCAAGGCCATTGATGCGTCCACCTGGAAATCGCTGCGGATGAAGAACGCAAACCAAAAGACCAAGGCGAAGATGACGGCATGCAGGCACGCCAGAATCAGCGGCTTCTTTTTGAGAAGCCGGCGCGACACGCCGAGGAAAGTGAGTTGGTTCATGATGATGTCATTCCGTCGACGACTGCTACGCGGATGGCGTGTAGTCGGATCTTCCCCAGGTTACAGCCGTTCGAGATCCACGTCCTCAAGTTCGATCGACGCCCCCTGATTGAGGAAGCGGACAGCCACGACAAGTCTTTCCCCACCTCGCCGCTTGACGACCGCACCCTCCAGCCCCTGCAGCGGTCCGCTCCGCACCCGCACCGGCTGACCAGGCTCCAGGAGTGCCTCAGGCGTGAGCGGCTGCTCGGTGGCGATAAGTCGCTTGATGTTTCGCAAATCGGACACGAACCCGGCAGGGTCGCCGATCGGCAGCCAGCGGGCCACGGTATTGGTGGCGAGGGCCGCCCGACGCTGGTCGTCATCGACGAGGGAAAATACATAGCCTGGGAACAGCGGCACGAAGGAAAGCCGGGCCCGGCCGCCGGGTGACCGCAGCCGCCGCTTGACCAGCGGCGCATAGAACGGGACGGTCGCCGCTTCGAGCTTCCGCATGAGATCCTTCTCGCGTCGGGAGAGCGTGTAGAAGGCGACCCAGCCCAGTTCTCCGACCGCATGGCCATTGAACGCGTGGGGAGACGAGTCTTCGAGCAGATCATCGGGGAAGACATCACGCTGTCTGGGAAGGATTGGCATGCAAGGAAGCCTGGTGAAACAACAGCCGCCGTGGCAGGGTGCGGCTGCGCACTCCGTTCTCGTAGGTGGTCGTGAACCTGCGCAGAAAAGACATCAGCCGCGAAAATCCCCATCTCTGCAATCTTACGCCTCAACCTGAAGAATGTCTCTGGTTTGGATGCAACGCTGACAAACGGGGCAAAGTTTTCCGGGGGCCTGTGTCGATGACAACGATTGGAGCGACTATGCCGGTCGCAGGGACTTTGCATGCACGCCACGTCTGTCACGAAAAAATGCCGTGGAACGACCGCCGCCGGGCGGATTGGCGGGCGACTGCATACCGCCTGCGTGGCGCTGCTGATCGCTTCGACGATCTGTTCGCATGGCTGTGCCATCTCTGGCCGTCCGCAGAGGACCGCCGCGCGGCAGGCCACACTTGAGGCCAACTGTCCGCCCGAAGGGGATCGGATGCCCGCCAAGGAACTGGCGAAGGTCACGCTCCCGCCCTACGTGATCGAACCCCCTGACATTCTGCTTATCGACGCACTCCGTGTGGTGCCGAAGCCGCCCTTCCGCATCCAGTCGTTCGACACACTCCAGGTCATCGTGGAGGGCACGCTCCTCGAGCAGCCGATCAACGGACTCTATGTCGTGGAGCCTGGTGGCATGCTCGATCTTGGCCCCTCCTACGGCAAGGTGATGGTGGGTGGCCAGTCGCTCGAGGAGGCGCAGGACGCTGTGTTTCGCCACCTGAAGCGAATTCTTCGTGAACCGCAGGTGTCGCTCACGCTCGCGCAGGCGGCGGGCCAGCAGCAGATCGCCGGCGAGCATCTGGTGGGCCCCGATGGCACGATCAATCTCGGCACCTACGGCACGGTCTACGTCACCGGCATGACACTCGCGGAAGCGAAGGAGGCGATCGAGGCCCAGTTGTCGAAGTACCTCGACGCTCCGCTCGTGAGCGTCGACGTGTTCAGCTACAACTCCAAGGTCTACTACGTGATCACCGAGGGGGCAGGCTTCGGCGACAACGTGACCAGGTTTCCCGTCACGGGCAACGAGACCGTGCTTGACGCGATTGCCGGCATCAATGGCCTCTCGCGGTTGTCGAGCAAGGACATCTGGATCGCGCGGCCGGCCCCTTCGGGCGTGGGCTGCGATCAGGTGCTGCCTGTCGACATCGAGGCGATCATGAAGGGAGGCTCCACAGCCACCAACTATCAACTGCTGCCGGGCGATCGGGTGTTCATCGCTCAGGATCCGTGGATCGCCTTCGACAGCATCATCGACAAGGTCACTGGGCCCTTCGAAAGAATCTTCGGGTTCAGCTTGCTCGGTGTGCAGACCGTCCAGACATTCAACCGCCTGCCTTTCGGCTTCAACCCCAACACCGGCATCTGCTGGGTGGCACGCGAGGTCTACGGCGAACACAACCCCCAGTGGCTGCTGTTCCGGGCGTGGCTGCTGACGGAGGCCCCGACCTGGCTGCGTGACCTCTATGCGGCCCACGGCGAGGATTTCGCGGCCTGGATCCACGACAAGCCGCTCGCCAAGGCGATCGTGAAGGCCCTGATGGACGTGGCGATCGCAGGGTATGGAGTGTCCCGATGATGGTGCGGTGCCACACGCGATGGTATATGTGAAGTGAATTCAGCGGGAAGCGTCCCGCCAGCCAAAGGAGTCTGACCATGCGTCGTCCTCATCAAAGCAGTGCACGCATCCTTGTCTTGGCGGTCTCGTTGGGAGGCTTTGGTATCTGGCTGGGAACGTCCGGCATGGCGACCGCCCAGGGACCAACGGGCCCACAGGGCAACAATGCCACGCCCTTTTCAAACATCACTCGACGGCCGTCTCTGAGCCCCTACACGGCGCTCGGCTTCCAAGGTAGCAATCCTCAGACGGGCAGCACCCTCGGAGCCCTGCAGGGCCTGGTACGACCGCAGCAGCAGCAGTACGTCCAGCAGCAGCAGGCTGTCCGTCAGTCGCGGCAGCTCAGCCAACTCCAGGGACAGGTGCGGAATATCCAACGCCCGTCGGGTGGCTCCACCATTCAGACGATCCGTGCCACGGGGCATGCCTCGACATTCATGGAAATGTCGCACTTTTATCCGTCTGCCCGTTAGAAGCCTGTGGCATACGCACGCTCCATCGTTCTTGCGGCCGTCATCGTCCTGACGGCGTACCTGCAGTCGTCACGCGCCGCCGAAGACGCTGTCGGAGAGTCGGTCACCACGGACACGGCCGGCCTTCGGCCCACCATGCAGCAACTCGCCCCTGACAGCGGGCTCGACAGGCCCCCGTCGCCACGGGATCTGGCCGGGAGCCGCGCTGAGCTCAAGCGACGCTTCCGTGAACCGCTCTCCCACACTGGCACTGCCGCCGGAGCGAGGCTCGCCGCGGAAACGCTGCTCACCGCCGCGGTGACCGAGAACGATCGATCTCTCAAATGGCTGATGCTCGACGAAGCGCGTCAACTCGGCGAGGCGGCCGGTCAGGCCGGGCTCGTGAACCGTGCGATCACGCTGGCCGCGGCAACCTACGATTTCGATGCGATCGACACGGAGCTCCGTTGCCTGAAGCAGATTCCGCTTCGCGGTCTCGACGCCACGCGAGCCGCCGGCCTGGCCGTCGCGGCAGAAGCCATTGCTACTCGTGCCGAAGCGGATCGCCGGCCCGACAAGGCCGTGGCAGCCACGCTGCTCGCCTATCGAGCCTGGCAACGGGCCGGCAACAAGGACGCTGCACGGCAGGCGGCTGTCCGCCACGACGCGTTGGTACACGGGACAACGCAGCCGCGCGGGGTGGGCACACCAGTTCAATAGAAGCCCCCGGCGGAAGCCGGGGGACACCGGGACGGCAGTGGATCCCGGTTTCCATTTTCATCGGCCTTCGCATGCTGGGCCGAGGGTGGATTGAAACCTGGCTGGTGTTCACACCCGGCGTCTCATCGCTTCCGCTCCGGGCTTGTATGGATGGGCGAAGCAACCCGAACACCAAACGAGCGTGAACTCAGCCACCGGGCGTGAACTCAGTCGAACGGACGGCGTTTTTGCCGTGGGGCCACCGGTTCCTGCGGCTCTGGAACAGCAGCGTCGTTCTGTTCATCTGCCTCGATCAGCGCGGTGGCGTGTTCCGGCTCCAGCGGCTGCTCCTCCTGCTCCTGCCTCTCCCGCCACGGCTTCTCGGCCACATAGCTCGCCAGTTCACCCTCCAACTGCTTCTTTACTTCCGGTGAACTGTCTTCCGACTCGACCGCCTGCTGGCTGTATTTTCTCGCCTCCGCGAAATCACCCGCCTCGGCATAGCCCGCCGCCAGGGTGCTGATGATGTGGGGCTGCTTCCAGGTCGTCCCCTCGCATGCCTTGCGTGCCAGTTCGATCGCCCGCTTGCCATCGCGGAGCACATCATCCGGCGAGGTTGCCAGCAGCCAGGCCAGGTTGTTGAGCACGCCCGAATCGTCCGGCTCAAGTGCCAACGCCTTTTCCAGGTCAGCCAATGCAGCCTTATGATCGCCCACCGAGATCTCCGCATCGCTGCGGCCCCGCCAACTGGCAAAATTCTTGTCGTCGAGTTCGATCGACCGCGAAAACCGCTTGATCGCCTGCCGCGGCTGCTTGGCAGCCAGATAGAGCATGCCCAGTTGCCCGACCAACACCGCATCGTCGGGCTTCTGTGCCACCAGTTTGCGAAAGTCACGGATCGCTGCCGGATAGTCGTTGCGCTCCGCAGCAATGAGGCCACGGAGCTCCAGGGCCGCCGGATGGTCGGGCTGCTTTTCCAGCACCCGTTTCAGGTCGGCCTCGGCCCGCTCGGAATCGCCCGCCTGTTGATGAATACGGGCGCGGAGCACGAGCGGCACAGTCTCGTCAGCGGCGATGCGAATGGCCGTGTCGAGATCGGCAATCGCCTCGGGACGATCGCCCCGCATGGCCCGAACCCGGGCCCGTTGCAAGAATGCACCGGATGAATCGGAGTCCAGCTTGATGGCGCGGTCGAACGCCTGCTCCGCCGCCTCCAGCTTGTTGTCCATCATCAGTGAGAGTCCGAGCGCCTCTTGCAACGAAGCGTCCTCGGGATCAGCCTCGATGGCCGCCTCGAGATCGTCACGGGCCTTCTCGAACTCGTCCGTCAGCAGATGGAACAGGCCGCGAGTGCGCCGGATGTCCTTGTCACGCGGCGCGAGTTCGACCGCCTTGTCGTAGTGAGAGGCGCGCTCCTCGCGGTCATCGGCGTCGGCTGTGTTGCCGAGCACGACGTGTGCCTGCGCCGACTGCAGCTTGTCCTCCGGCAGCAGTTCGATCGCCTTCTCGGCGGCGGCTCGGGCCCGTTCCCTGTTGCCACCGGGCAGGCTCTCCAACTGCGCGATCATGAGCTGCGCGTCGCCAAGCTTCGGATCACGGTCCACCACCTCGTTCAGGTCGCGCATGGCGAACGACCGCAATCGCGGCCACTGGGGATCGGGGGTTTCGACCTCGTAGATCGCCTGCACGATCCGGCCGGCTCGATACATCAGTGTGTCGGTGTAGAGATCCTCGGCGAACTGCTGTTGATCTGCGGCGAGCCCCTTCTTGATGGCCCGCTTGCAGAGGTCGAGCACGTTGGCGAAGTCATCGATAGTCTGAGCCGAAAGCTTCGCGTCGACGGCAGCGTCGAGGTCGTCCTGGCCGGGGGATTCACTCTCGGCGGCCGGGTTGGTAGCCGGCTCTGTCACAGTGGCTGCAGGCTCCGCGGCGACGCAAACCACGGTGGCGACGTGAACAGCAAGCGCGAGCAGGAGATGGCGACTGAATGAAATCCTCATTGGATTCAAAGCTTCCTGTGGGCCGGACCCCAGTGCGGGGAACGTAGAGCTCAACCGGGACCTAGTATGGGGCAAGCAACCGTTTTCCTGCCATGCAGACTTTTCGCGGACTTTCAGCCGACTTTCAATGGTCGATCTACAGCGGCGCCGGGAGATCTCGCCTGGCGAATAGCACGGCCCCGATCGCGTAGGCGACCACTCCCACACCAATGAGCACGGCGTCATACTCCGCCAGCAACCGCCATGATTCGGCCGCATCGCCGACCAGCCGCTGCGGCTCGTAGGCATTCAGGAACGACAGGTAGCCGACCCACCAGAGCGGCTTGCTGAGCCGGCCCACCAGCTTGGCAAGAATCGAAAACACGTAGAAACCGCAGAGGATGCCAACGGTCCGCCAGCGGTAGCTATCGGCGGCGGAGACGCCGGCGGAGATGCCCGCCATGCAGACCATCAGCCCAAACACGTTTGCCGCCGCCGGCAGGAACCGGAGCGGATCGACCTTGCCCGCCCAGGGCCCAAACGCGATGGCGGTCCAGACAGCCAGGAACAAAACGGCACAGAGCAAGGCGGCTGCGGCGGTCGTGGCCAGCGCCTGCGTGACGAACACTGCCACCCGCCGTACCGGCGCCGCCAGCACCATCTCCATTGTGCCTCGCTCCAATTGGCCGGAGACGGCATCACTGCCACGGGTGATGCCCCAGACCGTGGCAGCCAGCACGACAACCGGATCGACGAAGGCGAGCGCCACGCGACCGGCGTGCGTGGCCACCTCGGTGAACGGCACGCCTGAGAGCCGCTGCCAATCCTTCGGAATCGCCCGCAGGAGCACATCCTGAAAGGCGGGCATCGGAATCTGCGCGGAAAGCCAGATGTAGAGCCAGGGAAAACCGGTCCAGAGGGCGATCAGCGACAGAACCAACACGCGCTGGTCGCCCCACGTCTTCTTCCAGATGGCAGTATTCCACATGATGCGATCCTACAAAAAATGGGGACGGGAGTGATTTATCTGCGACCGTCCGCGAGAAGTCCAAAGGTTTTCCATAAAAATCACTCCCGTCCCCATTTTCCGATTTACCCTGCGCGGTGAAACCGGTCGTAGACCGCGGCGAGCCCTACCGGCTCGATCCGCATCTCCTCCAGAGGCAGCGTCGCCAGCCATCCCAGCAGCGGCGCCAGTGAGTCACCTGCCTCCATCACCACCGTTCCTTCCCTCTGCTCGACGATCACCACGCTGGCCGCCAGTGCGGCTGGGATCGGGCCAAGCGGACCGTTGAGCTGAGCCCGAATCCGATGGCAGCGACGGAGATGTTCGAGCGATTGTTCGTGCACGACCCGCCCCGCCCGCACGATGGCCACGTTGTCGCAGGTGTCCTCCACCTCGGAGAGCACGTGCGATGAGAAGATCACCGTGCGGCCTGCCGCACGGGCCTCGGTGACAAGTTCCAGCACCTCAGCGCGGGCGGTCGGATCGAGATTCGCGGTCGGCTCGTCAAGGATCACCAGCGGTGTCTCCATAGCGAGAACGACCGCCAGCGCCAGTTTCTGTCGCATCCCCGTGCTCATGCGGGCCACCTGCCGGGAGCAATCGAGATCGAGTCGCCGGGCCACGCCGGCCGCGACCTCCCGCCGGCAGCCGGGCCGAAGGCTGGCGAAGAAGTCGAGCACTTGATGGCCATCCATGCGGCGAAAGAGCCTCGCCTCGCCGGGCAGATAGGCGGTGCGGGCCCGAACTTCCAGCGAATGACGCACGCAGTCGAAGCCAGCCACGCTCGCTGTCCCCGAGGTGGGCGTGATGTAGCCCAGCAGGAGCCGCAGCAACGTGGTCTTTCCCGCGCCGTTTGGCCCCAGCAGTCCGAAGATCTCCCCTTCCGGCACCGACAGCGAACAGCCGTCGAGCGCAGTGAAACTGCCGTAACGCTTGGTGAGATGTTCGGTGTGGACGAGCATGGGCGTGGTTGTACGCGAAAACGCGACTTCCTAGGCGGGCAGAAAATAATAGGCAGCGAGTGCGAATCCGATGAGGGCGACACCCCGACGCACGACGGCTGCCGGCAGTCGGCGGGCGACGTTGGCACCGACGAAACTTCCAGCGACCGCGGCCACGGCCATGATCGCCGCGTGTGGCCAGGACACATCCTGCGACCCGAGGAGAGAGCCAAAGGCGAAAAGCCCCGACGCGACACCGTTGATCGTCATGGCCAAGGCGTTCTTCACGGCGTTGATTCGATGGATGTCACCGAGGCCAAGCACACCGAGCACAGCCAGCATCAGGATGCCGATCCCGGCGCCAAAGTACCCGCCATAGATCGCCACGAAGAACTGGAGCACGCAGGCAAGAACAAGTCGCGACGTGGCGGGAATGTGAGTGGCCGAGGCCAGTGGCACCGCTGTCGCCGCATCGGATGCTGCCCGCGGGGGAGTGCCGGCAAACCGTGCGAGTTGCGGCTGCAGCGCGAAGGCAATCGCCGCGGTGAGGATCAACCAGGGCACGCAGGCATCGAACCACTGCGATGGCAGCACCAGCACCAGCACCGCGCCGAGCACCGCGCCGAGCAGGCTTGGTACGTGCAGCCACGCAGCCCACGCAGCCCACGCAGGCTGCTCGGCTCGTTCTCCCCGATACGCCCATGTTGCCGCGATCGTGCCAGGCCAGAGGCCGATCGTGCTCGTGGCGTTTGCAACCACCATGCGCGCGGGATCGGCAGGCAGGATCGCCGCCAGCACGGGAAACGTGAGGATGGTGCCCCCGCCAGCGACGGCGTTCACGGCGCCTGCCAGAAACGAGACCACGGCCAGGGCAACGAGGCCGGGCAACGGGCCGGCGGCGAGAAGGTCGGTCATGAAACGGGGGCCGTTGGCGAGGTGTTTTGGAAACGCGCTCTCATGGATTCTGACGAGGCATCGCCGGATTGAGAGGACCGCGTGGCGGCGTCGCCGGTGCGGCGGCCGGCGGTGGGACCGGCGCGTTCGGGGCCGCGAGAGGTGGCTCCGGCTTGCCGGGGCCCTGGGGAGGTGGATCCGCATACCGACCTACGCCACAATCGACGAGCAGATATCCTGCCCAGAGGAGAGGATGACGCGCATCGGGCAAAACCGCCTGCGGTGACTGCTTGAGCCGCGGCTCACGGCCCACATCGGGCTGCTCTGCCCTAGCCATCTCGACGGCCCGTTGCCAGCTTTCCGCGGCCGGGGGAACGTTGGCCCCGACGATCTCTCGGTCCCGCAGAAATTCCTCCACGAGATCGACGCTCGTCTTGCCTCCCATTCGCCAGCGGCTCACAACCGCTGTGCGGCCGCCTGCTGCCACCAGGTCGGTGACGGCCAGGAAGAGATCGTCGCCAGGCCGCGCCGGGAGCTTCGCCAATCCGCCCGCCATGGCGGACTGGAATCCAGGCAGCACCACGCACTGCGGCCGCTTGCTGGGCGGGGAGAGCCATTCACCAAACGTCATGGCCGGCTTGCCGCCCTGGGTCGAGAACAACGGCCGCGTGGCCGTCGGCCCATCGCCCGCCAGTTCGTCGAAGACCAGAAGCGTGTCGAGGAGTGACGCCACCAGCGACATCGGTGGGGCCGGAACAGGGGGCGGGAGCACCACCGCGCGGTCAAGCGAACCGGCGAGTTGCATGGCCCATTCCTGGGCGACAGCGGGTTTGTCACCGCGAAACAGGCGGCCCACGCAGATGCCGAGGGGACCGCCGGTCTGTGGAGTCTCGAACCGGAGCACGGCCAGACTGCGGGTCGGACTGTATCGAATGCGACAAACGTCGCACAACCGCTTCGATTCCGGCTGATCGTCGGGGCCGTTTTGGAATGCAAGCGATTCCCCTGGCTGGTCCGGCGACGACAATCGCCGCCCCGCAGCGGCGGGCCGGGCCGATCCCACGGGCAGGAGTTCGAACGGCAGATACCAGAGCATGCCATCGGGCACGATCACCAACTCATCGATTCCTTCGGCCAACTCGACCTTCGAGTTTTCAAAGAGCATTCGCTCGATCCGCTCTGCCGAAACCTGCCAGTCGCTGGCCAGGAGTCGCTCAGTCGACACTGGTGCGATCGGATCGTACAGACACAGGCTCTTCGCCAGCGCAACGATCTCCTTGGTGACTGCGGCCGGCTGTTGAACCTGCCACGTGGCGACCCGCTCGTGCGACTCGAGCGCCGCGAGGAGGCCCGCAGTTGTCCAGTGAAACGACAGGATTAACTGCCTGGGAGCCAGACGGCGGCGGATCTCGGGGCCGGGCGTCAGTGGCGGCATGTCGAGCGGTGGAGCCTCACGGCCGGCGGCGATCTCAGCGACAAACTGGCGGCAGCGGTCCGCGACCTGCTGGTAGTCGCGCCACGCGACTGGATCGCCGGGCAGTTGCGGCCGTTGTCCGCCGTCTGCCACCACGGGATTCGGTTGGCGGGCAGCCGCAAGCAGACCGGCTGTGAGAGGTGTCCGCAGTCGGGCCATGCTGTCGAGAACGGCGGAGAGTTCGGGATGACGTGCCAACACCGCAGCCCGCCGCGCGGCATCAGTTCGCGACAACCTTTCCGGGTCGGAACCCAGCAGACATTCGACCGCCGTGCGTCGGCCGCCGAGCGGTTGTGTGACCAGCCAGCGGCTGCGGACCGCCGCCTCGGCGGCGTTGAGCGCGGCGTCGCTCCCACGGCTTGTGGCCGCGGCAACCCATGCCTCAAAGGCCTCGGTTCGCGGCGTGCTGAGCCTCGCGAGCGAGCCGAGAGGATCCACCGATGTCTCGCGTGGCGATGGATCGCCGAGCAGCTTTGAAAAGAGTAGGTCGGCCTGCCGATCGGAGATACCGCCGAAGCCTGCCATCAGCATTTCCACGAGGCGGGAAGCCTGAAAGAGCGTTGGCTCGCGACGCCTGGCGATGCCGACCGCCCGCTCGAGTTCACGATCACCGCCCGTCACGTCGCCCGAGTCATAGGCGATCATCGCCGCGGCATAGGCCTGCTGGGCTCCGGCCAGTCCGCGGCCGGGATCGCCGCGCAGAAGACGGCCGTCAATTTCGTTCAAAGTGGCGATGGCTGCCCGACCATCTCCCGCAACGGCCAATGACTCCGCTTCGAGACCGAGGAGCGTGGCCTGCAGCACCGGCATCGTGCTCCGCGACCACTCGGCCCCACCACGGATCGAGGGCGGCACTCCTCGCGTGCCCGCGGCCAGATGCGCCGCACCTGCCAGCCGGAAGGCCTCTTCAAGGGCCCGCGCATCGCCGTAGTCAGCGGCGGTGTAGGTGGCCTCTTCGAACATCCGGGCGGCCACCGCCGGTTGATCACTGTCGAGGGCGATGCGTCCCAACACGATCAGCCCCCATGACGTGAGCGGGTGATCGAGTTGGTTCCCGATGAGCAGGCCGCGGGTGAGCAGCGGCTGCGCCTGGTCGGCCTTGCCCTGCGACCAGAGTGCCGTGCCGAGCGCGATGTCGATCCACGACTGCGAGTAGTGGTTGGGGGGAGCAGGTCGCCGCTGCAGAGTCTTCGCCGCTTCATCGATTGCTGCGCCTTCGCGGGCGAGTTCGCCAAGGATCAGGCCGCGGCGGTAGAGCGCGATCACAAGAGCCCGCATGATCTCCTGAGGCCGGATGGGATAGTTGACGGGCGCCGCCAGCACACCACCTTTTTTCAGCACTTCATTCGGATCGCCGCCTCCAAGGCGAATCGAGATCGTGCCGGGCATGGCAGCAGGGGAGGTATTCCGTTGGCTTCGACCCCATGTCGCCACCCGCTGCCCCGCGAGCGGCCGCGGTGCCTGAGGCGGAAACTGCACAGCCAGCAACCACTCAGCATGGGCCGCAGAAATGAGCAGGGCCTCATCGTAGGCCGCAACCGCTTCGCGAAGGCTGCCAAGTTCGTAGTGGCATTCACCAACGACCGCGGCGCTCGCGATCGAATCGATCCAACGCTGAGCCCCGGCGCGGATGCCGCCTTGATGTTCACGGGCGGCGATTTCCAAGCCATTCGCGTAATCGCCGGCGGCGAGTGCCGCCAACGCGAAATCGTAGCCCGGCGATGGGACGGTCTGGCCTCCCGGAACACCCAGCCCAGGCTGCAACACGACCTGTGCGGTGAGTTTCGCTGGAGACAGTGCCACGACCGAGGCCAGCAGCAAGGCCGCGATCCACTGGTGTTGGAACCAGCGGAGATCGTTCCAGCACGACTGCCGGGGGGTTGGGCACATGGTCGGAGTTGTAACACGAACCGCCCAAACCACGGCGGCCCGCAACCTTGCGGCGACCGGCTGTCAATCTGGGTGGCCACGGCAAACCCGCCGGCAGTCTGGGCATGCCGGACGAACGGGTCGTAACGGTTGTCGAAAGTTTACCGGTTGAATCGGTCGATAGATCCCCAGGTCAGAACACCACGCCGATCATGCGATTCGATTCACGTTCCCTCCCCCTGAATTTCAGCCCCCCGCCGGGAAGAGACCCATGAGCACCAGAGCCATGCCTTTGCGTCGCCGTCAGACTGCCATCCGCGCGGGATTTCTCCTGCTCGCCATCGGTGGAGTGTCGCTCACGGGATGCCAGGTGGACGTCGGCGGACAGACGCTGCCCAGTCCCTACTACCTGCAGGACGACATCCAATACTTCCCGTCCGGCCCCGAGTTCAAACTCTCGAAGGAAGCCGCGGCTTTGAAGGCCTACAAGAAGGAACTGGGCGAATGCCCCGACGGTTGCAGCGGCGGCTGCAGTTCCTGCAAGTAGCCACGCACCAACCCGGTAGTTGACCTTTCTCCGCGGGCCGCTAGAATCCGCATCCGTGGGGCATAAGCCCACCATCATGGCCTGAACAGCCAAACGGTGGGTTTCGTGCCCAATGCGAATGGATTCGCCCCCGACAGGCAGCGGCCTGTCCGTCGGGTTTCCCACGGAGGCTGGCTAGCCGTGACGGTCGCGTATGCACACTTCCGCGGAACTGCTGATCGGCGAGTTCTCCCGCACGCTCGACGATCGTTACCGGCTGTCCCTTCCCCCGGAATTGACCGAACCGCTGACGGCGTCGGGCGGGAAGATGGTGCTCGCCAAGGAGCGGGCAGGCTGCCTCTCGCTCTGGCCGGCTGCCATCTGGAAACCGCGAATCGATGCGGCAGTCGACGTGGTTCGGAGCAAAATGCAGGCGGGCCTGCTCACGCAGCGAGTGGGACAACTCCAGGATCTCGGACGGCTGCTCTCGACCCGTCACAAACTGGTCACGCTGGGCGACCGGGGCAGGCTTGTGGTGCCGGAGGGCTTCCGCGAATTCCTCGCCGTCGAGCCGGGAACCGACCTGCTCGTGGTGGGAGCGGCGGTCTGCGTCGAACTCTGGCAACCGGCAGCGTGGACGGCCTTCGTCACGAGCGAGATGCCGGAATTTCGACGCCGGATCGACGACCTGACGACCTGATCAATCACACGACTGCTGACATTTCGAATTTGGCCATGCCCGGGTGAGAGGACGCGTTTGAATACCTGGCGGACACATCCGGTCAGGACACTCGACAACCACGGAGCGGGCCCCACAGCACGGATGCTGCCAAGGGACCTCCCCCGGGCATGGCCTTTTAAAATCAACGTGTTTTTGAGTCACTGCGACACCGCACGCATCTCAGCCCAGCGGGGTGCTGCGATCCGCCATCGGCCAGGTCACGCGGCCACCTGACAGGGCCGACGCATACACGGCCATCGTCATCTCGAGCACGGTCCGCCCTGCGTACATCCCTGTCTCTGGCTCGCGATCCTCCACGATTGCGTCGACCAGATCGGCTGCAGCACGCCGTCCCCAACCGGCCCGTTCTGCGGCGCGGTCGACCTCACTGCGATTCGCCGGCGGTGATTCGACCCCCTCTGCGCCAATCGGCTTCCAGGGAAAGTCTTTGTCGACTCGCCACAGCGGGGCTTCACGAAGGTAGGCGTGCGGCACGTGGTCTGGCCTGATGTGAATCGCGCCCTTCGTGCCTACAACCGTCAGCCCGAAATTCGGCTGTTTGAGGCCGGCATCGCGAACGCTCGCGAAGTATCCGATCGGCCCATCCGCCAGGCCGAACATCGCGTTGATCGAATCCCCCGCGATCAGCCCGATGCCCTCAGGCCCTTCCTTGGCGTCCGCCCGTGTGATCGGACGGCCTCCCTGCGAGACGCCCGCATCGCACCACTGCGGTGCGCCCCCAAGGTCAACGATCATGTCAATGATGTGACAGCCGAGCACGACCAGATCCTCACCGCCTCCCCTCGCATCTTCCTTGCCACGGCCGCGGAGTTCGAGCACGGTGCCGATCCGTCCGGATTCGATCAGGTCGCGTGCCGCCGCATAGGCGGGCGAATGACGGTTGACATAGGCCATCCCGAGCTTGCTGTCCGACCGCGTGCAGGCCGCGATCACGGCGTCGGCCTCCGCGAGCGTGCTGACGAAGGGCTTCTCCACGAAGATCCCCTTCGCGCCAGCCTCCGCGGCTGCGATCGCCATCTCGGCATGACAGTCGACATGCCGCATGCAGATGGCGACGATGTCGGGCTTCACTTCCGTGAGCATCGTCCTCCAGTCGCGGAAGGCGGCGACTGGCTTCGCCCCGTCACGGGTGTGACGCTGGACAGCCTGCGCCAATCCCTCCTCAGACTCGTCAGCGACGGCCGCGAGCTCCACTCCCTCGACGCCACTCCACAGTTCATCGATCGCGTGGCCCCAGTCGCCCCGCCCCGTCCGTCCGATTGCCGCAACCCGCAGCGGTGCACCCGTGAATCGCATGTCGTCTTGCTCCCCAGTTCAGGTCGTTCATTCCGGTGGTTTCGTCACGAAAAACAGCAGGATTGCCGCCGAGAAGGTGGTCATGGGTATGATCCTAGCATGCCGTGCGAAGCTCATGATCACGACCACGATCACAACCATCATGGGCATGGTCATGCGCATGGGCACGGCCATGCCCATGGTCTGCCCCCCGATCAGCTCGATCGGGCAATGGCAACCGGCGTCGGACTCAACACCCTCTTCTTCATCATCGAGGCCGGCTGCGGCTTCTGGGCCGGATCGCTGGCGCTGGTGGCCGACGCTGGCCACAATGCCGGCGATGTCATTGGACTGCTCCTGGCATGGGGCGCGAGCCGGCTGGCACGGCGGCCGCCCTCCCGTCGCTACACGTGGGGATTCCGCCGCACGACGATCTACGCGGCGCTCGTCAATGCGGTGCTGCTTCTCATCGCCTGCGGGGCGATTCTCTGGGAGGCCTGGCACCGGCTGCGGTCGCCGGAGCCGGTCGTTGGCCCGGTGATGATCGCGGTGGCGGCGGTGGGAGTCGCGATCAACACGCTGACGGCGATCCTCTTCATGCGCGGCCGCGAACGCGACGCGAATCTGCGGGGTGCATTTTTGCACATGGCGGCTGATGCGGCCGTATCAGTGGGGGTGGTCGTGGCGGGGATCGCGATCATGATGACCGGTTGGACGTGGATCGATCCGGTGGTGAGCATCGCCATCACGCTGGCAATCGTCGTGGGGACCTGGGATCTGTTCCGGGAAAGCATCGATCTCGCACTCGACGCGGTGCCCCGCGGCGTCGATCCCGACGCGATCACGGCGGCACTCGCCGGCATTCCCGGCGTCGCCGAGGTGCACGATCTACACATCTGGGCTGCCAGCACGTCGGAAGTGTCGCTCACCGCACACTTGGTGGTGCCGGATGCCAGCGGACACGAGTCGGTACTGTCCACCGCAACCGAACTCCTTCGTGACCGATTTCAGGTCGCCCACACCACGATCCAACTGGAGGCGGAGGATGCGGGCAGATGCTGCGTCCAACGGCCTGCAGAAGTGTTGTAGCGTCACCGACCACGCACGGCGAAACGCGCGATGCCGGCGAGCATCCTACGAAACACCAGTTCGTGCAGCGGCCAGATGGCGTACCAGTAAGCGAGGCCACCAAGGCCACGGGGATCGAAGATCGCCGTCTGATGAATGGTGACATCGCCATCCCGTGGCACCACCTCGAATTCGAGCCAGCCCCGGCCCGGCATTTTCATCTCGGCGGCCAGCCGTAGTCGCCGTGGCCGATCGCATATCTCCACGTGCCAACAGTCGAGTTTCTCACCTGGCTCGAGCCTCTCGGAATGCTGTCGGCCCCGTGCCATGCCTGGCCCGCCGATCATCTGATCCATCCAGCCGCGGAGTTGCCAGAGCCAGTTGCAGGCATACCAGCCGTTGGCGCCTCCGATCCGCTCGATTGCCTCAAACGCCCGCTCCGGTGCCACGGCAACGACTGTGTGCCGGTGGTCCACCAGCCGCGTGCCTTCGGCCTTACCTCCGTAGCGGTGCGGCAGATCCTCGAGGTCTGCCAGATCGGCCCACCGCTTCCCGGCAAACGCTGTGTCCTCCTGAATCATCGCTTCGCGGACGGCCATCTCGAGCGACCGCGGTCGGATCGCAAACTCGTGCAACGCAGCGTCGCTCGTCACCACCGTCGGATTCTTGAGACCGTCAATCAACTTCCGTCCCACCTTCGAATATCGGGGCGTCACCAGTTTCAGCCAGAGGCTCGACAACCGCGGTGTCAGAACGGGCACAGGGATCATGAGCCGGACGAGGCCCCGCTGCCGGGCGTACTCCTTCATGATAGCGCCATAAGACACCCTGTCCGGCCCACCGATCTCAAAAATTCGCGCGGTTCCGGCCGGCAGATCCACGGCCGCGGCGAGATAGGCCACCACATCGACGATCGCGATCGGTTGCGTGGGCGTGGCCAGCCAGGCGGGGCAGATCATCACCGGCAGCCGTTCCACGAGCGTCCGCACCAGATCGAAGGAAAAACTCCCGGCACCGATCACGATCGACGCCCGGAATTCCACGACGTCGAGGCCACTCGACCGCAGGATCGCCCCCACCTCGTGGCGGCTCCGCAGATGGGCGGACAGCCGATCATCCTCCGCGCCCAAGCCGCCGAGATAGACAATCCGCCGCACGCCGGCAGCCTTGGCTGCAGCCGCAAAACGCTCAGCCGCCAGCCGATCGGACCGCTCAAAATCGACCCCACTCTCCATCGAGTGAACCAGCCAGTAGGCCACCTCGATGCCGGCACAGGCCCGCGCGAGCACCTCGGGATCTGCGGCGTCGCCAGCGACGACCTCCGTGGTTGGCCCCGTCAGGCCGGCGAGTTTGCCCGGCCGCCTTGCGAGGCATCGGACAAGGTGGCCGCGAGACTCAAGTTCACGGAGCAGCACGCCCCCCACGTAGCCCGTCGCGCCGGTGAGGAGAATGTGCATGTGCAGCTCACGGCTCGTCGACTTCGAAGGCCCTGTCCATCAGTTCCGGATTGCCCGTCTTGAGACCGTAGAGGAACCAGCGAACCCGTTGCTCGCTGGTGCCGTGCGTGAAGGCATCGGGCACGACGTAGCCCTGGGCCTGCTTCTGGATGCGGTCGTCGCCAATGGCCGCAGCAGCGTTGACTGCCTCGCGGATGTCCTCCTCGTCGAGGATGCCCGCATAGCGGGCCACATGATGGGCCCACACGCCGGCCAGAAAATCGGCCTGCAACTCCATGCGAACGGAGAGCTTGTTGTATTCGCGGTCGGAGAGCCGCTGCCGCATCGACTGCACCTTGTTGCTGATGCCGAGCTGGTTTTGCACGTGATGGCCGATCTCGTGGGCGATCACGTAAGCCTGCGCGAAATCACCCGGAGCACCAAACCGACGCTTCAACTCGTCGTAGAAGGCGAGGTCGATATAGACCTTCTTGTCGAGAGGGCAGTAGAAGGGGCCCGCCGCAGCACTAGCCATGCCGCAGGCGCTCTGCACCCTCCCTGAAAACAGCACAAGCGTGGGCGGCGCGTAGCGGCCGCGGAAGTGCTTCGGAAAGAGCCTGCCCCAGACGTCTTCATTGTCGGCGAGCACGACCCTGACCATCTTGGTCATCTCGTCGTTGATCGGTTTGGCGGGCGCCTGCTGCTGGGCTGCCCCGAGGTCGGGCACGATCTGGGCCACCTGCTGCGGATCGAGGCCAAGAAACATCATCGCCACCATGAGCAGCAGCGTGATCAACCCGCCACCCACGAGCACGGGCCCACCAATGCCACGACGATCCTCGACGTTTTCGCTCTGCCGACGGCCTTCCCAACGCATGGACTTTGTTCTCCGAGTGAGGCTGAAACACCGGGAGTAATGTACCACGCAGGTGGGGCGTCAACACTCCCCAGGCATGAACACGGCCGGCGTCACTCTGGCAGCGGACGCCCCTTGGTTTCCGGCAGGAACGGCAGCACGGCCAGCCCCAACAGAAACACGAGGCACATCAAGAGCCCAGCGGGCCGCATCGGCTCGGCCGAACCGGCGAAGACCGTGCTCGACAACTGGCCCAGCAGAAACGGGCCGCTGGCGGCCACGAACCGGCCGACGTTGTAGCAAAAGCTCGTGCCCGTGCTTCGCAGTCGCGTCGGGAAGAGTTCCGGAAAGTAGATGGCATAGCCGGCAAAGAGCGCGAGCTGGCAGAAGCCCATGATCGGGAGCATCCACCAGATGTCGGTGATGTCGTCGAGGTAGCGAAACACCATCGCCGTCGACAGCATCGCCGCGACGAAAGCGATCGCGAAGAAGGGTTTGCGTCCGAGCCACTGGCAGATCCGTGCAGCCAGCATCATGCCCGCGAACGCCCCTACCTGAAACATCATCAGCGCCACGCCCGACCAGATCGTGAGCCGGCCGGCGAGTTCACGGCCGGTAAAGCCCTGGGATTCGAACGTCTTTTTCAACACGCTGCGCTGAAGATCAATCGAGAAGACTCCAATCCCCCACAGGCCGATCACGCCGGCGCACGCCAGCAGCATGCCGAGGATGGCGTTCTTTCGCCACCGCGGATCCGCGAACAGGGCCCGGTAGCCGCCCAGTGCGATACCCGTCTCCTCCGCCTGCTTCTTCATCTCCTTCCAACGCTCCGGCTCCTTGAGACCGGCACGGATCACCAGCGCCAGCACGGCCGGCAACGCCCCGATGACGAACTTCCATCGCCACGGCTCCCAGCCAGCGATCTTGGCACCCATGTGCAACTGCGCCTGTCCAAGCCCAATGCCAATCAGTGCGGCCAGAAAGTTGCCGACGGCGGAGAGGGCCTGCAGGAGACCGAGCGCGTAGGGGCGGGCACGGTCGGGCATCACCTCGGCCACAAGCGCAACGCCAACAGCGAATTCGCCACCGACGCCCAGGCCGGTGATGAATCGGTAAAAGGCAAAGTCCCAGAACCCTTGCGAGATCGCCGACAGGCCGGTGCAGAGCGAGTAGATGACGATGGTGATCATCATCGTCTTGGCACGGCCAAGACGGTCTCCGATGACACCGAAGATCAGGCCACCGGTCGCCCAGCCGAGCATGAAGATGCAGGTGGAGAGGCCGGCGTAGAAGTCGACCTGTTTGGGATCGACCGTGCCGTCAGCCGCGGCGAGCAGCGTTTCCATCGCCGGCTTGCGAGCCAGATTGAAGAGCTGCTGGTCGAGGCAGTCGAAGAGCCAGCCAAGCGCCGCCACAGTGAGCACGAACCAGTGGTAGCGGGTCATGCCGCTGTACCAAGGACCGCTGGCCGAATCGTGGTCGCCGGAACCGGAGCGCTCAAAATGGGGCAGGTCGGCCATGACGGTTCTTCCTTGCGAGTCTTCGTGGGCAGGCGACAAGGCCCGAGAGCATAGCTCAAAACCGCCCACGAATTCACGCCCGACGCAGGCCCTGCCTCCTGCGAGCTACTTCCACATGTAGAAGAGGTCGAAAAAGCGGTCGGAGATCCGGTGAAGATGGGGATGGGGGCACTCGTCGTGCGTGCCGGTCCGAGGCGAACAAGGCCCGTCATAGATCGGGCCGCACGACGGCGTCCCCTGCACGCCGACGAGATCGTAGGGCGCAGGAGGAAGGCTCGGATGGCATGGCGGCGGCGGCACGCAAGGCGGCAGCGCCCTCGGCTCCCCACATCGATGCAGGGGCTCAAGCGGCGCGTACCAGTCAGCCCAGGAGTCGCTCCGCGGCTTGAGCATCTTGGCCATGATTTTGTTGGCGTCCTGGCCGGTCGCCTGAGGACTGATCAGCGGCGTGCCCTTGAGGGGATCGGGAAGCTTGCCGATGACGCTGTCAGTCGGTGTGCTCCCCTCCCGGCGAACGCGGCGGGCCACCGACCCAGAAAGATCGTCCGGCTCCCCAAGATCATCACGAGGCATATCAAATGGACCGGACGACTCCGTTGGCGACCCGTCATCCGCCAGCGCCGAACACGGTGCCGCCGCGGCCAGTGCCACGGCAACGATTAGGTGCCGGCCCCAGCGGTCGGCCTCAAACAGTGACCTGAGCTGCGGTATCATTGATTGCCCTCCCGCATCCACATCGGCTGTCGGGAAACCGTTGCTGGAGATCGACTGCCGCGATTGATCGCCCACTGTCAAATGGCGCAGGATCGGCGGGGCAGGCAAGCACGTGACAACTCACCCGTCGCTGCCACGTATCGATTCGATAGCCCTGCTCCGGGCGTTGGAGTCGGCCGGCTTGCAGGTCGTTGTCGTCACGACCGGCGGCGGCTCGCTGGCGATCCCCCATCTGCTGGCGACGCCAGGGGCGAGCAGCGTGATGCTCGAATGCCTGGCCCCCTACGCCCGAGAGGCCGTTGACCGATTACTGGGGGGGCCGCAGGAGAGCTACTGTTCCTCGCGGGCTGCGAGACGTCTCGCCGTGATGGGATGGCAACGCGGCTGTGGGCTGGGGGCACCGCCAGCCACCGTGATCGGGGTTGCCGTGACCGCCAGCCTCCGGTCCCGAGTGCCGAAAAATGGGCCGCACCGCATCGTTGTCGCGTTGCACAGCCTCAACACGACGAGTGTCGCCACACTCGTGCTCCGCAAGGAGGCCCGCTCGCGGAGCGAAGAGGAGATCGTGGCGGCGGCGCTGCTGCTCGAACGGCTCGCCACGATCGCGGAGGGGCCGCTCCGCCCACCTCCCTCAAGCAGCCTACGGCTGCTCGAGGACGAGCATGTGGAGATCGAGTGCTGCGATCCCCCGTCTGCCTGGCAGGAACTGCTCGCCGGCACGCGGACGTCGGTGCATGCGAGTGTCGATTCGTCACGCCAGCAGCATGCGGAAGTGGTCGCACCGGCTGAGGGCTCTCCAGTTGCCGGCATGCTCGTCTTTCCTGGTTCCTTCGATCCTCTTCACGAGGGACACCTGCGGATGGCGATCGTTGCGGAGCAGATTGCCGGACGGCCGATCAACTTCGAACTGTCGATCACGAACGTCGACAAACCGGCACTCGATTACCTTGAGATGCAGTCGCGAACGACGCAGTTCACGGGCCGTTCGCTCTGGCTGACGCGGGCGGCGACATTCGTGGAAAAACTCGACGTCTTTCCTCAAGGCACCTTCGTGATGGGGGCCGACACCTACGCCCGGCTGGCCGACCCGAAATACTACGGCGGCTCTTTCGAGGCGACAGACCGAGCCGTGCACCAGATCGCCACACGGGCCCGCGGTCTGATCGTGTTTGGCCGCGAGCGCAACGGCGTGTTCGAGGACCCCCTCCATCTCGACATCCCACCGGCCCTTCGCGAGGTGACCACCTTCGTGTCGCAGCGTGAGTTTCAAATGGACATCTCGAGCACGGCACTCAGGTCGCAACGTGAACGTGATTCGACCGAATGAAACCTGGCGTCACGCCACCTCATGACCACGTTTCATGCCGCCTTCGCGGTGTACCCACGGACATGACGCAGGCTACAGGCCGCGTTTGACGAGCGTCCGCAGTCCCTCCACCACCCGCGAGAATCGCGTGCGGGCGCGGTCGACGGCCTGGGTTTGCTGCCTGTCACGCTGCCTTTTGATCTGGAGCTCCCTGCCAGACATCTTGATGCGGCCTGACGCAATGTCGAGGTCTTCACGGGCCAGTTGTTGTGTCCGCTGCGCCGCCCTCCCCACGAACCCTTGAAGTTGTGACTCAATCAACTGCAGTGCCTGCTGGTAGCGTCCCAGCCGGAATTCGCAGTCGCGGACCTGGATGATGGTGGCGATGCCCGGCACGAGGCCGCTTCGTTGGGCGGCGTCGATCAGTTGGCTGAAGGAGCCGACGTCAAGGATTTGATCGCGCTCGGCAGGATCGACCGGCTTCTGCTGCACGAAGTAGATACGCTGGCGCTCGATGGCGGCCTGGAGACGATCGAGCGAGAGCGGCTTCATCGGTGTGTCGTGCATGCAGGAGCGAAAATGCAACTGCCCATCCACGATCGCCGGCGAGTGCGTCTGGACGAGGGAATTACTCGTGGCCCCGATGACGAAGTAGAAGGCCTCTGGATCGAAGCGATGGCCGGGCTGCACCAACTCCACGTGGAGCGTGGATCGCAGGATGGCCAACTGCTCGTCGGTGGTCGTGGCCTTCGCGAGGGATTCGACGAGGTCGCTGGAATTCACCTCGAGACCTTCTTGGCTAGGCCCGCGGCGAGGCGATCGAGCGTGGTGCTG
>CANFQO010000049.1 GCA_947449135.1 Planctomycetaceae bacterium | reverse complement strand
TGACCACGGTGGCGACACAAACACGACCCACGGCATCTCTGCCGGCAATGGCGGCAACCGCTTCGCCCACAGCAGCACGTCCCCCGGCCGCACCTCCACCCGGTCTTGGAGCCCCAGGGAACGTGCCGAACGCCGCAGCACGTCGGCCGTCGGGAAATGACGCTCGCACAACACTGCCCGGATCGCACCGCGACTGACCGCTTCATAGCCGAGTGCACCCGTGCCCGCAAAGAGGTCGATGGCCACCGCCCCCTTCACGTCGATGCCAAGCAGGTTGAACAGACTCTCTCGGACACGGTCTTTCATCGGTCGCGTCCGGGCCGCAGGCGTGAATTCCAGAGACCGGTGGCGGAGTTCACCCCCGATGATGCGAGGGGCACTGACGGCCTCCTCCTCCCCACTGGTGGAGGGACGACGATCTGGGCTGCGACGCGGACGGTCCATGGGCAAAGAATTCCGTGGAAGCAGGAAAACGTGTTATCGTACCCGGAGTCTCACCACGTTTCTTTTGGAAGGAGAGCGTCGATGGTCAGGGGATGCATGCGGGCGGCAGCGGCTGTGTGGTTCGTTGCGGTGGCGAGTGCCTGTTTTTCGCAGGTGCCGGAGGTCGAAACACATCCCCACGACCCCGCCAAGGCCAAGGCGGAATTCGAGGCGGCCCGCAAGCAGGAGAAGGAACTCATCTCCGAACTCACCCTGCTGCAGGCTGAATTTCAGCAGCCAGGGACGGATAAAAAGGCCATCGCCGCGAAGTTCGAAGCCGCCCGGGACCGGATCCCTGCCACCAAGGAACGCCTGGAGTCGGCGGCTTTCGCGCTGGCCATGGCCGATCCCAAGAACCCCAAAGCCCGCGAACTCTGCGGCCTCGTCATCGCCTCCCGGCTGCAGGCCGACGATCCCACGCAGGCGATCCAGTTGGCCACGATCCTCGACAAGGCCGATGCCGCCGACGGCAAAATTGACATGATGGCGGCGGCCGCCGCGATGGTGCTCTCACAGCTCGATCAAGCGGCCGCGTGGCTCACGAAGGCCGAGACCGATGGGATTCAAAAGCAGCAGGTGGATGAATTGCGGGCCTCCATCGAGGATGAACGGCCAAAGGTTGAGGCAGAGATGGCGAAGCGGAAGGCCGATGCCGAGGCCGACGACCGCCCCCGAGTGACGATCACCACCTCGAAGGGCGACGTCGTGGTGGAACTGTTCGAGGATGATGCACCCAATACCGTGGCCAACTTCATCAGCCTCGTGGAGAAGGGGTTTTATGACGGCACACCCTTCCATCGTGTGATCGGGGGCTTCATGGCCCAAGGGGGAGATCCGACCGGATCAGGTGCGGGCGGTCCCGGCCACGTCATCGCCTGCGAGTGCGACCTGCCCACGGCTCGCAAGCATTTTCTCGGCTCGCTTTCGATGGCCCATGCAGGCAAGAACACCGGTGGATCACAGTTTTTTCTCACCTTTCGGCCAACGGAGCATCTCGACGGCAAACACACGGTATTTGGCCGAGTGATCGAAGGCTTCGACGTGCTTCCCAAACTCGCCCGTACCCAGGGGGAGGACGGCCAATCGATCCCCGGGATTCAAGCGGATACCATTGTAAAGGCTACGGTGCTACGGAAACGCGACCATGCGTATGAGCCCGAGACGTTGCCCGACCCGAGACAGTGAATCCAAGCCTGAATCCAGACCCGAAGACGTGAGGGAGTCGTTATGTTCGAGACAGGATCACGGTTTTCTTACTGCCGGTTTTCTGAAACCTGCTCGTCTGTTTTCTGGGCCTGTCTGCTGGCCGGAGTGCTGCTGACGGTCCCAAGCAGCGCTGCGGAGCAACCGGCCCGCGCCCCCAATACCGGAGCCTCGCCCATGCCGACTGAGCCAGCCGATGCCGATTCGAAAGACGCGGTCGATGCCGGGCGTTTGCCTGACGATCAGCTGCCAAAGACCGAACAGGAGTGGAGGCAGAGACTGACCCCCGACCAGTTCAACGTGGCCCGAATGAAGGGCACTGAACGGGCCTTTACCGGCAAATACTGGGATACAAAAACGCCCGGCACCTACCGCTGCATCTGCTGTGGCGAGCCGTTGTTTCGGTCTGGAGAGAAGTTTGACAGCGGATGCGGTTGGCCGAGTTTCACTGCTCCGATCGACGGTGTGAAGGGCACGACGATCGCCGAGCACGTCGACACCTCGATGTTCATGCAGCGCACGGAAGTGACGTGCCGACGGTGCGGTGCCCATTTGGGACACGTGTTCAACGACGGACCGCCGCCGACCGGGCTGCGGTATTGCATCAACTCCGCGTCGATCGTGCTCGAACCAAAGGGCGAGCCGAAGAAGTAGCAGAGCGGGGATGGCCGGACCCCGAGAGCCGGCGCGGCTGGTCATGCCACCCCGCGGGGCGGGGTCCGGTTGGATAGAAGCCCCCTGCGGAAGCCGGGGGATACCGGACGAGCAGCGGATCCGGGTTGCCATTTCGATCGGTGAGTGCACCAGGTCGAATGCGTGGGTGCTTGTCAACCAAAACGGTGTTTATTCCCGGAGTCCCATCGCTTCCGCTCCGGGCTTTTATCTGAGGCCGATAAAACCGGTCAGCGATGCGAGCCGATCGAATAAAAGCCCTCGGCGGAAGCCGGGGGACGCCGGGTGTGAACATCGCCCCGCGTGCCAGGCATATTCGGTATCGCCCAACGACCGGCTGTCCCATCGCTTTCGCTCCGGGCTTGTATGCCGTGGCGTGGGGCCGCAGCTTTGAGCCGGCGGCACGCGGAGCCTACTTCTGCGGGCCGAGGAGCCAGGCGAGGAGCCCCTTCTGCACGTGCATGCGGTTCGCCGCCTCCTCCACCACCACGCTCTGCGGTCCGTCGATCACCCCGTCGGTTACTTCTTCGCCCCGTCGCGCAGGGAGACAGTGCATGAAGAGCGCGTCAGGACAGTGCTTCATCAGCGCCTCGTTGACCTGGTAGGGTCGCAGATCAGCCAGACGCTGCGGCCTCTCCTTCTCCTGCCCCATGCTGGTCCAGACGTCGGTGTAGACGACGGCGGCGCCCTTCACGGCTGCCACTGGATCAGTCGTTTCCTCCACCTGCGCCCCGGGAAGGATCGTGTTCAGATGCTGCCGGAACGCAGCGTCGAACTGATACGCCCGTGGCGCTGCCAGCACAAACCGCATTCCGAGCAGGCCGCAGAGCACCGCCAGCGACCGGGCCATGTTGTTGCCGTCGCCGACGAAGGCGAGCGTGTGGCCCGCCACCCGGCCCACGTGCCGTCGGAGCGTGTAGATGTCGGCCAACGCCTGGCACGGATGACAATAGTCGGAGAGCCCGTTGATCACCGGCACGCTCGCCGCCGCCGCCAATTGCTCGATGGAGGCGTGGGCCTTCGAGCGGCAAACGATCACGTCGACATATTCGCTCAGCACCCGACCGAAGTCAGCGATGCTTTCCCGAGATGACGAAAAGCCGGCATCCTCACCCAGAAAAATGCTCGATCCTCCAAGGTGCACCATGGCCGACTCGAAGCTCACCCGCGTCCGCAAGCTTGGCTTCTCGAACACCAGCGCCAACACGCGGCCCGGCAAGAGCGCGTCGCGTTGGCCGGCTTCGTATTTCTCCTCAAGATCGCGCGAGACCGCGAACACGGCCTCAATCTCGTGGGCGGTCAAATCCTCGGGAACAATGAGGTGTCGCATGAAAACTGACGATCGTTACAGAGAGTTCAAAAACGTGAAACGCCTCGGCGGCAGCCGCAGCAGATGCGGCTTCAGGAACGCGAGGCGACTTGAAGAATGGCGTCGGACAGCCGGTCGCAACCATCGTTGACTTCGGCGGCAGAAAGTGTCATCGCCGGCAGGAGCCGGATGACACGGCCTTGGGTGCAGTTGACGAGCAGGTGTTTCTCGAGGCACTCCTGCACGACGGCCGTGCCATCGATCGAGAGCTCTACTCCGATCATCATGCCGAACACGCGGACATCGCGAACCACGTCGCACCGCGACTTGAGATCCTCCATCCGCTCCCGGAAGATCTCGGCGATGCGTGCCACGTGGTCGAGCAGATTCTCTCGCTCGATCATCTCGATGGCCGCGATGCCAGCGGCGGCCGCGATCGGATTCCCGCCGAATGTGGCCGCGTGCATTCCGGGCCGGAGGTGCTTCGCTAGTTCGACGGTGGTGAGCATGGCGCCCCCCGCAATGCCCGCGCAGAGGCTCTTGGCAAGCGTGATCACGTCGGGAGTGACACCGAAATGCTGGTAGCCGAACCACTTTCCTGTCCGGCCGCATCCGCACTGCACCTCGTCGAATACCAGCAGCAGGTCTCGCTCGTCGGCGATCCGCCGCAGCCCTTGCAGGAAGCCCTCTGGCGCGGGCACAACGCCGCCCTCGCCCAGAATGGGCTCCACGAGAATGCCGCCGGTCTGATCGTCGATCAGTTTCTCGACCGCGTCGAGATCGCCATGCGGGGCGTACTGGAAGCCCGCCACCATCGGCCCGAGTCCCTCGTGGTATTTCGGCTGAGCGGTCGCGGAGACGCTCCCCATCGTCCGCCCGTGGAAGCCGCCTTTGAACGTGACGATCTTGTATCGCTTGCCGTCGGTGCGGAGCCGCACGAGTTTGATCGCGGCTTCGTTGGCCTCGGTGCCGGAGTTGCAAAAGAAGGCCTGGCCGCCGAACGACCGCTCGGAAAGGAGCCTCGCCCATTCTCCCTGGGGTTCGGTGTACCAGGTGTTGGGCACATGAATCAGCTTTGCCACCTGCTCCTGCACCGCCCGCACGACCGGCTCAGGGCAATGGCCGAGCAGATTGCAGCCCCAGCCGGGAAACAGGTCGAGGTATTCGTTGCCCTCCGCATCCCAGACCTTCGAGCCCGATCCGCGCACGAGGCAGACCGGATACCGCTTGTAGTTGGGCACCACGTAGCGATCGAAGGTCTCGACAACAGCCTGCGTCTTGGCGCCCAGCGAAGCGGGGAAGGCGTCGATCGTGGCCATGGGCTTGCTCCAGGAATGTCGGGAGTGATGGTGAATATCGCGTGGTGGACGCGTGGTGTTTCGCAGCGCCCAAACTACCGGACGGATGCCGCCTCGGCGGGGGCGGCACGGACGGACAGATTGATGGCGTCGTCGCGGACGAGTTCCGTACCGACGCCGCTGGTGGTGTAGATCTCGAGGAGCAGCGAATGACGAAGACGTCCGTCGATGATGTGGATCTTCTTCACGCCCTGTTCGAGCGTCGTGAGGCAGCCCTCGATCTTTGGGATCATGCCCGAAGAGATCGTGCCGTCGTTGATGAGCCGGCGGGCCTCCGTGGCTGTCAGCGAATGAACGAGGCTTTCAGGATCGTTGACATCCCGTAGCACGCCGGGGATATCGCTGAGCACGACAAGCTTCTCGGCGCCGATCGCCGCAGCCACCGCCGTGGCGGCCGTATCGGCGTTGACGTTGAGCTTCTCGCCGCTGGCGGTGAGCGCCATCGACGGGATCACCGGCACCTGGCCGGCGTAGCTGAGGTTGTCGATCGTGAGGCGATCGACACGCGTCACCTCGCCCACGTGCCCGAGATCGAGCGGTTGGCCATCCGGACCCTCCAGGCTCAGCCGCTCACCGAAGAGAACGTTGGTTGAGAGGAAGTTCAGCGACATGGCCCGGCCGCCATATTCCTCGATCTTGGCCGTCAGGTCATGGTTGAGTTCGGTGGCAAGCACCTTTTCGACAATGTCGAGCGTGGCCTGATCGGTGTAGCGACGGCCCTGCACGAACCGCGGCTCGATGCCCGCCTGGTCCATCGCGCGGCTGATTGCCTTGCCACCGCCATGCACGACCACGATCCGCATTCCGAGGGTCGACATAAAGACGATGTCGAGCAGCAGATGCCGCAGGGAATCGGGGTGCTCGACGACGCTACCGCCGAGCTTGATGACGGTGGTGGTGTCGCGAAACTTGCGGATCCACCCCAGGGCTTCGATGAGCGTGTCGGCCTTCTGAATGGCCTTTTGCTGCACTTTGGAAATGGTGGGGCTGCTAGGCACGGGCGGACCGATCCTTGGTGTGGGCGGAGGTCGAAGATGGGGTGAAGGGGAAACGACCAATCCTACCAAGCCTGCCGGAACAGGAAACGGTGGTTTTTTGGGCGGGAAACCCGGCGTTGGGCCGCCCCTGGCCGGGTCGCAACGACACCAATCGGCCTTCACTACGGGATGACTTCGGCGTAGGTGCCGGATTGCACGACCCGGCCCTTGTCGAGCCGGTAGAGCAGGTCGCAGCCGGACACGGTCGTGAGCCGATGGGCAACGATGATCAGCGTCTTCGCGCCGTGGAGGGCATTGACGGCGGCCATCACCCCCTTTTCGGTCTCGGTGTCGAGGGCACTGGTCGCCTCGTCGAGCACGACCACTTCCGGATCGTGATACAGCGCCCGGGCGATGCCGATCCGCTGCCGTTGGCCGCCCGACAGCCTGACGCCCCGTTCGCCCACGAATGTCTCGGCGCGATCCGGCAGGCTCTCCACGAACTCGTCGAGTTGCGCGGATTTCAGGGCCCGCCAGACGGCATCGTCGTCAATATCTTTTTCGGGCACTCCAAACGCGATGTTGCGGCGAATCGTGTCGTCGCAGAGGTAGATCGACTGTGAGACGTAGCCGATCATGTTCTGCCAGCCACGGAGGTTGTCGTGGATGTCCCGGCCGTCGACGGTCACGGATCCGGATGTTGGCGGCAGCAGTCCGAGGATGACGTCGACGAGTGTGCTCTTTCCCGCGCCGCTGCCACCCACGAAGCCGACCGATGTCCCGTGTGGAATGCGAATCGAGACGGAAGCGAGAGCGGTCTCGTGACCGCCCGGGTAGCAGAAGGAGACGTCGTCCAAGACGATGCGATCGCGGAATTGCAGCGGGCTCGCGGAGCGGCTGGGAGGGATTTCGTTCTCCAGAGCCAACTCCTTATGAAGACTGGAAAGCATGGCTTCTGAAACCCGGAGCCTTTGGGTCGCGGCCGAGATGTGATTGACCGAGGGGAGCATGCGGAATGCCACCGTGGCAAACAGTCCCAGCATCGGAATCAACTTGGCGGAGGGCGTGCCCTGCCACACCATCACGGCCGTGAGCAGCAGGAGCGCCGCGACGGCGAGCAGTTCAAACCAGAGCCTTGGCACTTGGTGCACGAGGGACTGCAGTGCGGCGATCCTCGCTACCCTGTCGGTGTGGTGGCGAAACTGTTCCAGAAACTCCTGCTCGCAGCCGCGGATCTTCACGTCCTTAGCGCCGTCCAGCCCTTGCTGCACGTGCTGGATCACCATTTTGGCGTGATAGCGCTGGGCGTGGCCCCAGCCACTCGCACGACTCCTGACGATCCAGTTGAAGAGCCAGGCGGCAGCTCCGAGCATGCCAGCCACGACGATCGCGCCGGCCGGCTCAAACCAGAGCAGGAGACCGACGAGTCCGCTCAGTACGAGGATCTCCGAGACCGTCATGATAAAGATCCCGCAGGTGTGGGAGAACTCCTGCGATTCGTTGATGCTCCTCATCAATTCGGCGGAGTGCCGATGCAGGTGGAACGTCCACGGTTGCGCCAGGTAGATGGCGAACAGCCGGCGGCTCAAGCTGGCCTGTGTTGCCGTCAAAAACCGCGATTGCCAATAGGCGACGAACAGGAGAAACGCCGACTTGATCGCATAGATGCCGAGGAGTACGAGCAGCACCAGCAGGATGAGTTGGTTTTGTGATGGCCTGCCCAGCCAGTCGATCCAGCGGTCGAGCGCCGGCGACGATTGCCCACCACCGCCCGTCATGAATGCCAGTGCGGGCACCACCAGGCCGATGCTCAGCATCTCCAGAGCCGTACCCACAAGCACCAGCGCGAAGAGGATGACCGCGGCGCGGCGTTGCCGCGGCAGAAGGATCGACCAGATTGCCTGGGCGGTGGTCATGACC
Source organism: Planctomycetaceae bacterium (assembly GCA_947449135.1). Lineage (GTDB taxonomy): Bacteria > Planctomycetota > Planctomycetia > Pirellulales > UBA1268 > CAMCQY01. The sequence continues at coordinate 16,099 of CANFQO010000049.1, read as the reverse complement.
CTTCAAGCGTAGTCAACAATCGCCGACACGGCGTCCGTGGCGGCCAGAAAGTGCCAACGGCAGGGCAAAGAGAGCGAGCGAGAGGCCCCAGAGCGGCTCGCCCGCCAGTAGGCCCAGAAGCGGCCAGCCAGCCAGGCCAATCCTGGCCACCAGCCGCTGCGTGGGGGAGTACCAGAGAAGAATCGCGAACATGATCTCGAAGGCTGTGATGCTGTGCGTGAGCAGGTTGGTCAGGTATTCCGAGCGGGCCAGAAGCGGCATGAGGTCGGCTGCCAGGCTCTGTGGGCCTGCGGCCAGATACCAGGCTGCAAGACCGTTCCACCAGGCATCTCCCTTGAGTTGTGCCAGCACGGCTGCCACGGCGATCGCGGACGCGTGCACCTGCATGAGACCAGTCGCGATGCCAGCCCTGACGCTCGGGCCGGGCGCGGGCTTGCCCGCTCGATCGCCAAGCCAGCGATCGATGGAGAAATGCTCGCCCGCGGGGCCGATGACAAGGCACCAGAGCAGGATCGACAGGCAGTCGTCGGCGGGCCCCGCCAGCATCGGGCCACGGTGCAACAGCGAGGCCCAGAGCACGGCTGACAGCACTGCAACAACAGGTGTTGCCAGGCCCACGAGCAACAGCACGAACATCACGCCGAGGCCGCCAAAAAGCATTGTCAGCGATGCGGACGTCGAGGCCCAGTCAAAGAGTGAAAATGCTGCCGGTGAACGCCACTGCCGCACGGTGTCGGCGGGCAGAACACCAGCCTGGGCGAACCAGGTCTGCAGGTCGGCGGCGTAGCTCCACCAGAGCATGAGCGCCACCGCTGCGGTGCCGATCCGCACGAGAGCCAGCGGCCGGCTGTCGGTGGGCGTAAACCAGTACCGATTCCAGGCGGCGGCCACGTGAGCAGCGGGGCCTTCACCGCCCGCGGTCTGCGCTGCGCTGCGCGCGGCGGCAGTGGGAGAGGTCGTCTGGTTTCTCATCGCGTGCCCTCCGCGGCTGCGTCGGCATCGGTGACGGTCGCTTTGCCTGCGGCAGTGGGCCGCACGAGCGGCGCGACCTCGCCACGAGGCTCTGAGCGGATCAACTGCACCTCGCCCCCTACCATGCGAATGCGGGCTGAGTAGGCCGTCACGGGTGACGTCGGCGGCCCGTCTCGATCTGCAAGCGGCGTCCGCACGATGCTCACCACGAGATCTTCTCCGCCCAGATCGTCGAACATGCCCTGGCCGACTGCCGCCGCCAGCAGGCCATCGCGGTCGGTGTCGTCGGTCGCCATGGCGCGGGCGAGCCGCCGCCAGCGGGCCGCACGCTCGCCGGTGAGTCTGCCAGGGAGGCGAACGGGCGAGGCTTTTGCGTCGCCCTGCCGCCGTACCTCCAAACTGTGATCGGCATCCTCTTCCATGCCATAGGTGAGACGGTAGTCGAAGCCCAGGTCGAGCCACGGCGGCACCATCCACGGCGCGAAGAGACGACTTTTGACAGTGCGGACAAGCGCCGACGAGCCGCTGCCGGTGTTGCCGATGATCGAAAGGACGAGTCCCAGCAGATACACCGCTAGCGCCACCGAAAGAACAGCCCGCGTCGTCTCCGAGCATGGCCTGCAGGCAGGCGTCCCGGATGGGGGTGTCGTGGTGACAGAGGACGTGTTCATGAATGGCATGCCACTGGTGTGTGGCATGGTCCGGCGAGTTCGGGCGGGAAAACCTCCTAGTGTGCTCGGATTGCCGGCCGATCTCCAGTGGCGGTTTTCTGCGCGATATGCCCGGGAATTCCCCCGCCATAGGTCTCCCACGACAGTGGCATGCGTTGACAGGCCCGCCGCATCGCGATAGTTTTCAGGGGGCGGTTGCAAGCCGCCACGGCTCCCTCATCGCATCTGCGACGCACCTGCCTTGCCGGTGATTGCGTCACTCCAATGCTCAATGGGGGATTAGCTCAATTGGGAGAGCGTCTGGCTGGCAGCCAGAAGGTCAGGGGTTCAAATCCCCTATCCTCCACTTATTGGTGGGGAGCCGTTTGCACGCTATGAATTCACCCGTTGAAATCGCTCCGTCTTCCGCACCGCAGCGGGGCGAACTGGCCTGGGTGGACGGCGTCTTGATTTCGCGGCAGGCCCTCTCCCTGCCCGTGGGCGACGCGGGCTTCGTGCTGGGAGCAACCGTCACCGAGCAACTGCGGACCTTCCACGGCCGACTCTTTCTGCCAGATGCACACCGGGAACGGCTCCAGGATTCGCTGGCCACTGTCGGCATTCAGCCTGGCCGACCGCTGGACGAGGTGTTTTCGGCGGCCGCGCAGGTCGCGGCCCATAATCATGCCGCCGGCCCCGCCGCCGGCGACCTCGGGCTGGTGATCTTCGTCACACCTGGTGACCAGCCGTCGCAGCACGGTGGCAGAGGAAGCGTTTCCCGGACCGTGATCCATACCTTTCCTCTGGCGTTTCAACTCTGGGCGGATGCCTACGCGGAGGGCATGGCTCTGCGGAGCGTTTCGGTGAGACAAGTGCCCGATGCCTGCTGGCCGGTGCAGGCAAAGGTCCGCAGCCGCCTTCATTATTTTCTGGCCGACCGCGAGGCCCATGCCACGGAGCCGGGGGCGCGGGCCGTCATCTGCCACCTCGATGGTCGAGTCAGCGAAACGTCGACGGCCAACATCGCGATCGTTCGCGACGGCACGATCCTCGCGCCGCCGCCAGCCGATGCACTGTCGGGTGTGAGCCTGCGGTGTGCGGAAAGCCTGGCGGAATCGCTGAGCCTCGCCTGGCAGAGCCGTTCGCTCACCGAAGCCGATCTTGCCAGTGCCGATGAGATCCTGCTCACGAGCACGCCCAACTGCATCCTCCCCGCCACCCGCTTCAACGGCCGAGCAGTAGGTAGCGGTAGACCGGGCACGACCTACCGGTCGCTGCTCGCTGCGTGGAGCAGGCTTGTGGGGCTCGACATCGCAGCGCAGGCTCGTGATCGGGCCAGCATGTCCCCCTGATGGTTGACATCCTCAGTTTCTCCAGCCGCCACCAGTCGGCGAATGCACCTGCGACTTCATGCGACGTCCACTCCGTCTCCTTTTGATCCTTGCGCTCGCGGCCGTGGCTGTGCCGCTGGTTCCGTTTCTCGTCTATGGCACGCGGTTGGATCATGCCGTGGCCCGCTGGCTCGATCCGCTGCCATCGCTCCCGGTGTTGGCGGCGATCGAGATGGGTGTGCTGGCTGCGGATCTGCTCCTGCCGGTGCCGTCGAGCATGGTCGCCACGCTCGGCGGTGCGAAGCTTGGGGTCGCGCTTGGCACCCTCTGCGCCTGGCTCGGCATGACGGCGGGCTCGATGGCGGGATGGTGGCTCGGGCGCACCGCGGGCAGCCGCTCGCTTGCCGGGCTTGCGGCTGATGAGCGGGAACGGTTGCTCGTGCAGCAACGCCGCTACGGACCGCTGGCGATCGTGCTCAGCCGGCCGCTGCCGCTCGTTGCGGAGGCGGCCGCGATCATGGCCGGAGCTACAGGAATGAAATGGCGAGAATTTCTCCTCGCGGCCGGCAGCGGCAACCTCGCCATCGCGCTGGTTTGGAGCGTTGCCGGCGCGATGGGTCGCCAGGCCGATTCCCTCCAATGGATGCTCGTCGGGTCGCTCGTCGTGCCGGTCATGATCACCTGGTTCATGCTGCGGCGGAATATGCAAACACGCTCGCGCGAACTATGATCCGGCACAACGCTGCGGCCGATCGCAGACGATGAACCGTGATCCTCGCCACCCGCCGGACACCCCATGGACGCCGTTCGATATCTGCTCGACATCATGCTGCATGCCCGGGAACACCTGGAGGCCAACATCCAGGCCTGGGGTCCGTGGACCTACGTCCTGCTGTTCGTGATCATTCTCTGCGAGACCGGGCTCGTGGTGACTCCATTTCTTCCCGGCGATTCCCTGCTCTTTGCGGCCGGCGCGTTGGCCGCGATCTATCCGGAGTCGCTGAGCATCACGCTCCTGCTGGTTCTGCTGAGTATCGCCGCCGTGATCGGCGACACCCTCAACTACGCGATCGGACGGGCGGTCGGCCCGCGGGCGTTCAGTATCAATCGATGGTTTTTAAAGCACGAGCATCTCACCCAGACGCAGGCCTTCTACGAACGGCATGGGGGGAAGACGATCGTGCTCGCCCGGTTCGTGCCAATCGTCCGCACGTTCGCGCCATTCGTCGCAGGCGTCGGCAAGATGAACTATCCGCAGTTCCTCTACTACAACGTCGTTGGTGGACTGGCGTGGGTGCTCATCTGCACCCTGGCGGGCTATTTCTTCGGGAATGTGCCGATCGTGAAGAAGAACTTCGAACTCGTCGTGGTGGGCATCGTGCTGATATCGGTGCTGCCGGTGGCCTGGGAACTCTGGGCCGCCCGCCGCCGCGCCGCGAAGTGAGCGCGACACTTGCTTACGAAAGCGTCGCTTCGACGCGGTTGAAGACGTCGTCGAACAGCTGCCGAGTGCGGGCCGTGAGAGTGTGCACCTCGGCGACGAGTTCTGAAGGACTCGCGTAGCCCAGAAGATGGGCGAGCGTCCGCTGCTCTGATGGTACCGATGGGAAGTCATGCCGCGCTGACGCGTCGAGCAGCCGGAGATGCCCTTCGATCGTTCGCAGTTGGCGGTATGCCTGCTCCAAAAACGTAAATTCGGTGCCGGAGAGATGCCCTGCCGCCTGCAGCCGATCGAGGCCGGCAAGGGTTTCCGGCGTCCGCAGTGCGGGCTCGCTGCCACCGTGCACGAGTTGCAACACCTGCACGATGAACTCGATGTCGACCACGCCGCCCGGTCCACGCTTGAGGTTGGTTTTCTTCGCGCCCTCCTCCATGCGGTGCCGCATCCGGCGAATCTCGGCGACATCACCGGCTGTCCAGTGCCGTTCGTAGGCGGCGGCATGCACGATCCGCAGGGCTCGCGCAGTTGCCGCAGACGTGGCGACGGTCACCCGGGCCTTGGTCAACGCCTGACGCTCCCAGATGGCTGCCGGGCCATCGGCGGCGAAATAGCGGGCGAAGTCATCGAGCGACACCGCCGTCGGGCCGCTACGGCCGCTGGGCCGCAGCCGTGAATCCATCTCGTAGAGCCGGCCATGGGGCCCGAAGGTGTTGAACATCTTCATCGTCCGCTGTGCCAGTTCCGCGAAGAAGTGGGCGTTGGTCGTGCCCTCGACGCTGCGCCGCGTGCGGCGGCGGTGGAATGAGATGCCGTCGTGGTCATAGAGAAACACGAGGTCCACGTCGCTGGCGTAGTTCATCTCTCGGCCGCCGAATTTGCCCATCGCCAGAACGACCGCTCCGGCCCGCACGCCCACCGTGTCACCTTCTCCCGCCATCGGCTCGCCGAGTCGCTCCACAAGCCGCTCCTCCTCGCGGGCCATCACCACGCGCAGGATCGCTTCCGGAATCGCGGAGAGCGCGGCGGTCGTCTCCGCCACGTTCTGTCGGCCCAGGATGTCACGCACTCCCACCCGTAACTGCTGCGAGGCTTTGAAGGCATGAATGATCGGCTCAAGGTCGACAGCTCCCCTGCAGAGTTCCGCAAGGGAGGCGCCGAGGTCGGCCGGCGTGGGCAGCCGTGGGATCACGAGGCTGTCGAGGAGTTCGTCGATCATGCCGGGATTGCCCACCAGCAGTTTGGCGAGAAAGGGGCTCGACGAGCAGAGGCGGACCGTGAGTTCGAGCGAGGGCGGATGGAAGCTGAACAGTTCCCAGAGCACCCCCTTGCCGCCCAGCGAATCGCTGACGGCAACGAGGTTCATGAGCGTGGCGTCGGGATCGGGCGTCGTGGCGATCGACGTGAGAAGTCGGGCTGCGATCGCCGCCAGAAAATGTCGACACCGCCGCGTGGAGAGAAACCGCACCTGCTCCTCGCCCAGGCTTTCGAGCGCCCGATGTGCGGCAGGGATGTCGCGGAATCCGTGCCGAGATAGCACCTCGCGGACAAACGCCTCCGGTGGGGCCGGATCGAGTACGAGGTCGACCTCGGGTTCGGGCTCGACATCATCTGGGAAGGCGTCGTGCAGGAGATGGTCGAGAATGCGGCGGTTCACATCGGCCGCTTCGGACAGTTCGTGGCGCAGACGATCGGCGGCCGCCTCGCCTGTGCCGTAGCCCATGCGAACGGAGAGTCTGACAAATTCCTGCGGGTCCTGCGGCACGGTGTGGGTCTGGCGGTCGTACAAGATCTGGAGCCGATGCTCGACAGTCCGCAGGAGTGTGTAGGTGCGTTCGAGAATGCCGCGTTCCTGGTCGGTCAGTCCTCCTGTCTCCGCGAGCCGTCGCAGCGCCTCCAGGGTGGTGCCGGTGCGGACCTGCGGCGTGTCGCCGCCGCTCAACAGTTGAAGGAACTGGATCGTGAACTCGATGTCGCGAATCCCGCCCCGGCCGTTCTTGACGTCGGCGGCATCCGTGCCGTCCCGGATCGCCCGGTGTTCGATCCGGCGCTTGAGCGCCTTGATGCCGCTGATGTCGGAACGCGTCAGCCAGCGGCGATAGACCCACGGTTCCATCTCGGCCAGCACCCGTGCCCCCAGGTCTTCATCGCCGGCGATACACCGTGCCTTCACCCACGCCTGCCGTTCCCAGGTGCGGCCGTGGTGGTCGTAATACTGGAGCATCGTCTCCTGCGACATCGTCGCCGGTCCGGTCTGGCCGTGGGGCCGGAGCCGCAGATCGACGCGGTAGGCGATTCCGAGATCGGTCGGCTCCGCGATCAGTCGCACAGTCTCCTGCACGACGCGTTCGAAGAACTCGGCGTTCGAGCAGGGCTTGGGGCCCTCCACGCGGCCATCGGTGGAATGCACGAACAGAAGGTCGATGTCGCTGGAGTAGTTGAGTTCGGCACCACCGAGTTTGCCGAGTGCGAGCACCGCGATGGTGGCGTGTTCTCCGGCCGGTCCCCGCGGAATGCCGCGGAGTTTCTCCAGCCGCGACAGGGCCGACGCGGCTGCCGCCTGCACCACGCAGTCGGCCACGTGCGAAATCTGTGTCACCACCGTTTCCAGGCGTTGTCCGCCGACGATGTCGCCGTAGGCGATGCGGAGCGTCTCACGGCGCTTGAAGCGGCGGATTGCCCGCATCACGCAGTCGGGCTCGGTGAGCAGGGCTGTCTCGGCGGCCAGTGCCGCCGCCAGCGACTGGCGGCTCTCGGGCCGTCCCTCGCCCACGCGAATCTGCTCCCACGATTCCGGGTCGAGGATCACAAGTTCCGCCAGATACGGACTCGCCGAGAAGAGCTTCAACAGGATCTCGAGGCTCCGCGGGTCCCGCTGGAAGAGCGTGCCGGTGGAGAGAGGGCTGCGGACGGCGCCGATCAGTCGCTCGATCGCCACGAGCACCCGATCGGGATCGGCCACACCGGGCAGGAGATCCGCAAGTCGGCCGCAGAGAAACGCCAGCAGGTCGAGCGTGAGCCCGTGGGCGGCCAGGCCGCAGATCGCGCGATGGGCCGACTGCGGATCAGCGAGGCCTGCCCGACGCCCCCACTCCGCTGCCGCGGTGGGCTCGTCGAGGAGCCGTTCCATCTCCGCGATCGACCCGGGGAAATCCGGCGGCACGTCTCAGGCTCCGGGGGTTGAATCGGCCTTATTCGGGCCGGATGGTCTGGATGGTGCCAGACTCCCGCCAGCGACGGTCTTGAGGTCAATGTCGTAGAGCGCGGGAGGCGGCGACGAACCATCTTCTGAAAAGAGGTGTTCGATGGGAATCGCCTTCGCGAGCCCGTCGGCAACGTCGCCGGCCAGCGACCAGGCGCCGGCTGCCTGGATGTCGACGTCGACGAGTCGCCCGATGAGCCGCAGCGGCGCGTCGAAGACCACAATCCGGTCGCACATCGTCCGCCCGGTCAATTGCGCGAGCGTCTCAGGGGTCGTGGCCTCTGGATCCACGGCATTTCCATCAGCGGCGGACTGGGCCTGCTCCGCCGACGGTGCGGCGGACTTGGCCTGCCGCCGTTCGTCACGCACGGAAAGCCCCTCGACGAGCACCTGCTGTCGGGTGCCAATGAACCGCAGATTACCAGCGAGACTCACCTCCGCCTGGGCCTCGAGGAGAGCCTGATTGCGTTCCTTCTTGACCGTCTCGGGCACGTCGTCGGGCTGCCGATCGAAGGCCTTCGTGCCGGGCCGCGGGCTGTACTTAAAGATGAAGCTGTTCTTGAAATCGGCCGTGCGGACGAGGTCGAGTGTGGTCTGGAATTCGGCGTCGGTCTCGCCGCAAAAGCCGACGATGAAGTCGCTCGTCACGGCCGCGTGCGGGATCGCCTCGCGCAGGCGGCCAAGCATCTCCATGTATTCGCCAATCGAATAGCCTCGCTTCATCCGGGTGAGCACGGCGTCGGAGCCATGCTGCGCCGGCACGTGCAGATAGTGGCTGACCTTCGGCAGGTCGCGGACGGCGGCGATCAGATCGTCGGTCATGTCCCGCGGGTAGTTGGTCACGAACTTGATCCGGTCGAGACCGTCGATCGCGTCGAGCAGCACCAGGAGATCGGCGAGCCGGGTCGTCTTCCCGCCGTCCGACCAGCGGTAGCTGTTGACGGTCTGGCCGATGAGCGTGATTTCCCGGCAGCCCTCGGCCACGAGCTTCCGCGCCTCGGCGACGATCGTGGCCGGCGCGCGGGCCTGCTCGGGGCCGCGGACATGGGGCACCACGCAGAAGGCGCAGAACTTGTCGCACCCGGTCTGCGTTCGCACAAAGGCCTGGAAGGGGGTTGGCCGCATCTGCGGATCGCGGTCGGGATCGTAGCTCTCGAAGCTCTGAGCGATCGCCTCGCGGCTGCCTCCGGTACGGTCGAGACTCACCTCCAGTCGCGGGCCAGCGCCGGCGAGGACGTCGTCGACCAAGCCGGGCACGCGGTGCAGTTGGCCCGGGCCGACAACGAGATCGACCCACGGCGCCCGCTTGCGGACCAACTCCTGATCCTTCTGGGCCATGCAGCCGAGCACGCCCACAACAAGGCCGGGCCGCTGCTGCTTTTCGAGGCGGATCCGGCCAAGAGCCGAGTAGATCTTGTCCTCGGCATGCTGCCGCACGCTGCAGGTGTTGTAGAAGACGGCGTCGGCGTCGGCGGTGGTGTGGGCCAGTTCCCAGCCCTGCCGGCGCAGGGCGGCGACGACGAGCTCGCTATCGAGCACGTTCATCTGGCAGCCGACCGTTTCGATCCAGAGCCGTTTGGTCATGCGAGGATTCTAGCCAAGAAAATGGGGACGGGAGTGATTTTTTGTGAAGCACCCTCGCCCTGTCCGCCGGCAAGATTCATCTCGTCGGTCTGTGCAGGAAAATCAGTCCCGTCCCCATTTTCACCCGAAGCGGGCGTTGGCAAAGAGGGCGTGGCCCCGCAGAAACTCGGCGGCCGACATGCTCCGCTTCCCTTCGGGCACGAGCCGCCGGATGACCAGCCGCGTGCCATCTCCGCAGGCCACGACGAGTCCGGCGTCATTCGCTGTCAGGATGGTGCCCGGAGGAACGGTCGGATCCGCAGCGGGACCACCGACCGACTCATCGATGAGGGCCACGTCCTCCAGCACGACCCGCAGTGGCGGCCGCTCGGCCCCGGCGTGGAGGAAGGTCGCCGTCCGCGGCCATGGCTCGAGCGCCCGCCGCATCCGCTCGATGTGGGCGGCCGGCAGCGACCAGTTCACCAGGCCGTCGGCCTTGGCCAGCCGCGGCGCGCGGGTCACGCGCGTCGCATCCTGCGGCACGCCGGGAGTGCTGCCTGGCCCGGCAGCAGCGAGCAGATCGATCGCTTCGAGCACCGCAGCAACGCCCATGCCAGCGAGCCGCCGTTCGAGTTCTGGTGCTGTTTCAGCGTCGCCGATCGGCGTCTCCTTCGCCACGATCACGTTGCCCGCGTCGAGTGCCGGTGTCATGTGGATCACGCTCGCGCCGGTCGAGGCATCGCCCGCGAGGATCGCCCACTGCACCGGCGCTGCGCCGCGGTGCCGGGGCAACAGCGAACCGTGCAGATTGATGCCGCCATAGGGGGCGACGCCGAGGGCGGCGGGAGAAAGGATCTGTCCATAGTCGCAGACCACGAGCAGATCGGGGGAAATCGCCCGGACTTCGGCGATCGAATCGGGATCGTTGATCCGCTCGGGATCAAGGATCGGCACGCCAGCCGCAGCAGCGGCATCACGCATCGGATTGGGGGGCGGCCGCCGACCCGCCGGGGCGTGCGCAGGGCGGGTGACGACGGCGACAACCTGATGCGGCGATTCGAGGATCGCGTGGAACATCGGCACGGCGAACGGGCCCGTGCCCATCACGACGATCCTCAAGGAAGACGGCGCTGCATTGAGGGGAGCGTGGGTCATGCCGGGCAGCGGTCCGCTTGGAGCTGGTCGAGCCGGGCCACGATCTCTTCGTGGGCGGGGAGTTCGCCCCGCGACTGCTGCCCCATGAACACCTCGCGAAACGTCTCCAGCGCCCGCCTCGCCTCGATCGCCGCCGCCTCAGGCAGCCGATCGGTGAACAGTTTTCCTTCGAGATGATCAAACTCATGCTGCACGACCCGCGACAGCAGACCATCAAGATCGAGGCGGATCGGCTGGCCATCCAGCGACCACGCATCGACAACGATCTTCTCCGGCCGCCGCACGTCCATCCGCAGACCGGGCAGACTCAGGCAGCCCTCCTCCTGCACCGCCGTACCGCGGGGACGGCTGAGCATTGGATTGATGAAGACGAGTTCCTCTCCGTCGCCCCGCCGGCCGGCGGTGTTCACGATGAAGAGACGGTAGGGGAGGGCGACCTGATTGGCGGCGAGCCCAATCCCTTCTGCCTCATACATGATGTCGAACATCTGTCCGACGGCGTTGCAGACTTCGTCGTCAATCCGCACCAGCGGCTTGGCCGGCCGCAGCAGCGCCGGGTGGGGGTATTCGACGAGGGCGAGCGGGCCGATGACGCTTGCAGGATTCTGGGGACTGTCTGACATGAGCGTTATGGAAATGTGGTGCGGTGTCTGGTGGGATGGTGATCGGCTGCCACGGGCGTTCTCCAGCATCATACGCCGCCGCAGACTGTTCGCATCTGGGGAGGCATTCTGCCGGAGTTCAGGGCTGCGTTTCCATCACGTCGGCTCAGCCGTGATACAGTTCGCGGGTATGTCGCCCGCCCAAACAGCCTCGTCGCAGTCCATCCCACCGACCCCGCGGTGGTTCGATCCCGCGGTGCTACTGGCCACCTGCGGCGGTCTGGGCATGATCGGGTTTGCCCCCGGCACGTTCGGAGCAGCGGTGGGTGTGTTGATCACGCTGGCCTGCGGCCGGCTGTCACTGCCTCCGGTGGTTGAGGCGGGGCTGCTCGTGTCCATCAATCTGATCGGTATCCCAGCCTGCACGCGTGCCGCGCGGGCGCTTGGGCGGGGAAAGGATCCGGGGGCGATCGTCTACGACGAGGCAGCGAGCCTGCCGCTGGCGGCGTTGGTGGTGCCTGCTGCGGCGCGGACGCCGGCCGTGCTGGTGGCCCTCTTCGTGCTTCACAGGCTCTTTGACATCACGAAGCCATTTCCCTGCCGACAGCTTGAACGCCTGCCTGCCGGGCTCGGTATCATGGCTGACGATTGGGGAGCAGCGGCCTACGTTGCCGTCTGTCTCCTCATCGGCCGCTGGCTGGGCTGGCTCTGACGGCCACTCGCCGTCCCTGTTCCCTTCGGTCACACGCACGTGGGCTTTCTCACCGGCCGAAACCATGCGTCTGCTGCTGATCGATCACGGAAACTGCGACCACGATCACACCCGTGTGCATCGCTGCCGCGCGGATCTGGCCCGGCTGGGAATCACCGCCACCGTCTGCGGGCCCTCGTCGACGTCTCAGCTCGAAACGCCGCGTGTCGGGATGTACGGCATTCATCTCCATTCCATTGCAGCTGCGTCGCACCGCTTTCTCGCCGCAGTCCGCGAGGGAACGGCCGAGTCGTTGCTCGGTGTCGTGCCTTCGCTCTCCCCGCGGTTGCTGGGGCTCATGCGTGAGACGGCGAGGCAACTGATCGCCGAGGCGGTCGATGCGACCGATCCCGACGCGATCTTCGTGATGCATGCCGGGATTCTCACCGACCTCGCCGTGGAGACCGGCGCGCCGGTGGTCGTGCATGTCTCACCGGTCGATCTCACCGCGGCCGAGGGCAAGACATTGATGCGGACCCTCGTGCGCCGCTCGCTTGGCTCCTGTGACGCAGTCATCGCGGCCAACGACGCGGCGGCCGCCGCCCTGCGGGCCGGCTGGGTGGAGTGCGACGACGACACGCCGATCGACGTCTGGCCGCTCGGGCCAGCATGTGCGGAGCAGATCGCCGCCGCCTGCCGCACGGCCCTCGTCCGCCGCCGCGGCTAGATGCTTAACGGGTTTTTGGGCGATGCCGGAGTGGCATGGCAGGCGGGGTGATGTTTACACCCGGAGTCCCCCGGCTCCCGCCGGGGGCTTTTATTCAACTGGCTACCGGACCCAAGACGGTGGCAACACCAACACATAAAAGCCCGGAGCGGAAGCGACGGGACACCGGCCCGTTGGGCGATCCCGCGTTCGCATGGCAGGCGGGGTGATGTGTTACTCGACGGATGCGCGGCTAAGCCTGCTGCAGCAACCGATCAATATCGCCGGTGTTGACCGCGTGGGCGAAGGCGTCGAAATCGCGGTAGACCGCCCGGCTCGTCAGTTGCACCACCCAGTTGTGCACCAGCGGCGTGATGGTGATCACCGTGCGGCCGTGCTGGTGTGCTTCCCACATCTCGATTGCCGTGCCCATCGACGCCTCCGGCACGTAGGCCACCAGCAGATCGAATTCCCGGCACATCTCGATGTGCCCCATGAATACCTCGCCCGCCCGTCGTCGGTCATACGCGATCGAATTGCCATGGTTGGCGAATGGGTCGTAGACTTCCGCCTCCGGCCAGTGCGATTGCACCAGGTCGCGAAGCGTGTCCCGATACATCTGATCGTGCACCAGCGCCGCCACGTGCGAGCCCTGCATGATCCCGGCGAGAAAAATCCGCATGAAAAAAACTTCCCTGAAAACGTCCGTCACACCTGCTGCGAAACCTGCCCGTTCTGCCGTCGGCAGTGTAAAGCCTGCGAAAGAAAAAGCGCATGCGGTGACTGCCGCCGCCACGCCACAGCCCGATCTGGCAGCGGCCCGCCGCACGGTGCTGGAACTGCTCGCCATTCCGGGCGGATCTGGAAACGAGAAAGACGTGGCCGATCAGATCGTCAGGCGGCTGCGGGAGGCCGGTTGTCCGGCCGACGCGATCACGTTCGACACGGCCCACACGAAGACGCCGCTCAAGGGCAACGTGGGCAATCTGATCGTCAAGCTTCCGGGCACACAGCCGGGCCCGCGGCGGCTCTTCATGGCCCACATGGATACGGTCCCCGTCTGCATTGGCACCAGGCCCGTGGTGGCGGGCCGCTTCGTGAAGAGCGGGAATCCCGCCACGGGGCTCGGTGCCGACGACCGGGCTGGCTGCGCGGTCGTGCTCTCGACAGCGCTTCAGATTCTGAAGCAGAGATTGCCGCACCCGCCGCTGACGTTCTTCTTCGCGATCCAGGAAGAGGTCGGTCTCTATGGGGCACGATTTGCCAAGGCGGCCGACCTGGGGCGACCCAAGCTGGCCTTCAATTTTGACGGCGGCGCAGTCGAGAAGATCACGGTCGGTGCGACCGGCGGCTACCGCATGGACATTGCCATCGAGGGGATTCCGAGTCATGCGGGCGTGGCGCCGGAAAAGGGAGTGTCGGCGATCGCGATCGCGTCGCTTGCCATCGCGTCGCTCGTCGAGGACGGCTGGCACGGCCTCGTGTCGAAGGGGGGCAAACGGGGCACGAGCAATGTGGGTGTCATCCAGGCGGGCTGCGCGACCAATGTCGTGGCCGAGTCGGCCACGCTGCGTGCGGAGGCGCGGAGCCACGACCCGGCGTTTCGCGGAAAGATCGTGAAGGCGATCGAGTCGGCCTTCAAAGATGCGGCGAAGCGGGTGCGGAGCGCCGATGGTAAGACCGGCGCCGTGACCTTCGACGGCCATCTCGACTACGAGGCATTTCGTCTCGCCGACGACGAGCCTTGCGTGGCGGCGGCGCAGGAGGCCGTTCGCGCCATCGGACTTGTGCCGCGGCTCGACGTCTCGAACGGCGGCCTCGACGCCAACTGGATGGCTGCCAATGGCGTTCCCACGGTCACGCTCGGCTGCGGCCAGATGGAGATTCACACCACGAAAGAGCAGCTCGACCTGGCCGCGTTCGAGGCTGCCTGTGCAGCCGCACTGCGGCTGGCAACGGCATGAAGGCCGGGGAGGCTGGACGACGGGCCACCCGGGCGGTACCGTGAAATTTCCGCGGCCGGCGGAAACGGAGTTCCCAGTCATGGTCATGAAGCAAGAGCCACTGGCGATCAATGCGGTTCATCGGGGCGACTGCCTCGATCTCCTCAGGCGGATGCCCGCGGAATCCGTGCATCTGGCCTTCGCTGATCCGCCCTTCAATATCGGCTACGACTACGACGCCTACGACGACCGCCTGTCGGCGGAGTCCTACCTCGACTGGTCGAAGAAGTGGATGGCGGAAGTCGTCCGCGTGCTGCGCCCCGACGGCACGTTCTGGCTTGCCATTGGCGATGAATACGCCGCAGAGTTGAAGGTGATCGCCACGCGGGAGCTGGGGCTGACCTGCCGCAGCTGGGTCGTCTGGTATTACACGTTCGGCGTCAACTGCAAGCAGAAGTTCAGCCGCTCGCACGCCCACCTGTTTCACTTCGTTCGCGACGCCGAGGACTTCACCTTCAATACCGACGCGATCCGTGTGCCTTCCGCTCGCGAACTGGTCTATGGCGACAAGCGGGCGAATCCGACGGGCCGTCTGCCTGACGATACCTGGATCTTGCGTCCGCAGGATCTGCCGGAGGGTTTTGGGACGACAGAAGATACCTGGTACTTCCCTCGGATCTGTGGCACGTTCAAGGAGCGGTCGGGCTGGCACGGCTGTCAGATGCCGGAACAGTTGCTGGGACGGATCATCCGCGTGTCGAGCCGTGAGGGGGAGACGGTGCTCGATCCGTTCGGCGGCAGTGGCACGACGCTGGCCGTGGCCAAGAAGCTGGGCCGATCGTTCCTCGGCATGGAACTGTCGGAAGCCTATGCCGACAAGATCAGCACGCGGCTCGCTGGCATCGCGGCCGGCGACGCACTGGATGGCGCGGCGGAGCCGCTGAAGACCGCGCCAGCGACGAAGAACGGCCGGCGGCTCGATGCACGCGCAAAAAAAAGGCCCTCCCGCGCGAAGTAGCCACGGCTTGGCCGGCTCGACAAACAACTGCTCGCGGACATTGTCTCTCGCCTTCACAGTCGTTCCGCGTTTTCCGCCGATGGTGGTAGCGAACATGGCCAAACGGAATCGCAAGTCGGCAGCAGCGGAGCCCTCGCAGCCGGCTGCCGGTTTCCAGTCGCCGCCGGCTGATGGCGGCCTCTCCATCGACAGACTGGCGCAGGCCTTCGCTGCAATGATGGGCACGGGCGATCCCTATGCGGAGCCTTCTGCGTCGTCGGAGGTTGTGAAGGTCGATGCCTCACCTGTGCTTGACGATGACGAAGGCTTCGCGTCCGCACCCGACGATGCCTGCTGTCGCGTCTGTCCGGAGAGCATCCTGGAGGCGATCCTCTTCGTGGGGCTGCCCAGTGGTGAGGCGATCACCAGCCGCAAGGTGGCGAGCCTGATGCGCGGCGTGCGGCCCCAGGAAATCGACGATCTCGCCGTTGGTCTCCGACAACGGTATCGGGCCAACAATTGTCCCTATGAGGTCGTGGCGAAGGACGCCGGCTGGGTCATGCGGCTGCGGCCTGAATTCGCGAGGTTTGCGACGGTCGTGGAGTCTCGTTCGCGGACGGTGCGACTCGACGCCGATTCACTCGATGTGCTGGCCCTCGTGGCATGGAACCAGCCCGTCAAACGCGATCGGATCGTGGAACTCGGCTGTGACGCCCGGCCTTCCGTCTGGCGACAGTTGGTGCGGCGGGGTCTGCTGGAACTCGTGCCTGACGATGCTGCAGGCGATGACGACGGTGCCACCGCAGAGCCTTCATACCGAACGACCCGCAAGTTTCTGGAGTGCTTCCG
>CANFQO010000048.1 GCA_947449135.1 Planctomycetaceae bacterium | reverse complement strand
GCCGGCCGGGTAAGCACCAGCCGACGGAGGTCGGCCAAGAAAAAATCGCACGATGCGATGTTTTTCGTGAACACAGCCGGCCGGGTAAGCACCAGCCGACGGAGGTCGGCCAAGAAAAAATCGCACGATGCGATGTTTTTCGTGAACACAGGGCACGGGCCGCCCCTCACGGATTCAGCCCTCGCCCAAGGTGGCGTCGCTGCCGCGGCGTTTACGTCTCGGCCTGGCCGGTTTGCCGTTGTCGCTCGAGACGGCCTCTTGTCCGCCGGCCCACTGGATCGTGATCGGCTGGCCGAACACCTTCTCGAAAAGGTCGGTCCGCCGCTCGGCACCCCAGATGTCGACCAGCGGTTCCTGATCGGCCACGACGTCGACGAAGACCTGGTTGTTTTCCAGCCGCACCCGCACGTCACGGACCTGCTGCGACCGGCTGCGGTCCAATCCGCCGGCGAGTCGGAGGATCGCCGCCATCCGCTGCACCCGTTGCTGGTCTTCTGGAGAGAGCCTCGCCAGGTTTTCGTGTTTCCGTTTGGGATGCGCGCCGCGGTGATACCTCGCGACATTCGCGATCAGCTCCAGGTCGTGGGCCCGGATGCCGGGCAGGCGGCTGTTGCGGATCAGGTGGTAGCTGTGCTTGTGATGCTGGTCGTAATTGATCACGTAGCCCACGTCCTGCAGTCGGGCGGCGCATTCGAGGAGCTGCCTGTCTCCTGCCACAAGGTCGAACGAAGCTGCAAGCTGTTCGAAGATGCGGCCGGCCAGCAACGCCACTGTGCGTCCATGCCCCAGTTCACCGGAGCAGGCGGCGGCCAGCCGCTCGATGGCCGCATCGCGGTGGGCTGGGTCGTCGATCGTCGTTCCCACCGCGTCGTCGATCATCTCCCGCACCAGGCCGTCACGAACGCCCCTGGTGTGGATGATGAGCGTGTTCACCCGGAACCGTTTCATGAGGGCATCGACGATCGACAGGCCCGCGAGGATGATGTCAGCCCGATCGGGTGTCATGCCGGTCATGCTCCGCCGTGCACGCAGCGGCATCTTCAGCAGGCGGTCGAGCAGGTGCCGCACTTCGGCGTGAGAGACCTTGTAACCGGCGACCGGGATGTCGACCTCCTTCTTCGACGCCATCATGAGTTCGGCAAGCGTGGTGAATGTGCCGCCGCAGCCGACGAGGAAGTGCGGCGCAAAGAGTGGCCGCGTGGTCCGCTTCTTGAGACAGAGGGAGATCTCCTCCTCCATCCTCGCGAAACCGCTCTGAAACGTCTCCGGCGTTGCCCCTTCGCCGAGGCCGAACTGTTCGGTGAGCCGGACGGCCCCCAGTGGTGTCGAGAAGATCGATTCGATGAGGTTGCCGGTGGCAAACACGACCTCCGTGCTGCCGCCGCCGATGTCGGCAACGATGGCGTTCTTCCCGGAGAGATCGAACGCATTCTGCACGCTTGAGAAGGCGAGACGGGCCTCTCGGTCGCCGGAGATCACCTCCACCTCGAGTCCCACCTGCTCGCGGACACGTCGGCAGAATTCCGGGCCGTTGCGGGCCTCGCGCACCGCGCAGGTCGCGATCGTTCGCAGGCTCGTGGCCTGATAGCCGGCGGCGATCTGTTTGAACGTCCGCAGGGCGGTGATCGTGCGTTCCATCGACTCGTCGTCGAGTTGCCCCTTCGCGGACACGCTTCGCCCCAGCCGCGTCGGCTCGCGTTCCTCGTCGAGGATCCGGTAGGCACCGCCCCGCAGGGCCTCGGCCACGAGCAGCCGCACGCTGTTGGAGCCGATGTCAATGGCCGCCAGGCGGCAGGCCAGGTCGGCCGACAGGAAAATCTGTTTGTCTGTCTGTCTGTCTTCTGTCGTTTCGGCGGCCATGACGATGTCCTCGGATGGTGTGCGGGACAATCATACCGTGGGCGCACGCCTGCAGCAGCGGGCCGGAGGCCACATACGCTACACTTTCTCTCCCTCCCGTCCCCGGCCTCCGCTTCATCCGCCCGTGCCCCTCATCTTGCCCCCCATCGTCGCTGCCGCCACCGGTCGCTGGACGCCCGAGTCGCCGGCCTGTGCCGCGTCCGTCGGCAACTTCGACGGGGTGCATCTGGGCCACGCGGCGATTGTCCGGCAGGTATGTGCTGCCGCGCGGCGGCTTGACGTGCCCGCCGTCGCGTTCACGTTCGATCCGCATCCGGCGGTGGTGCTGCGGCCCGACGCAGCACCCACGCCGCTGACGACCCCCGCCCGCCGCGCGGAGTTGCTGCTCGATCTCGGCATCGATGCCGTGCTCGTGCAGCCGACGGATCGGCCGCTCGTGTCGCTCTCCGCGGAACAATTCTACGCGGAGATCCTCCGCGGCCGGCTCCATGCGCAGGCGATCGTGGAGGGGGCTGACTTCCGCTTTGGCGCCAACCGCGCCGGCGACATCCATCTGCTGGGGACACTCTGTGGCCGGGACGATGTGACGCTGGAGACCGTGCCGGCTGTGATGGCAGACGGCCTGCCGGTGTCGAGTTCACGGCTGCGGTCGCTGGTTGCCGTCGGGGACGTTCGCCAGGCCGCCATGCTGTTGACGTCCCCGTACCGGCTCACCGGCACTGTGGTGGAAGGGGCGAAACGTGGCGGCACGATCGGTTTTCCCACCGCCAATCTCTCGGGAATCGCCACGCTGATGCCCGCGGCCGGCGTCTATGCCGCCCGCGTCACCCTGCCGGACGGTGCTTTCCACCCCGCCGCGGTGCACATTGGCCCGAACATCACCTTTGGCGAAACCCGCATCAGCGTCGAAGCTCACCTGATCGGCTTCTCGGGCACGCTCTACGGCAGCACGCTCGACGTTGACTTCATCAAGAGGCTGCGTGACACTCAGCGGTTTGATTCGATCGACGCGCTCAAGGCGCAGCTGACGACTGACGTTGCCCGGGCCTTGGAGGCTGTTGGGTCGTTCCCTGATGAGTCGCGGATCGTTGTCTGACCACGGTCACATGCGTGGCCGGACGAGCTTCACCGAACAGTTCACACCCCGACAGGAATGGAAAGCACATGCGACTCGACTGGGCCAGTCTGCTGGAGATCCTCAGGAATTCCCGACGCGTGGTGCTCACAAGCCACGTCCGCCCCGACTGCGATGCCCTCGGCAGCGAACTGGGCATGGCCGGCATCCTCGAGGCCCTCGGCAAGGACGTGCGGATCGTCAACGCCCAGGCCACGCCCCCGGGACTGAAGTGGATCGACCCGGACGGGAAAATCGAGTCGTTGGCTGAGGGAGTGAAGCCGGCGGACCTCTCGGATCGCGACCTTCTGATCGTGGTCGACACGAGCGCCTGGGCCCAACTGGGCGCGATGGGTGAGGTGCTCAAGGCGATGCGTGACCGGGTGCTCGTCGTCGATCACCACGTCAGCGAAGACGATCTCGGTGACCGCTGGTTCAAGGACACATCGGCCGAGGCCACGGCGCGGATCGTCTCGGAGATCGGGCTGAGACTCAGAGTGCCACTCACCGAGCGGATTGCCACGCCGCTTTATGCCGGCCTGTCGACCGACACGGGTGGCTTCCGGTTTCCCTCCGTCACGGGAGAGTCGTTCCGCATCGCCGCGCGGATGGTTGACGCGGGAGCAAGCCCTCCAGCCATCTACCGTGAACTCTTCGAACAGGACACGCTCGCCAGATTGCACCTGGTGGGCAGGACGTTGTCGAGCGCCCGCACGTCTCATGAAGGCCGGGTGATCACGTCGACCGTGCGGCTTTCCGACATCAAGGAAACAGCCGCCACCCCTCACGACACCGAGGACCTCATCAACCTCACGCTCGCCGTGAAGGGTACGGAAGTCGCGGCGATCCTTATTGAGCAGACCGACGGGCGGGTGAAGGTCAGCTTCCGCAGCCGCTCGAGCGTTGACTCGAGCGCCTTGGCGGGCCGGTTTGGCGGCGGCGGCCACAAGGCGGCGGCGGGCGCGATCCTGCCCGGCCCGTTTGAGGCCGCGTACGACCGCGTGACTGCGGCCGTCGACGAGGCTGTGCTTGCGGCCGGGGTTTCTTGAAACCCGGCTGAAGACGTCACTCACTCTTTACTGTTCTCATGCCCCCATCGGCCGCAGGAGACTCGTCATGTCACATCTTCAGCAGCACACCGAGCCGCCCTCAGGCCGACGTGGGTTCCTGGCCAAACTCCTTGCCATCTGCTGTGGTGGCCTGGCGACGCTCCCGCCGCTGGCCGCCGGCGTCTGGATGTTTCTCGATCCGCTCCGTCGCCGCGGGGCGGCGGCCACCTTCCTCCCGGTGACGGAATTGGCCAGTGTTCCCGATGACGGCATCCCGCGGCAGTTTGCGGTCGTGTCAGACAGGGTCGATGCCTGGACCGGGTTCGCAGCAGAGCCGATCGGCGCCGTCTATCTCCGCCGTCAGCAGGGTTCCGAAACGGTCGAGGCACTTTCGGCCACCTGCCCACATGCCGGCTGCTTCGTGGAGATCGAGTCGCAGGAAAAATGCTTCCGCTGCCCGTGCCACAACAGCACGTTCATGCTCGACGGCGGGATCGTGGCCCCCAGTCCGAGCCCACGGGCGATGGATGGCCTGGAGTGCCGCGTGGCGAAGAACGGCCAGATCACAGTGAAGTGGCAGAACTTCTACACCGGCATCGCCGAGAAGGTGGCCCGCCCATGAGCAAGCACGTTCCGCCCGACCAGAAACATGGTCCCCAACCACCCACCCACCGACCTGGGCTCGTCGGCCAACTCACCAACTTCCTCGACGACCGCACCGGCTACCGGGCCCTGGTGCACGAGGCGCTCTACGAACGGGTGCCGGGGGGCGCACGCTGGCGGTATGTCTGGGGCAGCACGCTCGTCTTCGCGTTTATGACGCAGGTGATCACCGGCCTCGTCCTCTGGTCGAGTTATGCGGCGAGTTCCCAGACGGCATGGGAGAGCGTCTACTACATCCAGCACGAGATGACCGGCGGCTGGCTGGTCCGCGGCATCCACCATGTGATGGCGCAGATGATGATCGTGCTGCTGGCCCTGCACCTCATGCAGGTGGTGATCGACGGCGCCTACCGGGCCCCCCGCGAGGTGAATTTCTGGCTGGGGCTCGTGCTGATGATGCTCGTGCTGGGCATGGCCCTCACCGGTTACCTGCTGCCCTGGGACCAGAAGGGCTATTGGGCCACCCGCGTGGCCACCAACCTGGCGGGGCTCGTGCCGCTGCTCGGGCCGTCGATCCAACAGGTGGTGGTGGGAGGGCCCGACTACGGCCACCACACCCTCACCCGATTCTTTGCGCTTCATGCCGGGTTTTTACCCGCCACGCTCGTGCTCATGCTCGTCGTGCATCTCTCGCTCTTTCGCAAGCACGGCCTCTGCGCAAGGCAGCCGATCACCCGCCCCGATGCCATGTTCTGGCCCGATCAGGTGCTCAAGGATGCCGTGGCGATGTTGGCCGTGATGGCCGTGGTGCTGGGGGTGATCCTGATGCCGGCGCTCCGGGCCATGCTCGAGGGGCGGCCGATCGTGCCGGGAGAACTGGGGGCCGAACTGGGCGCCCCGGCCGATCCCTCGCAGCCGTATGCGGCCGCGCGGCCGGAGTGGTATTTCCTGTTTCTGTTCCAGTTTCTGAAAGTCTTCGAGGGCTGGGGGGCGACGGGTGAATTCTTCGGCGCCATCGTGGTGCCCGGGCTGGTCATGGGTGTGATGTTCCTGATGCCGATTCTGGGCCGCTGGCAGCTCGGGCATCGGTTCAACGTCGCCTTCACGCTGGCAATCCTGGCGGGGGCCGGCCTGCTCACGGCCATGGCGATGAACGAAGACTACGCCGCCCTCTGGGCGGACCGCGCGTCCTTTGCCGATGTGGAAAAGCTGCTGGAGGAGACCGACGGTGATGCGGCGAAGATTGCCGCCCACTTCGGCAACGATGCGACAAAGATCGCCGCCTTCAAGGCGAGGGCGAAGAAGCTCGACAAGATCCGCCATTCGCAGTCGTTCCTCGACGCCTCCGTGCAGGCCGAGGCCGATGCCGCACGGTCGATCGAACTGGCGGGCCGGCCGGAGCGGATTCCACCGGCTGGCATGCTGGAACTGATCCGCAACGATCCACTCAGCCAAGGACCGAAGCTCTTTGCGCAGCACTGCGCGAGCTGCCACTCGCATGTCGATCCGGCGGCCCCGAATGCCGCGTCGCTGGTGGCGAAGGCGTCGGCCGCCAACCTGCACGGCTTCGGCACCGCCGCCTGGATGCGAGGATTGCTCGATCCCAAGCAGGTGGCCGGTCCGGCCTACTTCGGCAACACGGCGCACAAGGAGGGCGACATGGTCAACTTCGTGCAGAACGACCTCGCCGACGCCACCACCTGGACGCCCGACGATGTCGAGGCTGTGATCGCGGCGATGGCGGAAGAGGCCGGGCTGGCGGCGGCCGGCACGGCTCCGGCACTGGTCGAGAAGGGCAGGGGCCTCATTGCCGACGGCGATCGCTGCGGCTCGTGTCATACGTTCCGTGACAACGGCGTGGCGGCGGGGAGTGCGCCGGACATCTCCGGCTGGGGCTCCCGCGAGTGGCTGGTCGGCATCATTACTGATCCAACACACGAACGGTTTTACGGCGACTCCAACGACCGCATGCCGAGCTTCGGCAAAGCTGAGGAAGGATCCGCACCGATGCTGAGTCGGCGGCAGATCGAAATGATCGCCGACTGGCTGCGGGGCGACTGGTATCGGCCCGCGGTCCACAGTCACTAGTTGGCTGTGGAAAAAGCTATCCATGGCAGTCCTGTTCGGTACGGCCGTGCCGAACAGGACCGCGTGGGTCGGGGCTGCCCACACCCCGTCGCCGGACGTTCGCTACGGACATCCTGTCCTTCGCTCACTCGATGCTGACTGCGCTCCGGCATCCTGCCTGCGCTGGTCAGCAACGCCGGCTCTCGGGGCATGGGCACCCCCTCCCCAGATCGAATGTGGCACACATGCGCGCACATAGTCTCAGCAGACGAGTTGAAACCGTGCCTACGCGGTGGTTAGATGCCGACCGCGCGTGTCAGAGGTTCCAGCGGTCGAAGAGCTTCTCGCGGAAGCTCTGCCACTCGGGGCGATGGGCCTGCTCGTGGGCCGGCGTCGAGGCCGCCAGTTCCGCCACCCAATCGTCCATGCGACGCAGTCGTCGGACCAGCGACTCGGTGACGTTGTAGGCCAGTTTGTAGGCTGCCTGCACCCCCTCGGCGATGAGCTCCCTGTAATCGGCATGCGTGATCCGCAGCAGTGTCACCGCCGTCACGGCCTTCACGTCGGCGGAGTGGGGGGAGGGGCTGAAGAACGACATGTCACCGAAGTGGCCCGGCGGTTCGAGCATCGCCAGCACCACCCGATTCGAGTCGGCCCGTGTGGGTTCCAGACGGCGCGAGACTTCGCAGGTGCCTTCGAGCATCACCCAGAGATCGCGGCTCGTGCCGCCCTGCTCGAGGATCAGCCGGCCCGGTTCGAACGTGACCTGCTCCATCACGTCGAGAATCTGCGAAAGATCGGTGGCGTTGAAGCCATTCAAGAGCGGGATCGTCTTCAGTCTCTCGGTGTTCAATCCGTCGGCTGCGGTCATTCGATTCCTCCCAGGACAGTGGCCCGGCCCACGCGACCGACGCCCAGCATATAAGCGGCCGTCCGGAGGGTCACCTGCCGCGACGACGCGAGTTGCCAGACGTGTTCGAAGGATTCACCAAGAATGCGGTCGAGTTCCTGTCGCACCCGATTGATGCCCCACTGGTAGTGCTGCCGGTTCTGCACCCACTCGAACCAACTGGCCGTGACGCCGCCGGCGTTCACCAGGATGTCGGGCATGACGGTGATCTCCCGGCGGTCGAAGATGGCGTCGGCCTCCGGCTCGGTCGGGGCATTGGCGGCTTCGATGACGATCGGCGCCCGCACGGCCTCCGCATTGCCCTTGTGAAGCACGCCGCCGAGTGCCGCTGGGATGAGCACGTCGCAGTCGAGGGCCAAGAGCTCCGCGTTGGTGAGCGCATCCCCTCCCTGATATCCCTCCAGCCGGCCCGAGTGCGACTGCGCATAGCGGAGCAGTTCGTTGACGTCGAGCCCGTCGGCGCGGTGGAAGCCCGCAGTGGCATCGCTCACGGCCACGATCTGGCATTCGGCGTCGCGGAGGAAACGGGCCGTGTGTGATCCGACGTTGCCGAAACCCTGGATCGCGATCCGCGTGCCAGGAATGCGACGGCCGAGCCGGCTCAGGAGCTTGAGCGTGAGGCTGCCGACACCGCGGCCGGTCGCCTCGTCGCGGCCCGGAATGCCGTGATATTCCACGGGCTTTCCCGTCACGCACGCGGGCGAGAATCCGTGGTATTTGTTGTATTGGTTCATGATCCACGCCATCACCTCCGGGCTCGTGCCCATGTCGGGGGCGGGGATGTCGACATCGGGGCCGAAGAGATCATGGATGGCGTCGACGAACCGTCGAGTGACGCGTTCCAGTTCCCGGGCTGAGAGCCGCGAGGGATCGACCGCGATGCCTCCCTTGGCGCCGCCGTACGGGATGTCCACCACGGCGGTCTTCCAGGTCATCAGCGAGGCCAGTGCGCGAACCTCGTCGAGGTCCACCTGCGGGTGATACCGCAGGCCGCCTTTCATGGGACCGCGGGCGTTGTTGTGCTGAACCCGGTATCCGATGAACGTCGCCACCTCGCCCGAGTCGAGTTCGACCGGAATCTGCACCTGCACCTCGCGTTTGGCCGTCAGCAGGAGGCGGCGGATGTTGTCGGAGAGGTCAAGCTGATCGGCAGCGCGGTTGAAATAGATTCCGATGGCTTCGCTGGATCTCATGGGGCGCCGTTTCTCCTGCGTCGTCTGGGAATCGCGGCCTGAAAACCGCGCTGAGGTCGGTGCGAAGTCTACCCTGTGTGTGATGATTGTCGCTGAAATTCCCTCCAGGACTCCCTCCCGTGAGGATGGGCGCAACAGGTATGATCAGGCCTTTATCCGGGTCTTCCATACCGGAGGCCACATCAACCATGTCCATACCTGCGCCTGAGGAGTTCTGGAGGCTCGTGGCTGCCAGTCGGCTCGTCCCGCCGGACGTGCTCGACGCGTTGCACCGTGAGCATGTCCGGGAGACGGCTTGTCAGCCGCCGGCTGCGGACGACGGCGGCGTCACGACGGCGATCGCCAAATGGCTCGTCCAGCGGGGTGTCTTGAGCACGTGGCAGGGTCGACGGCTGCTCACGGGCAACTCCGGTCCGTTTTTCGTCGGCGACTACCGGCTCATCGAACGGCTTGAGAACGACGGTCCAGCCAGGCTGTTTCGTGGCCGGCACGAGCCCTCTGGCCGACGTGTCTGCCTCATGGTGCTTGATCGGAAGCTCAGCCAACGGCCGGAGGTCTGGGCTGAAATCGTGCGGCGGACGACGGCCGCCGGTAGCGCCGCCGATCCGACCCCCGGTCGCGGCTGGACCGTCGAAGAAGTGCAGGGCAATCGGTTCATCGTCTGCGATGACGCCGAGGGCATGTTGTTGGCCGACGAACTGGCCCGCCTGGTTTCGTCCCCGCCGGCCGACGCGCCGGCTGGCGGCATGAGCCCAGCAACGCTGACGGCAGCAACGCCTCTGACGGTCCACATCCGGACCGGTCCCGCGGCTGACGTGCTGGCGAACCGCCGCGCCTCGCAGAAACGAGCCGCCCGCTTTGGGTTGGTCTGCATGGGCATCGCCGGTGCTCTGGTGGCGGTCGTGCTGGCCGTCAGGCAGTCGCAGAACAGGCCGTCGACGGTGCCGCACACTCCGCCCGGCCAGGCGAGCGTCGTCGAAGCCACTGGAGCCGCGGACAGGAATGACACGCAGCAGGAACCGTCTGAAAACGCAGGCCACCTTTCGGAGCCGCCCGTAACCACACAGCCTGCCGACGAGGCCGTCAGCACTGCACCGCCGGTAACGATCGTCGATTCCGCCGAACTGCCGTGGGCGTCGCCCACCGTGGGCAGGCCTCCGTCGCTCTCCTACCTCCCGCCCGGATCGCAGTTGATCTTGCTGGCCAGGCCCGCGGAACTCATGGCCGACGACGAGGGCAGGCAGTTCGTCAAGTCGCTCGGCCCCCGCGTCGCTGACGGCATCACCATGCTGAACACGCTCTGCCGATGTGGGCTCGAGAACGTCGCGGAGTTGCAGGTGGGCTGGCAGGCGGGCGGCAGCGACACCGCAACGGCTGTCGAAGACGTGGTCGCTGGTTGGACCGTACGGTTTCGCGAGCCGTCGCCGCTCTGGGAGGATGTCGCAGCCCGTGCTGGGGCGTGGGGTGAGACCGTAGAGAGGGATCTCGACGGTGAGACCATTCATGTGGGCCAAGAATTCTCCTTCTGGCTGCCCGTGGCACAGGAGGGCCGCGTGCTCGTGATGGCCCCGACGGGCCTGCTGGAGACGATGGTCGAGGCGGCGCGATCGGCTGGTCCCGAGGAAGACGGCGAGGCGCTGGTGGCGAGTCTGCCTCAGGATCTCGAACAGTTGGTCGGCATGCTCGACCGCACCCGGCACCTCACGCTACTGGGGTCTCCGCACTACCTGGTGCACGACGGCCGCTCCCTGATGACCGCTTCACTTGCCGGCATCGTCGAGTCGCTCGGACGCTTCTTCGGCGACGGCGTGAAGGTCGCAGCGCTCTCGCTGCATTGCGCCGACAACTTCTACGCCGAGGTCGATGTGATTGCCACCCGCGCCGAGCCGGCACATCTGCTGGCGGACCGGCTCGCGCACCAGATCGAAGCGATGGCCGACGCTGTCGAGGACGCCTGCGCAGCCATCAATCCTCATCCCTACGGCAGGAAGCTGGTCATGCGGTTGCCTGCCATGATTCGGGCGCTGGTGGCAAACACCCGCTGCGGCGTCGAAGGGAAGGGGGTCGTGCTCAACGCCTACCTGCCGCGGCATGCGGGCCACAATCTCATGCTGGCGGCGGAACTTGCGATTGAACAGTCGCAGGAGGGCGTTGTCGGGACGCTGGCAGTGTCGAAGACGCCGACAGCCGTTTCCGACGGAGAGGCCGCGTCGCTCCAGAAAAAAATCTCGCTGGTATTTGCCGCGGAAACGCTCGAAAAGGCAATCCAGATGCTGTCGGACGAAATCGGTATGCCGATGGAGATCCTGGGCGGCGATCTGCAGTTGGACGGCATCACGAAAAACCAGTCCTTCGGGCTGGAGGAGCGGGACACGCCGGCCGAGGCAGTGCTTCGGACGATTCTTGCCCGGAGCGACTCGGCGGGCAGACTTGTCTATGTTGTCCGCATGCGGGACGGTGTCGAGTCGATCGAGATCACGACAAGGTCCGCGGTGGCCAAGCGGGGCGATCCTTTGCCGCCCGGTTTGTGAGCCGGTTGTTGCAAAGGGTTGGGAACAGAGACACGGCTTTCGGCCCGTTGGAAGGAGACATCCAGAATGATCATCGTCATGCAGGCTGGGGCGGCGCAGGCAGACCTCGAGAGAGTGGTGGCAAGAGTGGAGGGCCTGCGGCTCAAGCCGCACGTCATCGTCGGCACTGAGCGGACCGTCGTGGCCGTGGTGGGTGACGAGCGGGACGCCGCCGGTTCTGGATTCGAGACGCTGCCGGGCGTGGCCTCGGTCATGCCGATCCTCGCCCCCTACAAGGTGGCCAGCCGTGAGGTGCAGAGCGAGACGACGGTCGTGCGGGCCGGATCGCTGGTGGTGGGCGGCAGGGCGATCGGCGTGATCGCCGGCCCCTGTTCAGTGGAGAGCCGCGACCAGATCGTGGAGACGGCCCTGGCGGTGAAGGCGGCCGGGGCTACGGGGCTACGAGGGGGCGCGTTCAAGCCACGGACGAGTCCCTACAGCTTCCAAGGCATGAAGGAACAAGGCTTGGAGCTGCTTGCCGAGGCCCGTGCCGAGACGGGCCTTGCGATCGTCACGGAAGTGGTCTCGCCGGAAGATGTGCCGTTGGTCACGCGGTATGCCGACGTCTTGCAGATCGGCGCCCGCAACATGCAGAACTACCGCTTGCTCGAGGCCGTGGGCCGCACGGAGGTGCCGGTGCTGCTCAAACGGGGGCCGTCGGCGACCGTGGAGGAGTTGCTGCTGGCCGCTGAATACATACTCGACGGCGGCAACCGGCAGGTGATGCTCTGCGAGCGCGGCATCCGCACCTTCGAGACCCACACCCGGTTCACGCTGCCGCTGGCGACGGTGCCGTGGCTGCACGCTCGCACGCATCTGCCGGTGGTGGTCGATCCCAGTCACGGCACCGGCCATGCAAACCTCGTGGCGAGCATGGCGGCGGCCAGCGTTGCGGCGGGCGCCGATGGCCTCATCATCGAGGTGCATCCCGACCCGAAGTGTGCATCGAGCGACGGCGCCCAGACGCTCGACTTCGCCGCGTTCGAACAGATGATGCAGGTCTGCCGTCGCGTCGCGGTCGCCGTGGGCCGAGACCTCTAGTGCGAGCCTGGATCGGCCGGTGCGGCGAGGGCTGTCAGTCCAGCACGACGACGGCGATCAGCATATAGAGCACGATGCCCACGATGTCGACGATCGCTGACACGAACGGGTTGCTCATCAACGCCGGGTCGAGGCCGATCGATCGGAAAACGAGCGGCAGGACCGATCCCACCATCGTGCCCATCATCACCACGCCGAGGATTGTCAGCGGGATCACGAGCGCCGCGGCAGCGGTAGGCGCGTAGGCCAGCGCGAGACAATAGCCCGGAATCGCCAGCAAGCTACCGAGCAGGAGTCCCAGCACAAACTCCCGCCGGAGAATCCGTGGCCAATCGGCGAGCTTGCAGTCGCCGGTGGAGAGAGCGGTGATCACGAGGGTGGCCGACTGATTGCCGGAGTTGCCGCCGCTGGCAATCACCAGTGGGATGAAGGCCACGAGCCAGACGTGGGGCGACTGCCAGTTCGCCAGCACCATCGCGGTGAGCGCGGCCGTGGCGAAGAGGATCGCCAGCCACACTCCCCTCTTCCAGGTCATCGAGACGAGCGCAGCCTCGAGATAACTCTCGCCGAGTGGCGAAATGGCGGCGATCCGCTGGGCGTCGTCGGTAGCGTCCTGCCGGACGGTGTCGAGCACGTCGTCATGCGTGACGATTCCCACCAGCCGGTTGTGCTCATCCACGACGGGAATGGCGAGAAAGTCGAAACGGGCCAGCTTCTCGACCACCCGGTCGCTGGGCTCTTCCAGGCGGACGCTGATCGGATCGCGTTGCATGAGGTCCGATACCAGCGCCGTCGGCCGGGCCATGATCAGGTCGCGGAGCGACACGAAGCCGACGAGCTTGCGTTCGGCGTCGAGCACGTAGATGTAATAGATCGACTCGCTGTTGGGGGCCTGCGACCGAAGGCGGGCCACCGCTTCCCCGGCCGTGATGTCAGCTGGCAGCGAGGCGTATTCGGTCGTCATCAGGGCGCCGGCCGACCCCTCCGGGCAGGAGAGGAGCATGCGGATGTCGTGCCGTTCGGCCTTTGCCACCAGCGGCAGAATCTCCTCGACGAGTTCCGGATCGAGTTCGCGGAGCAGGTCGTCGCGGTTATCAGCGGCCATCCACTCGATCAGCGGCCCCAGGTGTGTTCGGTCGGCCGCCTGCACCAGTTCCACCTGCCGGGGCATGGAAAAGTAGGGGAAGACTTCTGCCTGCCGTTCGACGGGGAGACACTCGAGCAGCTGCCAGAGTTCTGAGTCATCAAGCCCCTCCGAAAAGTCTGCGACGGTGGCTGGGTGGAGTTCTCGGGCCACCTCTCGCAGGCCGTCGGCATCCCCTTCGCCGAGCATGACGCGGAGTTCGGGGATCAGGATGGGATTGGCGGTGGGCATGGCAGCGAGGCGGGGGAGGGCGGGCGAGGTGGAGGGCGGCAACGGCTGCCGGTGGGACGGGCGGCCGAGGCGGACGGCACGTCTATACTCATTCGATCGTTCTGCCGTCAGGACCAGTATGCCATGAACGCTTCCCGAGTCGATCGCCGCGTGCCGGTGCTGGCAGCCAGGATCTCATGGGCTGCCCTTGTCGTCTGTGCCGGAGCGTTCGGGCCGGTGGCCGCGTTGCCTGCAGCCGAGCGGCCGGTGCAAGCGGCCGCAGCACCGGCCGAAGTGGCCGCAACTTCCACCACGCGAGGGCTCGAACTCCTGCTTTCGCAAGCCTATCTGCCCAACGATTTTGACCAGCAGGTCTTCGATGACCTCTGGACCACCTGGGAGGAGCCCGCCCGGTCGCGGGCCGAGCAGGCGGAGTTGCCGGAACGGCGGCTGATGGCGATGGAGCGGTATGGCCTCACCCCCCATCCCGAGGACACTTCGCGTTCGATGCAGTACGTCGTCGACGACGCGGGAGCCTGGACGATGAGCTGCCTTGCGTGCCACCAGGGGCAGGTCGATGGCCGCGCGATCCCTGGCTTGCCGAACTCGAACTACGCGCTCGAGACGCTGACAGAGGAAGTGCGGCTGGTGAAGGTGCGGCAGCGGAAGCCCTTCGGCCACATGGACATGGGGTCGTTGTTCCTGCCGTTGGGCACGACCAATGGCACGACCAATGCTGTCATGTTCGGCGTGGCGCTGATGCGGCATCGCGATCCCGATCTGTCGATCGTCCAGCGACCGCCGCGGTTCGATCTTGTGCACCACGACATGGATGCCCCTCCGTGGTGGCACTATCCAAAGCGACGCAGCCTCTACGCCGACGGCTTCGCGCCCAAAGGCCACCGCATCCTGATGCAGTTTCTCCTCGTGAAAGAGAACGGGCCCGAAAAGTTCCAAGCTTGGGAAGACGAATTCCGCGACATCGAACGGTGGATCGAGTCCCTCGAGGCCCCGACGTGGCCCTGGGCGGTCGATAGTTCGCTCACAGAGAAAGGCCGGGCCATCTTCCTCCAGCACTGCGCCGACTGTCACGGCACCTATGATCCGGTGGAACCCGCGCGAGAAACCTATCCCGATCGCATCGTGGACATCGCTGAGGTGGGAACCGACCGCGTGCGGTTCGACTCGCTCACGGCAAAGGAACGAGGTGAGTTGAACAGCAGCTGGTTCGGCCACATGGGGGCGGATGCCGTCGCCATCAAGGACCATGAGTCACCTGCCGGCTACGTCGCCCCGCCGCTCGACGGCGTCTGGGCGAGTGCGCCCTACCTCCACAACGGCTCGGTGCCGACGCTCTGGCATCTTCTGCATCCCGCGGATCGCCCCGCCGTCTGGAAACGAACGGCGACGGGCTACGACCGGTCCCGGGTCGGTCTGGAAGTTGAGGAGATGGAGAGAATGCCCGCGGGATCGGGTCAGGAAAAACTGACCTCGGCCGAACGTCGCCGTTACTTCGACACATCGAAGCCGGGCAAGAGCGCGAAGGGGCACGACTTCCCCGATGCGCTCGACGAGGAGGAAAAGACCGCTGTGCTCGAATACCTCAAGACGCTGTGACGGTTCGGAGCTGCTGTCTTCATGAAAAACACGACATCGTGTCGTTTTTTCTTGGCGACCGCAGGTCGCTGGTGCTGCGGTTCGCATCCTGCGAAGCAGTCTTGGACGAGGGCGGGGCTGCCCACGTTCCGTCGCCGGACGTTCGCTCCGGCATCCTGCCTTCGCTCACTCGATGCTGACCGCGCTCCGGCATCCTGCCTACGCTTGTCAGCAACGCCGGCTCTCGGGACATGGGCAGCCCCGCCCGGAGGCGTTCCCGGCCGAAGATCGCCCATCCCCCACGACGCCCTAAACTTTTGCTACCGTATTGGGAATCGAAACATAGCCTCCAGGGAGCCGATAACGTGACCCAGTTCGAACGTGCCAAGAGCGGTGAGATTACCCCCGAGATGAAGTTCGTCGCCCAGCGCGAGGATCTCCCCGAGGAACTGATCCGCTCGGAGGTGGCCCGGGGCCGGATGGTGATCCCAGCCAACACCGTGCACCTCACGAAACGGCTCGAGCCGATGGCGATCGGAATCGCTGCGCTCACCAAGATCAACGCCAATATCGGCAACTCTGCCGTCACGAGCGACGAGCAAACGGAGTTGGAAAAACTCCACATGGCGGTCCATCACGGTGCCGACACAGTGATGGATCTCTCCACCGGAAAAAACATCGACACGATCCGTCAGGCGATCATCGACGCGTCGCCGGTGCCGATCGGCACGGTACCGATCTACCAGATGCTGGAGGAACTCGGCGGCGATATCGACGACATGCGGCCGCAACACTTCCTCGACATGTGCGAGAAGCAGGCGAAGCAGGGGGTCGACTACATGACCGTCCACTCCGGCCTCCTGCAGGAGCACCTGTCGCTGACGATGCAGCGGATCACCGGCATCGTCAGTCGGGGCGGCTCGCTGATCGCCCGCTGGATGATGACTCACCGCCAGCAGAACCCGCTCTACACCCACTTTGAGGATCTCTGCGACATCTTCCGGCAATACGACGTCACCTGGAGTCTGGGTGACGGCCTGCGGCCCGGCTCGATCGCTGACGCCAGCGATGAGGCACAGTTTGCGGAACTGCACGTGCTCGGAGAGTTGACCCGGCGGGCCTGGAAAAAGGGCTGCCAGGTGATGGTGGAAGGGCCGGGCCACGTGCCGATGGACCAGATCGACATGAACATCAAGCGGCAGATGGAGGAGTGCGACGAGGCACCCTTCTACGTGTTGGGCCCGCTCGTCACCGATATCGCCCCGGGCTACGACCACATCACCAGCGCCATCGGTGCGGCGCTGGCCGGCTGGAGCGGCGCGGCCATGCTCTGCTATGTGACGCCGAAGGAGCATCTGGGCCTTCCCGATGCCGAGGATGTGAAGCAGGGAGTGATCGCCTACAAGATCGCAGCCCACGCCGCGGATCTGGCGAGGCATCGCAAGAATGCCCGCGTGCGAGACGATGCCCTGTCGCGGGCGCGGTTCAACTTTGACTGGAACGAGCAGTTCCGGCTCTCGCTCGATCCGGAGACGGCGAGGAAATACCACGATCAGACGTTGCCGCAGGATACCTTCAAAAGCGCCCACTTCTGCAGCATGTGCGGGCCGAAGTATTGCTCGATGAAGATCACCCAAGACATCCGCGACATGGCCGCTGCCGAGGCGACAAACGGAACCGAGAGTGAGCCGGTCGCGATCCAGTTGCCGTAGGGCTACCGCTGTCGGACAGTAGCATCGGCCGTATTTTTCCCGGAGGTTTGTCCGTGCACCAGCCGCGTCGTTTTGTGCTCCTCATTGTCTTGCTGGTCGTTCCATCAGCCTGCGGCAGAGTTTGGGCCGATGACGCCGTTGTGCCGTCGCCCGTTGCCCACTGGAGGCTGGACGATCGGGGCGGCGAGGCGCGGGACAGCATCGGCACGCACCACGGTGTCATCCATGGCGCGGTGCCGCACTCAGGGAGAATTGGCGGGGCGCTGCTGTTCGATCGCAGCCGCCAGGATCACGTCAGTGTTCCGTACTCGCCAGACTTCCAACTCTCCACGTTCACGGTCTCGGCCTGGGTGTGGCTTACCAAGCCCCCGACGTTTTCCGGCATCCTGGGGACGAGACTCGGTGGCCTGCCGTTATTCGACATGAAGGTCAACACCGACAAGGTGCATGGGGACATCGGCGATGGCAGCCGCTGGATCGAAACGGGTGTGAATTTCTACAAGGACGATGTCGGCACGGACGGGCAGGGGGGCGATCTGGATCTGGAACGGTGGTATCTCATCACCTTTGCCATCGACAACGATCGCAAGGAGTGCCGGCTCTATTTAGACGGCGACCGGAAAAAGACGATCCCGTTTATGGGGAGCCCGAAGCTCATGCAGCCCGAAGGCGTGCTGCACATCGGCAATACCGGCGCAGGCGAATTCATGGACGGCGTCATCGATGACGTCCGCATCTGGAGTCACGCCCTCACCGATGCTGAGGCCAAAGCCTTGGCAGCCTCAGGCAAGTGACCTGCGGAGCGAAACCCCCGCGGCGAGCGACGCGATGCCGCTCGACAGCAGGTTGATGCCGATCAGCGTTCCGAGGTAGAGCCCCGCCTGACTCGCCGGGCTTGTGAGCAGGATGCCGCCGAGCACCGCCGTGATGATGCCGTCGAAGAGGATCCAGCCACGCGGAAATTCGCGGGGCACCGAAAACGCGGCCGTCAGCTTGGCGGCCGCCTGGAGCAGGATCAGGATTCCAAGAAAGGTGACCAGGGCGTGAATGCCCTCGACCGGGATCGCGAGCATCGACGCGCCCGCGACCAAAGAGAGCGTTCCGCAGACCAGCGTGAGCCAGAAGCCCCGCCACGTCCAGGTTCCTGCAGCCATTCCAAGCTGCGAGATCCCGGCTGCGATCAGTGCGCCGCCGCAGAGGTAGTCGATGACAGTCGATGCCACCCAGGGGGTGGCGATCGCGAGGATGCCGAGCACCGCCAGCACGCCGCCGAGCCAAAGGCACCAGCGGGCAATCTGGGGGCCTGAAAACTCGACGGTACCATTCGGGGTGTCGAAGGCGGGCATGAAGAAGTCTCTCTGGGGTCACGATGGCGATAGGCAACACGTAGTATCCTACTCCGTCGGCGGAGGGCGGAGCGAAGTCGGCTGCGAGACTAGCCTGTGCTCGTTGGACTTGACTGCTTGGAATGCAGAATCCGTGAGGGGCTGGCCGGGCCCCAAGAGCCGGCGTTGCTGACAAGCGCAGGCAGGATGCCGGAGCGCAGTCAGCATCGAGTGAGCGAAGGCCAGGATGGCCGTAGCGAACGTCCGGCGACGGGGTCCGGTCAGCCCCGAACCGCGGCCAACTCGCGAAGGTCACGTGTCAACGATTCGATTTGCCCCGTAGGAACCGACTCGTTATTTCCGCGTCCAGAGCGTGCCGTCGGCACGGTCCTCCAGCACGACTCCTGCCTCGGTGAGTTTGTTTCGCACGAGATCAGCCGTCGCAAAATCCTTGCCGGCGCGAGCCCGGGCCCGGATTTCGATGACGAGCTCCATCAGCTTCGCCACCAGCCCCTCGTCGGCACCGCCGGTTTTCGCCTGCGGTTCTTTCAGGAAGATACCGAGCGTGCCGGTGAGTTCCCGGAGCACGAGCATCATGGCGTCGAGTGTGGCCAGGGCTTCCGGAGATGCCTTCTTTTCCAGGCCCTGCTGGTCGATGAACTTATTGGCCACGCGGACAAAATCAAACAGCGTCGCCATGCCGATCGCGGTATTGAAATCGTCGTCCATCGCCGCCAGGAATTTTTCCCGCAGGGCTTTGACTTCGTCGCCCGCGGCCCCGACCGCCGCATCGCCCGCCCGGCGGTCGCGGCAGGGCAGGGCGTAGAACGGTTTTCCAGCGATCCGCTGATACCGGGTAAAGAGCCGCTCGAAGGCTTCCATCGCCCGGGCACTTTCACCGAGAGGCTCTTCGCCGAAGTGGATCGGGCTGCGGTAGTGCGTGGAGAGCAGAAGCACACGGACCGCCTCCGGCCGATGCCGGGCCAGCAGGTTCTTGAACGGCTCGGCACCGGTCGACTTTGAGATCTTGGTTGCTGCCTGGGTAGCCGCCTCGGCGGCGGCATCATCGGCCCCAGACTCGGAACCTCGCGGCCGGCCGCCCACCTTGCCTGCTGCGCCCGCCGCCTGCATCAGGCCGTTGTGCATCCAATAGGTGGCCATCGGGCAGTCGTGGAGCGATTCGCTCTGGGCGATTTCGTTTTCATGGTGCGGAAAGATCAGGTCGAGTCCGCCGCCATGAATGTCGAAATGTTCGCCGAGGATCGCGCGGCTCATGGCCGAGCACTCGATGTGCCAGCCCGGCCGCCCTGGTCCCCACGGGCTCTCCCACGAGGGCTCCCCCGGCTTCGCCTTTTTCCAGAGCGCGAAATCGGCCGCCGAACGTTTCCGCTCGGCAGTCGACCCGCCCTCGCCCTGCATCGCATCGACCGAGCGGTTGGTCAGTTTGCCGTAGTCGGCGTCCCTGGTGACGTCGAAATACACGTCGCCGTCAGATGCATAGGCGTAGCCCTTGGCGATCAGTCCCTCGATGAAGGCGACGATCGTGCCGATGTGCTCGGTTGCCTTCGGCATCACGTCGATGCTCTCGACTCCCAGCATGGCGAGGTTGTCGAGATAGTCGGCGGTCATCTCCGTGGCGAGCTTTGCCATCGTCGTGCCCCGCGCCGCACTCTCGGCGATGATTTTGTCGTCGATGTCGGTAATGTTGACGACCCAGGTGACCTTCCAGCCCGAATACTCGAGATACCGTTTGACGGTGTCGAAGATCACCGGCCCAACCATGTGGCCAATGTGGCTCGGTTTGTAGACCGTCGGACCGCAGAGATACATGCCGACATGACCCGGCTTCACCGTGACGAGAGGCGTCTTCTTCTTGGTGAGCGTGCTGTAGATTTCGATCGTCGGCAGGCCCGCTGTCGTGTTCAATTCGCTCGTCGCCATCAAACGTCTTCGCTCCAGTCCTCGTGTTGATTCCATCCTGCCGCCACGGCGTGCGGCCTCATCTCAGGCATGCTCGATACGCTCCAGCAGCACCACGCACTCTGCCGCGATCGCCTCTTCGGTGCCAATCGGACCGACGCCCTCGCCGGTCTTCGCCTTGAGCCACACGGCTTCAAGGTCGATTCGCAGGATCTCCGCAATCCGACCGCGGATGCGGAGTCGATGCGGCAGGATTTTGGGCCGCTGGGCGAAAATCACGCAATCCAGATTCACGATTCCCCAGCCGGCGGCAGCCATGCGGTCCAAGGCGGCCTGCAGCATCTCCGCAGAATCACGGCCCTTATTGGCCGGATCGGTGTCGGGGAACAGTTCGCCGATGTCACCCAGTGCGGCCGCCCCGAGGAGGGCGTCGGTGATCGCGTGCAGGAGCACGTCGGCATCGCTGTGCCCCAGGGCCTGCCGGTCGTGGGGGATCGTGATGCCGCCGAGCACCAGGCCCGAGCCGGGGCCGAGCCGATGGGTGTCGTGCCCGAGGCCGATGCGAATCGTCGAGTGTGGTGGCATTGCTGAAAACATCCTTCCGGAGAGACGACAAGGTTTTCCCCTATACTTCCCGCATGCACAACTCCAATCGTGGCGGGCCTGCCGATCCCGGCGGCGCTGCCGTCATCTCCGTCGACTCCCTCGCCAAGGAATACCGCGTCTACGACAAGCCGGAGGGCCTCCTCGCCAGCGTGACGGGACTGTTTCACCGCACCAGCCGGCTCGTGGAGGCGCTTCGCGGTGTGAGTCTGTCGGTTGGCAAGGGGGAGTTCGTGGCCCTGCTCGGCCCCAATGGCGCTGGCAAGACGACATTCCTCAAGCTGCTCTCCGGGATCATCACGCCCTCGCGGGGTACCGCCCGCGTACTCGGCCACGTGCCGTGGGAACGCGCCGATGACTTCCGTCGACGGTTCGCCCTGGTGATGGGGCAGCGAAACCAGCTCTGGTGGGACCTGCCAGCCGCCGAGAGTTTCCGTCTCCACAAGGAGATCTACCGAATCGACTCCGCCCGCTTCGACCGCACCCGTGACGAACTGGTCGACCTGCTCGGCGTCCGGAAGCTCATGCTCCAGCCAGTCCGCGAACTGTCGCTGGGCGAACGGATGAAGCTGGAATTGGTTGCCGCGCTCCTGCACGAGCCGGAGGTGCTGTTTCTGGACGAGCCCACGATCGGCCTCGACGTCGTCGCGCAGCATACGATCCACACCTTTCTCAAGGCAGTGCAGGCCGAGAGACGCGTGACCGTCGTGCTCACGACGCACTACATGAAGGACGTTGCCGCGCTCTGTGAACGCGTGGTGGTGATCACGCACGGCAGCATCCTGCACGACGGGCCGCTGGAGGAGATCGTCGACCGCTTTACGACGCACAAGATCGTCACGCTCGACCTCGACGCCACGCCAGCCGCCGGGCGACTGGAACGGTTTGGCTTTCCCTGCGAGATCCGCGGCCCTCGGGCAACGCTCCGCATCGACCGCACCCGGATCGCCGACGTGCTGCCGGAGATTCTCCGCAGCGAGGGTGTGCGTGACATTTCTGTGGAGGATGTCCCGCTGGAGGAGATCGTTGCAGAACTGTTTCGCGCCGCGCCGAACCCGAGCTCGCCAAACTCCAGCGCGGCGGGGGCGACCGCATGAGCCACTCCACGTCCGCCGCGCCATCTTCTTCGACCACCATCGGCCGCCCATTCGCCGGTCTGCGGACCTGGTTCACGATGCTCGCCATCTGCCTGGAGGAGCGGCTCGTCTACCGTGGCGACTTCATCATCGGCACGCTAATGCGGTTTCTGCCGATCGTCACGCAGGTTTTCCTCTGGACGGCTGTTTTCAACGCGACCAGCCGGGCCGACATCGCCGGCTACTCACGCAATGACATCGTCGCCTACTACCTTCTCACAATGGTGACACGGGCATTCTCGAGCATGCCCGGACTCTCCGGCGGCATCGCCCGGAGCGTCCGCGACGGCTCAGTCAAGAAATACCTCGTGCAGCCGGTGGACTACGTGGGCTACCTGCTGGCAGCGCGGATCGCCCACAAGGTCGTCTACTACCTTGTGGCGTTTCTGCCGTTTGCCGGGGTGTTCTACGTCTGCCGCAGCTATTTTCCGCCGATCCCCGACGTCGGCACGATCGCCCTCTATGTCCTGTCGCTCGTGCTGTCGTTCCTTCTGGGTTTCTTCATGGAGGCCACGCTCGGCATGCTCGGCTTCTGGTTCCTGGAGGTGTCGAGCATCATCTTTGCCTACATGCTCGTGCAGTATCTGCTCTCGGGCCACATGTTCCCGATCGACATGTTGGTGGGCATTCCGACGGGGATCCCAGGTGTCTCCGCGGCCGACCTGGTCCGGTGGCTACCGTTCGAATACACCGCCTATTTTCCTGCGGCGGTCTGGCTTGGAAAGGTCCAGGGCGCCACGCTGGTCCGCGATCTCGCCATCGAGGCGGCATGGGTCGTGGTGATGGCCGTCGCCTGCCGGATCGCCTGGTGGCGGGGCACGCGTCGCTACAGCGCCTTCGGAGGGTAGGTGCCATGAATCGCTACCTCTCGATCCTCGCGACCTTCGCCCGGGCGTGTCTTGTCCGCGACATGACGTTTCGCGCCAACTTCCTGCTCGAATGCATCACGAGCATCGGATGGATGTCGATGAACCTCGCCTTCTATCTGCTGATCTTCACGTTCACGCCGGAGATCGGCAAAAACACCGGCTGGTCGCGGGAGCCGTTCTTCGCCTTCGTGGCCACGGGCCTGATCATCAACTCGATCGTGCAGGCCCTCTTCATGCCGAGTGCCGAGGAACTCACGGAGATGGTCCGCACCGGCGGCCTCGATGCCGTCCTCGTGCAGCCGCTCGATGCGCAGTTTCTCCTCTCCATGCACCGTGTCGATTTTTCGGCCTGCGCCAACGGGCTGGTGGGCGTCGGCCTCCTCGGTTGGGCGGTGTCGCGCATGGATCACGTGCCGTCGCCGCTGGCATGGCTGCTCTATCCGCTCCTCATCATCTGTGGCGTGGCGATCCTCTACAGCCTCGTGATCATGCTGGCGGCTGCCACGATCCTCCTGGGCCGCAATCAGAGCCTCTACGATTTCTGGTTTTATCTGACGAACTTCTCTCGCTATCCGGCCGAGATCTACTCCGGCCCCTGGGGCGGCCCGATCCGCACGCTCTGCACGTTCGTGATCCCGATCCTGCTCGTGGTGAACGTGCCGGCCCGCGTGATCGCGATGCCCCTCTCGGGAGAGTCGTGGGGCCTGATCGCGGCGGCCCTGATCGCCGCGACATCCGCCCTCCTGATCTCGCGGCTCGTCTTCCAGGCGGCACTGGCAAAGTACCGCAGTGCAAGCAGCTGAATGCGCAAAAAACACGACACGTGCGATGCCTGCGTCGGCGTAAGTGTGGAACGTGTTCGACAGTTACGTGCGGTTGCTGCGTGCTGACACCAGCCCGCCGGCTGCGGCATGCTCGTCGCCGGCGGATTCTGCTACGGGAGGCTCTTGGACGAATCGTGCATCGCTCGTGAGTCGCAGAATTCACCGGCTCCTGCGCGTGCCTCCGACCGGCGGGCTTCGCGAAAACATCGCATCGTGTCGCAATGCCGGGCGGATGCCCGGCTGGAGTCAGCGATTGGCCGACCTCCGCCCGCTGGTGCTAACCCGGCCCTCCGGGCCTAGCGTTTGTTGACAAGAAGCCCCGGACGGAAGTCCGGGGACACCGGGTCATTGGGCTTTTCCCGGAACTGCATGGCACGTTGGACGGCATTCAAACCCGGAGTCCCCCGGCTT
>CANFQO010000047.1 GCA_947449135.1 Planctomycetaceae bacterium | reverse complement strand
TGAAGGTGATGGTGGCGGTGGCGATGCCTCCCAGGCTGGAACTGCTGCTGCTGACGGCGACGGTTGGCGCGATTGTGTTGACAGCGAGCGAGACCTGATCGGCTGCTGTGTTGAAGTTGCCGTTGGCGTCAGAGAAGGCGTTGGCGGCGACGTCGATTCTGGCTGAGCCTGAGAAGCCCGGGGTGGGCGTGAAGATGGCGGTGTAGCTGGTGGTGCCAGAGACCGGCGTGAATGCGGTCAGTTTGCCGTTCGTGACAGTGATGTCGGCGGTGGTGAAGTTGATGCTTGCTTCGCTGAGCGTGAAGGTGAGCGTGGCTGTCTGGCCGTCACTAAGGCTGAGCGTGTCGCTGATGATGGCGACAGTCGGGGCGAGCGTGTCGACAGTGATCGGTGTGGTCAGCGAGCCGGTGGCGTTGGTGTTGCCGAGCGAGTCGGTGAAGACGTTGGCTGGCACGGAGATGGTGCCGTTGGCGGTGGATCCAGGCGTGGGTGTGAAGATAGCGGTGTAGACGCTGGGCGAGACTGGGGTGAGCGTGGCGCTAAGGGTGCCGCCGGTGGCATAGATGTCAGTGATGTCGAAGTCTGCAGAGTCCTTGCTGAGCCTGAAGGTGATCAGGGCCGTCTGGCCGAAGCCGAGGTTCGATCTGCTCGACGAGATCGACACCGTGGGGGCCACGGTGTCGATGGTGATCGGAGCGCCCAAGGCGCCGGGGAGGCTTAGGTTGTCATCGACGTCGGTGAATGCTCCTGCATCGACGGAGACATTGCCCGGTGCTGTGGATCCGGCGGTGGGCGTGAAGACAGCGGTGTATTCAGTGTTGGCGATGGCGGTGCCGGTCTTGACCGTGAACGCAGAGAGTGTGCCACCGATGAAGCTGATTTTAGTGAGGTCGAACGTGGTGCAGGCAGTACCGAGCTTGAAGGTGATGGTGGCGGTGGCGATGCCTCCCAGGCTGGAACTGCTGCTGCTGACGGCGACGGTTGGCGCGATTGTGTTGACAGCGAGCGCGTACGAAGCCGACGAATCCACTGTCGGTCCGGCGGTTGTTACCTTGGCAACCAGCGAGAGCGGGCCGTCGCCAAGGGTCGGCAGTTGGGCCACATACTGTCCTGTGGAGATATCCGTTGGATCGAGTTTGTGGGAGAAAAGCACTGTCCCAGAACCGGCTGCGTCGACTAAGTCGAGAGTATCGTTAGGGGCGTATCCACTGAGTTGGGTCACAGTGACTTGGAGGGCGTTGTCGTTTGTGATTCCGCCGGGTGCGATAATGCCGATGTTGGGAGCTACATTGTCGTAGAAGCTAGCGATCACGGGCGCCAGCATCGCCCTTGGTTCAAGCCCCTCTGCACCGAGTTGGTTCGTGGCCCGCGAGTGCCTGCGAGTACGGCTCCACCGACCGCTACCGCGTCGCTTGTTCTCCTCATGACGACGGACTTGTCGCGGTTGGCTGCCATCGCTACGACGACGCCCGCTACCGTCGCAGGACAGAAGACTGGCGGACTCATCATCGCGACGTCCATCGCTGCCATTGGCTGCTCCCCAGTTCGATCGCCGCGCGATCCCGAGGCCGCGGAATGAGAAACGGGAAAAGCGGACAACCGTACGAGCGAACGCAGGCCTGCGGAAGAAGTAGCCGAAGATGCCGAGCTTGCGGAACGAGAAGAAGCCCATGGGTCAGTCGCCTTGCCTTGGAGGGGAGAGGATCTGTGGGAGCGAGCGAGTAGTTCGTAAAACGTAGTTAGTACAGGGGCCCCCACACGCGCGTGCAACCCCCCTGCATCACGGGCGCTGAACGGGGGTGCAGGCCCCTCGTATAGGTTGTCTTGCAAACTAATTACGACTTACCGCGAAGTCAAAGAATGGGTTTTTGAGATTTTTTGGGCCTGTTTTTTCGGGGCTCCAAAGCGGTCAGGGAACCGCGTGAGGACGGCGCAAGGACGGGGGCCGGGCGGCCATCCAAGTCCCGCCGCCACAGGCTGTGCCCCAACCGAATCGCCCGGCTCGGCTCTCCGGAAAACCCTCCGCCGGTTCACCCTCTTGCCCACTCTCCGCGACCGGATTTCGAGGAGGCTTGGTCACGACCCCTACCAGCGGAAGTCGATTCCAAGGGCGTTCTGACTTTCTGCGCATTGGGGGGAATTCAACGACATGAACGCTTCTGCACGCCGGGAAAACCTGCTCGCCTGTCTGGATTGTGCGTTGCCCGAGCCCACCCGGCTCCCGGCCCACAGCCCCCGACGCCTGCCATCCGCCCTCGGCTGGATGCTCCTTACAGGCCTCGCCTGCAGCGGGCCCGGCGCTGCATTGGCCGCCGAACTGGCAGCCGCCACGACGACTGCAGCCGCTCCGACCACCGCTGCGGCCACACCCCTCGCCCCACTCCCGCCGTCGCTGCCCGCCGCCAAGCCGAGTGCCCGGCCGGTCGCCACGTCGCCGGTGAAGGAGACGACTCCGGCACAGGATAAGGCCACCACGTGGCAGACCCTCACCGGCTGGCTCACCCCCCCCACGGCCACAGCCAAAACACCCCCCCAGTCAAACGAGTTGAACAGTTCCGTAGCTCGCTCGACAGCCGTTGCCGCTCCTGGCTCAAGCCCGGCTCGGACGCTGTCCATGAGTCCGATCCCGTCCACCACCACCGTCGGCCGCTTCGATCCGGAGTTTGGACCGGCCAGCCACGTCGTGACCGACGCCGACCAGCAGACGCTCCAGTCGGGGGCTCTTTCCAGAGTGGCACCACAGCAGCAGTTTCAAATGCCGGAGCCCGAGCAGGAGTCCGAACAGTCCGCCGTCGTCACCGATGAGCCGGTGAGCCTCGTCAGCTGGCTTTCAAACTATGCCAGTGGTGGCCACGGGCACGGTGACAACTCGGAAGCCTGCCCTGATGTCTGCCTCACCGACAACTGCTGCCCCACCTGGGAGGCACAGGTCGACGCCCTCTTCCTCTGGCAGGGCAATATCCCGAGCCGGCCACTGTTCCTCGATTCCGCGACCGGAGCGACCGCGCTGAATGCGAACCAGCTCTACGGCCCCGCCGCCATCGCGCCGCGGTATGCCTTCATCTACAACCGCGACCAGTGCCGGGCGATCGAAGTGAACTATTTCCAGGTCTGGGGGTTCAACGGTCAGCAACAGCTCGGCCCTCAGGTCGACCCGGCCGGAGATGGTGCCTACGAGGCGGCGAACCTCGTCAATCCGCCTTACAACACAGTCAGTTCCGCGACCGTCACGTCCTCCGCTCACATCCAGAGCTTCGAGGTCAACCTGCGGCGGACGGACGGTGGCATGATCCAGTGGATCAGCGGCTTCCGCTGGCTGGAATGGGGTGAACAGCTCAACATCAACGACACCATCACGCAGGGCAACGCGGACGTGGGTGGGGATATCATCAACGTCAACACGCTCAACAGTCTCTACGGCTGGCAGTGGGGCGGCGACATGATGCTCTGGAATGCCGGCCGCTGGCTCCGCGTCAACGGCATAGGCAAGGCGGGCGTCTACTACAATCACCAGGCCGCTCAGAACACCTACTACAACGATTTCTTCAATCCCGCCAACACCTACAGCGGATCCAACGACACCGTCTCGTTCGTTGGTGAGACGGGGATCAACGCCTCGCTCGCACTCACCAACTGGCTCTCCTGGCGGGCCGGCTACACCTGCTTCTGGCTGGGTGGCGTGGCGACGTCTGCCAGACAGCTTGGCCTTACGGATGTCAGCACGGGCGCGACCTCGGTCAACACCAACGGCAGCGTGTTTCTGCACGGCGTGACAACCGGCCTCGAGGCCCGTTGGTAGGCGACGGGAATGCGCGAGCCACGCTGTGTGAGACAGGCTACATTTCTCATACTCGCGGTGTGGACTGGGTCGGGCGTCAGCGGAGCCCGAACGTGGCGAGCGCCTCGCCGGTGTGGCTGCGGAGCAGCGACTTGTCGCGGGCCCAGCGGCCGGCATGCACAACGAGATCCTCCGGCGGGCCCTCCACCACGATCTTGCCGCCGCCGTCGCCCGCCTCTGGACCCATGTCGATCACCCAGTCAGCTGCGGCGATCACCTCCAGATTGTGCTCCACCACCAGCACGGTGTTGCCCGTATCGACC
The DNA here is from genome assembly GCA_947449135.1 of Planctomycetaceae bacterium. Lineage (GTDB taxonomy): Bacteria > Planctomycetota > Planctomycetia > Pirellulales > UBA1268 > CAMCQY01. The sequence goes on along the minus strand of CANFQO010000047.1, from coordinate 20,245 downwards.
AGTCGTTCGAGCACGTGCAAGAGCTTCTCGATGTCGCTGAAGTGCAGTCCCGTCGTCGGCTCGTCGAGAATATAGAGCGTGCTCCCTGTGCCCGGCTTCGCCAGCTCCCGTGAGAGTTTGACTCGCTGCGCCTCGCCGCCAGAGAGCTGTGGTGCCGGCTGGCCGAGCGTGATGTAGCCCAAGCCGACATCGACCAGCGTGCCCATGATCCGGGCGATCGCCGGCACTGTCTCGAAAAACTGCGCCGCCTCCGCCACGCTCATCTCGAGCACATCGGCGATGCTCTTCCCATGCCACTTCGCATGGAGTGTCTCCGCGGAATACCGTCGGCCGTGGCAGGTCTCGCACTGCACCCAGACGTCGGGCAGGAAGTGCATCTCCACACGGCGTTGCCCCAGGCCCTCGCACTGCTCGCAGCGGCCCCCCGGCACGTTGAAGCTAAAGGTCCGCGGCGTGAACCCACGGGTCCGCGCCTCCGGCACCTTCGTGAATAGCTGCCTGATGTGGTCGAACACGCCCGTGTAGGTCGCCGGTGTCGAGCCGGGCGTCGAGCCGATCGCCTCCTGATCGACAAGGATCACCTTGTCTATTGATTCGAGTCCCTTCACAGAGTCGTGCTGCCCAGGCTGCTCGCGGGCCGCATGCAGCCGGCGGGCCAGGCTTCGCCAGAGCACCTCCAAAACGAGCGACGTCTTCCCCGAGCCACTCGGGCCCGTCACCGCCGTCAGCACACCCATCGGCACCTTCAGATCGATTCCCCGGAGCGTGCGATGCCGGATGCCGCGGACCTCGAGCCACGAGCCGGGCTCGCGGCGACCCTGCTTCTGCTTGCGGTCGAGCACCGCGTCGCAGGCTTTTTTCGCTTTGAGATACGGCCCCGTGACGCTGGCCTTCGTGGTGGCGAGCTTCGTGGGCGACGCGTGGGCCACGATCGTGCCCCCCTCGCGGCCGCTGCCGGGGCCGAAGTCGAGGGCGTGGTCGGCCGCGGCGACGACATCGCGGTCGTGCTCCACCACCACGATCGTGTTGCCGAGATCCCGAAGTTTTCCCAGTGCCGCGATCAGCCGGTGCGTGTCCCGCGGATGCAGGCCGATCGTCGGCTCATCAAGCACATAGAGCACGCCCGTCAGGCCGCTGCCCACCTGGGCCGCGAGCCGAATCCGCTGCAGCTCGCCCCCCGACAGGCTCCCCGCCGGCCGGGCCATGTCGAGATACTCAAGGCCCACATCGACGAGAAACGCCACGCGGGCATTCAACTCGCGGAGCAGATCGCCGGCGATCTTCTTCTCATCAGCGGAGAGCGAGACGGCTGCGAGCGCCTGCTGCAGCCGACCCAGCGGCATCCGGCACCAGACATCGAGCGTGCGGCCCCAGAGCGTGACGGCGCAGGCCACATCGGCTAAACGACTCCCGCCGCACTCGCTGCAGGGCACTTCCCCCATCACCGCATCGACCTTGCCACGCAGGCCGGCAACCATCCGGGCTGCCTCCTCGCAGGCCGCTTCGAGGCCCTTGAATTGGAAGGAGAACCAGACGTCAGAGGCGGAGGACTTTCCCTTACCCTTGTCGGGCGTGGCAGCTGGGCTGGTGCGCATACCCGGAGTCCCATCGCTCCCGCTCCGGGCTTTGATTCGGTCAGAAGCATTCCCTTGGGTTGCTTCACCATCGCCTCCGCTCCGGGCTTTTTTCTGGGCGTTGGGCCGCTTCACGTCGATCCACTTCTCGCCTGTGCCCTCAAAGAGCACCCGTTGCTGCAGGCCCGAGAGTTCCGAGAGCGGCACGTCGATCGGCAGGCCCGTCGCCGCGCAGAGGCCCTCCATCATCGCCCGGCTCACTTGCCCGGAGTCGGCACGGTCGAGGCTCGGCCAGAGGTCGAGGGCCCCTGCGCCAAGCGAGAGCGACGGATCGCGAATCAGCGACTTGTGCTCGATGCCAGTCCGCGTGCCGAGGCCATCGCAGGTTGCACACCAGCCCAGTGGACTGTTGAATGAAAACTGTCGCGGCTCCAGCGGCTTGAAGCCCCTGCCACAGGCGGCGCAGGCGAGCTTGCGGCTGTGCACCTCCACCGGCCAGTCGGCCTCCTCGACCCCCTCGACCGCCCGCGCCACGAGCATCGTGCCGGCGCCGGCATCAAACGCCGTCTCCACACTCTGGGCCAGCCGGCTTCGCTCCGTCGGAGTGGCCGTCACGCGATCGACCACGATCTCAATTTTGTTTTTCCGCTTGCGGTCGAGCACGGGTTTTTCAGTGAGCTGATGGGTCGTGCCGTCAATTCGCACGCGGGCATAGCCCGCCGCCAAGAGCCCCGCAAACAAAGCCTCCGGCGACTGGCCCACGCGGAGCTCCACCGGCGCGAGCAACAGGAGCCGCGTGCCTGGCTCGTGTTCCAACAGCCGCGCGACGGTTTTGTCGACGCTCTGTGCCCCCACCGGCGTGCTGCATTCAGGACAGTGCATCACGCCCAGTCGGGCCGCCAGCACACGGAAGTAGTCGTACATCTCCGTCAGCGTGCCGACCGTCGATCGAGGCGTGCTCCCGGTCGCCCGCTGTTCGATCGCCACCGCCGGTGACAGCCCTTCAATTTTCTCGAACACCGGCTTCGGCACTTGGCCCACGAACTGCCGCGCATACGGCGAGAGGCTCTCGACATACCGCCGCTGCCCCTCGGCGTAGAGCGTGTCGAAGGCGAGCGATGTTTTTCCACTACCGCTGGGCCCGCAGCAGACCGTCATTGCGCCGCGGGGAATGTCGGCATCGACCGCTTTGAGATTGTGCTGCGACGCGCCGCGGATCGTGATCTGCGGCGGGCCTGGATCGATCGAGGCTTTTTCGAGCTGTGAACGCTGCGCCAACTCGGCCTTCGCCAGGGCGGCAGCAGTCGCGGGCTGCTTGCGACGGCTGGACTTCCGGGGAAGGTTCTCGGCCCGATCCTTCGCGGCGGCCAGCAGCGGCTTGAGGGCCAATCCCGTGTGGGATGCCTTCACGCTGGCGACCTGCTCCGGCGTGCCCTCGGCCACGATCCGGCCACCGCCGGCGCCCCCCTCCGGTCCCAGGTCGATGACATGATCGGCCCGCTTCACAACGTCGAGATTGTGCTCCACGACGAGCACCGTGTTGCCCGCGTCCACCAGTCGCTCCAAGACGATGAGGAGTTGCCGCACGTCGGCCATGTGCAGGCCCGTGGTCGGCTCGTCAAGGATGTAGAGCGTCTTGCCGGTCGACCGCTTGGCCAGCTCACGCGACAGTTTCACTCGCTGCGCCTCGCCGCCGGAGAGGGTGGGGGATGGCTGGCCGAGATGGAGATAGTCGAGGCCGACATCGCAGAGCGTCTCCAGCTTGCGGGCGATGTCGGGGGCGTCGGCGAAGAGTTCTCGTGCCTCGCCGATCTCCATATTGAGGAGTTCGGCGACGTTCTTCCCCTTCCAGCGAACCTCCAGCGTGTCCTTGGCAAACCTCGCCCCACCGCACTGCTCGCAGGTCACCCAGACGTCCGCCAGAAAATCCATGTCGAGCCGGGTGGAGCCGTTGCCTTCGCAGGCCTCGCAGCGGCCGCCGGCCACGTTGAAGCTGAAGCGGCCCGCCTTCCAGCCCCGCTTCTTCGAGTCGGGCAGCATCGTGAAGAGCTTGCGGATGTCATCCCAGACCTTTACGTACGTTGCCGGATTGCTTCGCGGAGTGCGGCCGATCGGCGATTGATCGATCACGATCACCTTGTCGAGCGCGTCGATGCCCTCGATCGCGGTGAAGGCACCGGCGGCGGAGACAGCGTTGTCGGAGCTTTCGTCGTCGGCGGTGGAGCCGGCCAGCCGCCGACGTAGCTCCGGCTCCAGCACGTCGCCCACCAGCGAACTCTTGCCGCTCCCCGACACGCCCGTCACGCAGACGAGTTGACCCAGCGGGATCTCGACGTCGATGCCTGTGAGGTTGTTGTGCCGCACACCTTTAAGCACGAGCGACCTGCCCGTGGCTTTTCGCCGCTCGTCCGGCACCTCGATCGCGTCGCGACCGGCGAGAAATGCGCCGGTGATGCTGCGGTCGCTTTCGGCCACATCGGCGGGCGTGCCGGCCGCCACCACCTCGCCGCCCCGCTTGCCGGGGCCGGGGCCAAAGTCGACCACCCAGTCGGCTGCCCTGATCGTGTCTTCATCGTGCTCGACCACGACGACTGTGTTGCCCTTGTCGCGGAGGGCTTCGAGTGCCCCGAGAAGCTTGACGTTGTCTCTCGCATGCAGCCCGATCGACGGCTCGTCGAGCACATAGAGCACCCCCGACAGGCCGGAGCCGATCTGCGCCGCCAGCCGGATCCGCTGGCTCTCGCCGCCAGAGAGCGTCGGTGCCTTACGGTCGAGAGAGAGGTAGCCGAGGCCCACCTGGTCGAGGAACGCCAGCCGGGAGCGGATCTCCTTCATCAGTTCGACGGCGATCACCGCCTGCGTGTCATCGAGGACGAGATCGGAGAGAAACTCCCGCGCCTCGGCAATCGGCAGCGCACAAAGCCGGTCGAGGGACAGCTCGGGCCGCGCGATGGTTGTTTGGCTCTCGACGTGCGGTCTGGTTGCCGGGCTCCGCAGCGACGCTGAGTCCCCGGGCTTCCGCCCGGGGCTTTTTGTGGATTGGCGCGAGGCCCGGAGGGCCGGGTCAGCACCCGTGGGGGGAGGCCCGCCAAGCGAAGCGAGGCCGGATGCCGAGGCTTTGCGTGAAGTGATTCGCACCGCCCGCGCCTGGGCCGAGAGCCTCGCCCCCATGCAGTCGTGGCAGGGCGTCACGCTCATCAGCTTTTCGAGCATCCGCCGGATGATGCCGCTCTTGGCGTTTCGCCAGCGGCTGGCGAGCATTGCCAGAATCCCCTCGAACTTCGTCTTCGCACCCCGTTCGGCCCGGCCCCTTCGCCAGGAAAGACTGATCTCCTCCACGCCCGTGCCGCTGAGCCAGATCTTTTTCTGAAGCGCGGTGAGGTCCTGCCAGGGTGTGTCGAGGAGCGTGCCATCGGGAAATTTTCGTTTCGCTTCGGCGTGGGCCGCCACGCCGGTGAGCAGCCGCCGCAGCCACCGCGGCATGTCGCGAAAGCTGCCGAGCACCCCGAGGGCACCCTTGCGGAGCGATTTCTCCGGCGCGGTCACGAGCTTCACCGGATCGATGCCGTAGATGTCGCCGAGGCCGTCGCAGGTTGGGCAGGCGCCCTGCGGGCTATTGAAACTGAAGAGCTGCGGCTCAGGGGTCGAGTAACTCACGCCACACTGCACGCAGGCATAGCGGCTCGACAGGATCAGATCTGAAAATGGGGACGGGACTGATTTTTCCGAACGAGAAACGAGTCCCGTCCCCTTTTTTGAAAAATCAGTCCCGTCCCCATTTTCTCCGGCGACGATCACCTGGCCGCCGCCGGTCCGCAGGGCCAGTTCCACCGCCTCGGCGATCCGGCTCCGCGTGGACTCTGAGGGAATCAGCCGGTCGACCACGACATCGATCGAATGCTTGAGGAGCTTTTCAAGCGGTGGCGGATCCTCGACGCGGCAGATCCGGCCATCGACGCGGGCCCGCGTGAACCCCTGCCGAACAAGATCTGTGAACAGATCGCGGTGCTCCCCCTTCGCCTCGCGGACCAGCGGTGCAAGGATCATCACCTGCTGGTCCTTGCGGGCCGCAATGATTCGCTCCACGATCTGATCGCGTGGCTGGGCTTCCAACACGCTGTCGCACTGCGGGCAGTGGGCCGTTCCGATCCGCGCAAAGAGCACACGCAGAAAGTCGTGGATCTCCGTCATCGTGGCCACGGTCGACCGGGGATTGTGGCCGGCCGACTTCTGCGCGATCGAGATCGAGGGGGAGAGGCCCGTGACGCTATCGACATCGGGGCGGGGCAGCTGCCCGAGGAACTGCCGAGCGAATGTGGAGAGGCTTTCGACGTAGCGACGCTGCCCCTCGGCATAGAGCGTGTCAAAGGCCAGGCTCGACTTGCCCGAGCCGCTCACGCCGGTCAGACAGACGAGCCGGCCACGGGGCAGGCCGACCGTGACGTCGCGGAGATTGTGCTCCCGGGCACCGCGGACGACGATCGGGGGAACGTGCATAAGGGGGAACGCATGGTGCGTTGGCAGGGCGAGGAGCAGGAGCCGACCTCCGATTGTAGCGCATCGCTGCCAGCGTGGCTTCCCGGCCAATGCGCCGGGTTTTCAGACCGCTGGACAGCCCCGCCCGCGTGCCATACGATCAGCTTTCCTGCGGGAAAATGCGTGTGGTCCCCCTGCAACGGGGCGGTAGCTCAACTGGGAGAGCGCGGCGTTCGCAATGCCGAGGTTGGGAGTTCGATCCTCCTCCGCTCCACTTATTCTGTCCCGCGTGCCGAGCCATCCATGGCCTCGGTGCGATTTGGCCGTCGTCCGGGCGGCCACGGGTCTGGGGGCTTTAGACATGGCCAGTGAGACGACGGCCGCCGATCCATCCACCGATCTCATGATCCGCGTCCGCGACGGCGATGCCGCTGCCTTTGAGCAGCTGGCGGGCCTCTGGCAGGGCCGGCTCGTCACCCTCTTCCTACACCATACCGGCGATCACGCCACCGCCGAGGATCTCGCGCAAGAGGTGTTTCTGCGGGTCTACCGGGCCCGGGCCAGCTACCAGCCCATCGCCAAGTTCACCACCTGGATCCACACGATCGCCAACAACGTCGCCAGCGACCTGCGGCAGCGGTCCTATCGGCGCCGTGAGTATGGCGTGCCCACGAATGTGTCGGCCTCGTCCAGCGCGATCGGCCTCGAGCAGATCGCCGTCGCGGCCAGCGGGCTGATGCCGGCGAGGCTCGCGGACCGCACCGAACTACAGGCGGTGGTGCAGCAGGCGCTTGGCACGCTCAACGAGCGGCAACGGATGGCCGTTTTGCTTGCCAAGTTCGAACAGTGTTCCTACGAGGAGATCGCGGCCGCCATGAATCTCTCCGTGCCGGCAGTGAAGTCGCTCCTGTTTCGCGCGCGGGACCAGCTTCGCGATGCGATCGCGCCCTACATGCAGGGGGAGCAGTCATGACGCAGTCGCCACAGGGCTCTCAGCCGCCGAACCGTGATGCCGATGCCACCGATCCGTCGCTCGCGCTGGCCGACGTCTGGGATCTGCTCGACGTGCTGCCCGCGGCAGCGGCGTCGTCCGACATGCTGGCCACCACGATCGAAATGGCGGCCGTGCCGGAGACGGCCAGTTCGGCGAAGACCGGGGCTGAGATCTCCCGCACCGGCAGTGGTGCCACGGCCGGCCGCAGCGTTCGGATCGTCCGCTCCGTGAAGCGAACTCCTGTCTGGTGGTGGCCGATGACTTTGGCCATTGTGCTCGCGTCACTGTTTCTCGGGATCGCTGCCGGTCGAGCCACCGTGCCCAACCCCGAATTGGTAGTGCTCGCCAATCTGCCGGTCTCACAGCATTTTGATCTGCTTCGGGAGGCGGGATCGGTGGGATTTTTGGCGGAGGTCGCCAAGCGAGACTATCCCCAGCCACGCCGCCCACCGCGGGCGCAGACGCCGGCTGACGTGCAGGCCGACGCCGAGGAATTCGCCGCGGCCATCGCGTCGCTGCGGAAGGGACTGCCAACACTCGAGGCCGATGGTTCCAGTCGCGAGGTGCTTGCCGCCCGCCGGGAGCAGGTGCTGGAACTCTCCGACGAGAAGCGGCGGCAACTGGAGAAATCGGTGCGGGCGTATCAACGACTCTCTGCAGCCGACCGTCTTGAACTCGCCGCGACCGCCCGCGCAATGACTGATCCAAGCAACGAACGTCTTCTGCAGGCGGCCAGGCTGTGGCACCAGTGGATCCAGTCCCGCGATCCAGCCGACCGGCGGGATGCGATTGAACTGGGCACCGCTGACCGCCTCGAGTGTCTCGATCGCTGGACGCGTCTCGACTCGCGGTTCGACGGCCGCGAAGGCGGACGGCAGTTTTCTGAACGCGATCCGGAGAATGGTCGCCGACCGCCCCCCGAGTTCCGGCAGGGCCCCCCGCCGGAGAATCGTCCAGACTTCCCGCCAGACTATCGACCGGGACCACCCGAGCGAAGAAACGGTCAGCCGCGGCCTCCCGGCCCACCTCGGCCGCGTGGACCAGGTACGGGACCGGGACCGGAACGCAATCGAGAGGGACCTGGCCGTGACGGCCCTCCCATCACGGGTCGAGATTCGACTCCCGAAGAAACGCCAGCACCGCCGCGTTGAAGATGGATGGTGTTTCCAGCGGGGTCATGTGGCCGGCATGCGGCACGATCAGGAGCCGCGCCCCGGGGATGATCTCCTCGGCCCGCGTGAGGCATTCCGGCGGCGTAATCTGGTCGTCTGCGCCCACCACCAGGAGCGTGGGCACATCGACGTGTTGCATGCAGCCGGTCATGTCGGGACGTGCGGCGAGTGCCGCCAGTGCGGCGACGATCGTGCTCACGGGTTGTTCGAGGATCATGCGGCGGAGCAGGGCCTCGATCTCCCCGCGGCGGGCGACGACGTTGGCTTCAGGGGTCGCCGTCAGCAGCCGAGGGACCATCGCGGCGGCGACGATCTCAGGGCCGAGCCTCTGAACCTTGGCGGCGAGATCGGCCCGTGCTGCCCGCGCCTCGGGCGTGTCGGCCTCCAGTTTCGTGTCGACGAGAATGAGCGACCGCACCCTCGCCGGATGGCGGATGGCGACGTGCTGGGCGACATAGCCCCCCATCGAGCAGCCGCAGATGATTGCCGGCTCGTTGACATGGAGCGCGTCGAGGATTGCCACGGCGTCGTCGGCTAGTTGCTCGATGCTCGCGGGGCAGCCGGCCGAGCGGCTGCTGCCGAAGCCACGCTGGTCGGGCACGATCAGCCGGAACTGTTCAGCCAGCGGCTCCTGCCCGATCCACATGCGGTGGTCGAGCGGAAAGGCATGCAGGAGGAGCAGCGGGCGACCGGCGCCGTGGGTATGGACGGCCAGATGGACGTCGGACAGGGCGACATGGTGGGTGTGCATGAAGGCAATGATATCCACCGCACCCGCCCTGAGGCCGCAGGGTGCATGGTGGGGTGCCGAGACCGTTGGGGCCTGGGTGGTGTCATGGCCGGAGTCCCGTCGCTTCCGCTCCGGGCTTTTATTCACGCGTGATGAAACCGCCTGAGGGACTGCACCGCTGGAATAGAAGTCCCCGGCGGAAGCCGGGGGACACCGGGCGAGCGGCGGATAGAAGCTGCCACTTCGATCAGCGTCTGAACTACTGTGCCTGGAAGCGGGCGAGATTCTTGCGGATCGTGCGGTTGTGGGGCTCCTGCCGTAGGGCCAGCATCTGCGTCCTCACCGCGGCGCTCTTGTCGCCCGCTGCCGCCTGGCAGTGGGCCAGCGTGTCGAGGTAGCTAGAACTATCGAAGCTCTTCACCAGCGACAGCTTGGAATACCGGGTCGCCTTCTGGAGGTCGCCCTCCGTGTTGGCAACGAGCCAGGCATACTCGTTGTAGCCGTTGGTCTCATCGGGCATGGACTGGATCTCATTCTCGATCTGTTCCAGCGCTCGACGGATCCGGGCGACCGCGTCGGCCTTCTGCGCTGGCGTGTTGTCGGGCAGGGTGTAGAGGCCGATCAGGCCATCGACATCCTTCGCATAGGCCCGCAACGATTCTTCGATGGCCCGGCGACGGGCACCGTCATCACCGCGGAGGGCTGCTGCGCACGACTCGAAGTAGTGCATCCGCGATCGGATCGACCGTGGGTCGCGGCCGATCAGCTGCAGGATCTGTTCGCCGCCACCGTCACCATTCCCGTCGCCCTTGCCCGAGCGGCCCTCCAGCAGCCGCCGCAGGCAGGCGGCAGCCTCGTCTTCGCGCTCCTGATCGTGCAGAAACTCCGAAAACATGATCGCCGAGAGCCCGAATTGTGCGGCCGGTGTTCGCTGACCATCGACCAGCGTCGTGTATTCGCGGGTGGCCCAGTCAGCCGCGCCCCACTTGGTCAGCAGAATCGCCGTCTGCAGCCGGTCGGCGAACTCGGCGTTGGTGCCGGCGGGCTTGGCGAAGGCGGCTGCGGCAAGCCTATCGGCCTGAACGTCATCGTGACGGGCCCGCGCGGCGAGTGCCGCGGCGTAGCCCGCCAGCGGATCGTCGCGGATCAGTTCGGGCCGATCTGCCGCGAGCAGGTCGACCGCCTCTGGTAGCCCGCGGGCGACCAGCCAGACCAGCGTGCTGGCCGCTTCTTCTCCAGCCAGGGTGATGTCTTTTTCGGGACTGAAGCAGGCCTGCAGCAGCCGCCGCGACTCGGCGAGGGCAGCCTCACGCCGGCCCGCCGCGAGCAGCATCTGAATGTGGCACCGCTGAAAGATGCGGAGAGTGGTCTCTCCGATACCGCCAGCCGCTGCGCTGTTGTCGGCCGGCCCCACGCCGCCGACGGGCTGGGCCTCACCGGCGCCTTCTGTGCCCTCGGGCAGCTTGCCCGCAAGCTGTGCGAGTGTCGCGGCGGCATCGGCCAGCGGCTGCTCCTGCGCGGCGGCCGCGTCGGCAGCAGAGAATCCGACCACCGTCCGCAGGAATGCGGCTGATGGCCGCGTGCTCGTGCCGAGCCCCGTCGAGATGCGGTCACGCATGCCGTTCCAGGCAGTGTCGTTGGGCTGCCATTCACGGGCCAGCAGCGCCGCCGCGACTCGGGATCCCAGCGACGAACGATCGAGACGCACGATGCGGGCAAGGGCCTCGATGCCGCCGTCGTCATCCGCACGCAGGAGCCGGTGCATGACCTGCACGCGATCGGCGAACCCCTTCCGCTTGTACTTATCGAGTAGCTTGGTGACCTCAGGCGGGTCACGTTCGGTGTCGAGAGGGATCGTGTCGACGAGCCACCGAGCCCGCAGCGCAATCTCCAGATCAGCATTCACCTCCGCCGCAGCAAACAATGGGTCGACCGCTGCCGCCCCCAGAGCATTGAGTTGTTCCGCGGCGGCCTCCCGCTCGGCATAGTCATCCGCACCGAGACTTTCCACGAGCGCCGCGATCTCTTCGGCCGAAGGCTGGCCAGCGGCTTGGACCGCGGACGGGCCGGCGACGAGGAGAAATCCCGCGACTACCAGAGAGGCGAGTGTTCGGCGCCGCAGTGAGTCGTAGGTCCTCATACAAGAAAGCCTACGGCTGGCGGGTGTGCCGGTGCAAATGGCTGGTACGACTCACTCCGGCTCGATGCCGAGATCGCGGATCGTCACCAGCGACTCCAGTGGGATGCCGCGGGCCGCAAAGGCATCCTTCGCCCCCGCCAGCCGGTCGATCACCGTCACCACGCGTTCCACGACAAGGCCGAACTCGTGCACCCGGTCGATCGCCAGCAGCGACGAGCCGCCCGTGGTGGTCACATCCTCCACGATCACCACCCGCTGGCCCGGCTCCACCGGCCCCTCGACATACTTCTTCGTGCCATGGTCCTTCGGCTCCTTGCGGACCATGAATCCCTTGAGCGGCAGTCCCTCGACGCCCGCCATGGTGATCACGGCACTGGTGATGGGGTCGGCACCGATCGACATGCCCCCCACCGCTGCCGGCAGGGGACCGAGCGAACGCAGTCGTTCGAGGATCGCCCGGCCCACGAGCATGGCGCCGTGGGCATCGAGCACCACCTGCTTGGCGTCGAGATAAAAGCTCGCCTCGCGGCCGGAGGCGAGGCGGAACGTGCCGCGTTTCAAGGCCTTGGACTCGACCAGGCCGATGAGTTCGCGAATGACGGGTGAGGCGGTGGCGGCTGTCTGTGGGTGAGTGCTCATAGTGCAGCACTATATAACAGCAGGCCAGCTTTTTGACTCCCCGCCCAGTGGTCTTAGAATTCGGGAGTGTTTTTGTCGGCCCTGTTTTTGTCGGCCCAGCGATTCCCGAGGCCAGCGATGCGTCACCATCGGGCGGTTTTCATGAGCCACGCTCGTGCCGCACGCGGCAGTGGGGTGTGCGGTTTGCCCTGCGTGGCGTGGCGCATGGCAACACTTATGACGACAGCGGCTGTCTTCGTGACTGCTGTCGTCATCGGGGCCGGGGAGGCCGGCGCGGCCGAGGCCGCCGCAGTGGCGGTCAGGCTTCCGATCACAGGCACCCGCGATACCCAGGTCGAGGCGGCCATCCTCCGGCAGTTGGATCGGCTCAAAGGCGGCACCGAGCGTGGCGTGCTCGTGCTGCGGTTTGATTCACCCGAAGACGGTAGCAGCGGCGGCAGTGACTTTGGCCGATCGCTCGAACTCGCGCGGTTTCTCTGCGACGGCCGGCTCACCGGTATCAAAACGGTGGCCTTTCTTCCCGCCGGAGCCACCGGCCATGCCGTGCTCGCGGCGCTGGCCTGCGAGGAGATCGTGATGGCGGCCGATGCCGTGCTCGGGCCGGCCAATACCGACGAGCCGGCGGTCGATGATGCGATGCGGGCGGCCTACCTGCAGATCGCCAACCGTCGGCGGACCGTGCCACCGGCAGTGGCGCTCGCGCTGCTCGATCCGGCAGCATCCGTGGTGAGGGTCTCCACCGACGATGGCGAGCAGTTCGTTACGGCGAAGGATGTGGAGCCGCTCCGGCAAAAGTCCGCGGTGCTCGACGTCGAGGAGATCACGCCCGTGCCCCTTTCGCTCACCGGCCGCCGGGCCCGTGAGCTCGGCTTTGTGCGGATGCTGGCCCGAACGCCTGCCGAAATGGCGCGGAGTCTCGAGATCGACGAACGGGTGCTCGCCATCGATCCGGCACTCGATGGCGGCTGGAAGGCGGCGCAGATCGTGCTCGCCGGGCCGATCACCGGCGACTCCGTGGCGCGGGCGCGACAGCAGATCGAACGAGCCGTCAACGATGGGGCCAACTTCCTTTGCCTCCGGGTGGACTCGGCCGGCGGCAGTCCCGAGCAGAGCCTCGTGCTGGCCAATCGACTCGCAGCCTTCGATCCCACCAAGGTCCGGACCGTGGCCTATGTGCCCAGGCAGGCCCGTGGCGACGCGGCGCTCGTGGCCATGGCATGTGACGAGCTGGTGATGCATACCGATGCCGTGCTGGGTGGCGAGGGAGATGCGGCCATCGGTGGCCGGCAGGGCGCCGCCGTGGCGGCATCGTGGCGAGAAGGCGTGGCGAAAAACCGGGAACGCACCTGGTCGCTGCCGGTGGCGCTTGTCGTGCCCGGGATCGAGGTGAAGCAGGCGACGCAGCAGAAAACCGGCCGGGTCGAATACTTCTCGGACGAAGAACTGGCAGCGCGGGAAGACCGCGACGCGTGGAAGGTGGGGGCGAAGATCGGCACCGGGCCGATCGAGCTCTCCGGTCGCTCAGCGGAATCGCTCGGACTTGTGGCCCACCAGGTGGATGGCTTCGCCGGACTCGTGCAGGCCTATGGGCTTACTGGCGAAATCGCCCTTTCCGAACCGGGCTGGGCCGATCGGCTGCTCGACGCCCTGGCCAGCCCCGGCCTGGCGTGGCTGCTCCTCCTGATCGGCGGCGTCGGCCTCTACATCGAGCTTCACACCCCGGGCTTCGGCCTCGGCGGCTTCGTGTCGATGGTGGCATTCATCGTCTACTTCTGGAGCCAATACCTGCACGGCACCGCCGGGTGGCTCGAAGTGATGCTGTTTCTCGCAGGACTCTTCTGCCTCGCGGCCGAGATCTTCGTGCTGCCTGGTTTCGGCGTCCTCGGGCTCGGCGGCGGCGTGCTCCTGATCGCGTCGCTCGTGCTGGCCAGCCAGTCGTTCGTCCTGCCTGCCAACGACTACCAGATCCGGCAGTTGCAGTGGTCGCTGCTCGGAATCCTGGGTGCTGCGGTGGGCGTGTCGCTGATGGGCGTGCTCCTGCGGAGGTGGCTGCCATCGGCGCCCGTGCTGCGGAATGTGCTTCTTGAGCCGCCGGCTGCGGTGGACACCGCCTTCGAAGAGGAGAGGCTCGAAGAGCTGATCGGCCTCGAAGGCACGACGACCACGAGGCTCGCCCCCGCCGGCAAGGCGCGGATCGCCGGCCGGCTGCACGAGGTGACCAGCGACGGCGCGCTCGTCGAGCCGGGACTGCCGGTCCGCGTGGTCGAGGTCCGCGGCGGTCGCGTGCTCGTCAAGCCGGTGCTGGGATCGAGTGGGTCGGCATGAACACGCTCGTCTGGGTCGTTGCACTCTTGGTGTTGGGCCTCGCTGTGATGGTGCTCGAGGTGTTCGTGCCATCGGGTGGCATCCTCGGCTTCGTCAGCATCCTGGCACTGGTCTCAGCCGTCGCGACGGCGTTTCTGGAACAGGGAACAGCCGCCGGCATGGCGGCGCTCGCGGTGGTCGTGTTGGCGGTGCCGGCAGTGTTGTCCGTGGCGTTTCGCTGGTTTCCGGAGACGCCGCTGGGACGGCGTGTGCTGCCGCCGGCCCCCGAGGCCGCGGACGTGCTGCCTGATCCGGAGCGGCGGCGGCACCTGCGGGATCTGATCGGACACACGGGGCGGACCGGGAGCGAACTCTTGCCATGGGGCAGCGTGGAGATCAGTGGCGAAATCATCGAAGCGATGAGCGAGGGCGGGCCGCTCGAGGCCGGGGTCGTCATCGAGGTGGTGGGCGTGCAAGGCACTGCCCTGGTCGTACGGCCCGTGGAGCCGCGAGCGGCGGTGCCCGTGGAATCGGCAGCACCGGAAAATCCGGCCACGGGCGCCGGTTCCGCCCTCTCCCCGACGCTTGAGGAGTTCGAGTTCGACGGCCTCTGAAAATAGGGACGGGAGCTATTTTCCGTCTGCGATTATGAAAATAGGGACGGGACCTATTTTCCATCTCTGAGTCGCTCTCTGCCGTATGAACTAGGAAAATAGTTCCCGTCCCTATTTTCGTAGTTGACCGCGGGCGACCCCGGAACAACGCTACAGGAAGTCTTGCCTGATCCCTCGGAGTGCCCGCGATGCTGCCCCTGATCCTGATCGGCCTGGGAATCTTTGCCTTCCTGATGCTGTTTGCGCTGCTGGCCCGCTACCTGCGGCTCTGGCTGCAGTCGTATGCATCGAGCGCCGGGATCGGGCTCTTCGATCTGGTCGCTATGAGCTTTAAGAAGGTCAATCCCACGGTGATCGTGCGGAGCAAGATCATGGCGGTGCAGGCGGGGCTTGGTGATGCCACCGGCATCACCAAGCAGGCGCTCGAGGCCCACTATCTCGCCGGTGGTCGGGTGCCGCTTGTCGTGCAGGCGCTGATCGCCGCCAACAAGGCGAAGATCAAGGAACTCGACTGGAAGCTCGCCACGGCCATCGACCTGGCAGGCCGCGACGTCCGCGAGGCGGTGCAGACGAGCGTGTACCCGAAAGTGATCGACTGCCCCGGTAAAAACAGTGGCCGCGAAACGCTCGACGCCGTTGCCAAGAATGGCGTGCAACTGAAGGTGCGGGCCCGTGTCACGGTCCGAACCAACCTGAATCAGCTCATCGGCGGGGCGATGGAAGAGACGATCATCGCGCGCGTGGGCGAGGGGATCGTGTCGGCGATCGGTGCGGCCGAGCGGCACACCGACGTGCTGGAGAACCCCGACATGATCTCGAAGACCGTGCTCGCGCGGCGGCTCGATTCCAATACCGCTTTCGAGATCGTCTCGATCGACATCGCCGACATCGACGTCGGCTCCAACATCGGCGCCCGGCTGCAGGCCGACCAGGCCGAGGCCGACACCCGCGTGGCCCGTGCCAATGCCGAAGGCCGTCGGGCGATGGCCGTGGCCAAGGAGCAGGAGATGATCGCCAGCATCGAGGAGAGCAGGGCAGCGCTCGTGGAGGCGGAGTCGGCTGTGCCCAGGGCGGTCGCCGAGTCGCTCACCTCCGGCCAACTCGGCATCTTCGACTATTACAAGCTGCGGAATCTGCAGGCCGATACCGACATGCGGCGAACGATCGCCACCGGCACCACGCCCGGCACCGCGGCGGTGCAGTGATGCAACTCCCCGCCGCCAGTTGCGTGCTCTTTGCCGCCGGGTTTGACTGGCTCGAGGCGGTACTGCCGTTTCTGTTCGTGGCCTTCTGGATCCTGTCGCAGGTGTTCGCGGTGTTTCGCCGGCTGCAGGGGGGCGGACAGAAGCCGCCGCCGCTGCCGCGATTCGATCCGGCCCGCGATCGGCAACCGCTGCCGCGCCCACCGGCCGGCGATGTCGAGGTGCCGCGAACCGATCTCGAAAAACAGATCGCCGAGTTTCTTCGTGAGGCGACGGCTGAGCAGCAGCGGCGGCCCACGATCAAGAAGGCCACGCCTGCGTCGACCACACGGCCACAGCCGACGCGACCCGCCACACCGACCACATCCGAGCGTCGTGTCTCGCAGCCGCCGCGAGAACAGAAGACACGAGAACAGAGGCCACGTGATGCGGCGCCTGTCCGCCGTGAACGGGAACAGAAAAAGCCAACTGTTGCGGTGCGGGAGACCACGGCCACCACGGTGACGTCCGCGCCGCAGGGGCGTCCGGAGGGAAGCGAGTCGGTGGCCAGGCACGTGAAGGATGCCTTCTCCCGCGAGCTGACCCATCTGCAGGGAACGATCAAGCATGATGAGGCGAAAACCGGCGGCGTTGTGCCAACGGCAGCAACGCAGGCTGAAGAGTTGGTACACCTGCTCCGGAGCCCGGCTACGATTCGGCAGGTGATTCTGCTTCGCGAGGTGCTCGACCGTCCCGTCGACCGCTGGTAACGGCGCACGTCATCCATCTCAGCCGGGATCTGCTGCCCAGCCGGAGTCCCCCGGCTTCCGCCGGGGGCTTTTATTCAAACGGTGCGTTTAACCAAACGGTTCCATAACGCTCGAATAAAAGCCCGGAGCGGAAGCGATGGGACACCGCGTCGTTGGGCGATACCGGATCCGGATGGCACGTTGGACGGTATTCAAACCCGGAGTCCCCCGGCTTCCGCCGGGGGCTTTTATTCAAACGGTGCGTTCAACCAAACGGTTCCATAACGCTCGAATAAAAGCCCGGAGCGGAAGCGATGGGACGTCGGGGATAAATACCATCCCGGTTGCCACACGCGGTCGATGGCATCGTTCGAACAACGCCGGAACGGTTGCCTTCAGAAACTGCTGGCACTGGCATCGCTATCAACCAGCGGCATAGCCGGCGCAGTCTGCCCCAACCGCCCCGCCATAGGCAAAACGCCCACAAAGAGGGGTGTCTGGGCGGGCCGCAGAGGCTGATTTCCCGGCGATCCCGCGCGCGAAAAATCGCGACTTGAGCCTCGGCCGTTGGTGGTCTACAAGACCCTTCGAGGGTTCGCTTCGGTGCGGCCCCTTGCAGCGCGTAGACGAGGTGCCCAAGCCTCGTCTACGCGCCTGTTTTTCAAGGATGAAGCTCGTGGAAACTCCGGCGCTGACAGCTCCGATACGCGCAGGATCACATCCCAGTGAGAGCGGCAGTGCGCGTCGCATTGGAGTGCTCTGCCGAGTGTTCATCGGCATGCTGTCGATCGCGTCGACGGCGGCTGCTGCCGACGGCAGCCAGCAGCCAGGTCTCTTTCCCGCCACGGTGCGTGTCACGGCTGGCCACACCTATCTTCGCGCTGGTCCTGGCGATGACTTCTATCCCACCGAGCGACTCGTGGCCGGCACTGCCGTCGAGGTGTGGGCCGTCGATCCTTCTGGGTATGTCGCTGTCCGACCCGTGGAGGGCAGCTTCAGCTGGTTGCGGGCCTGTGATGTCGATCCGGTCACCGTGATCGGCGCTGCCGCAACCGACCCCGCGCCTGGCCGTGGCGTCGGCGTGATCGTGACCGATGGCGCCGTCTCACGGGTGGGATCGCAGATCAACGACCTCCGACATGTCGCCCACGTGAGTCTCGAAGCAGGCGAACGTGTGCAGATGATCGATGAGGTGCGGATCACCGAGGGCCGTCATGCAGGGCTCTGGGTGCGGATCGAACCGCCGGCGGGTGAATTCCGCTGGGCATGGCTGGCCGATCTGGAGACGCCACCGGGTGTCGTGCCACCGGCGGCAGTTGCTGATGTGGCAGCATCCTCCCCGGCGGACAACTCCGCGGCGATCGGCGAGGCGATGGCCGCGATCAAGGATGCCAGTGTCGCCGTCGCGCAGGCCGTCAGCGATGCCGGCCAGCCGCCCGCTGCTACGCAGCCCGGACTGACGTCGCCGGCACTGTTCGCCGGGCCTGGCTCGGGATTGACCGCTGCGCCCGTCCCGCCGCCGCAGCCACTCGGATTCATCCCCTCCGCCCGGCGGCTTTTTGCCGGCTGGCTGCCGCTCGGGACGAGTGTGTTCGATCCCGCCACGCCGATCACGCCAGTGGCCGTGAGCACGGGGACTGCGGGAGGTGCCGGTGACGACTTGGCCGACATCGATCTCGCGCTTTCTTTGGCCGTGACCGGTCCCGCCGAGGCATGGAATCTCGCACCGGTGCGGGAGCGTCTGCGGCAGTCGGCAGCGCGGACGAACACCGACTTGGACCGGACACGGGTCGAGGCGATCGATGCACGGATCGCGCGGTTCGAAGGGATCCAATCAAGGCATCGCACGCTGGCCGCTGCGCCTACGGCGAGCGCTGACGCCTCCTTGCAACTCGGCGGCATGTGGTCGAGCCTCTCGGGAATCGGCGGCCGGCCCATCCGGCCGGGCGTGCTGCCAGGTGGCGCGCCGGCCGATGGACAGTCGACGTGGACGCCACCCGACATGACCGAGATGAGCGGCCGACTGGCCACCGTCGTCTCACGGCGGCCCGATGCCCCGCGCTGGGCGGTCGTCGATCAGAGCAACAACGTGATCG
Source organism: Planctomycetaceae bacterium (assembly GCA_947449135.1). Lineage (GTDB taxonomy): Bacteria > Planctomycetota > Planctomycetia > Pirellulales > UBA1268 > CAMCQY01. The sequence continues at coordinate 1,576 of CANFQO010000047.1, read as the reverse complement.
CGTTCATCACGCCGCAGACAGGCGTGAACCTGGCACCGATGGTAGGCCAGGATGTGGCCGTCCGCGGCGCCCGCGGGTATATGCCGGAATACAAGCGGCCCTACGTAGTGGCATCCGAGGCCCGCATTCGTGTGGCCGCCGCGCCTGAAGCCTCACCCGACCGGGCCACCCGTTGATTTCAGACACCGCAAGGGGCTGCTTGAGCGCCACCTCTGAACGTTTGAGGAGCCGGGGGTCGGGGGAAGCCGGAGCGAGTTAGCGTATCCTCGCTCCGAGTCGGAGGCTTGCACCGCCCCCGGCGGCTTGCACCGCGCGATAGATTTTGGATGCGAGTTACTGCCGTTGGATGCGGTCGAGTTCGTCGGCTGTGAGCCAGCGGGCCGCGAGTTCCGTCTGGAGGCGATTGGCGGCAGCGATGTCGGCTGCATCCAGTCGGCCCACCTGTGGCAGCCCGCCGCCAGCAGGCTGCCCGGCCCTCCGGGCGATCGTTGCCAGCAACTGCCGGTCTGCTGCAACGGTCTGTGGCAATCGGCCGGCCAGCTGCGCCACCCCCTCGGGATTCGTCCGCGCGGAGTCGGAAAGCGTCGCCATAAACAGGCAGATCTCGTGGAGATTCGACGCGGCGGACCGGACGATCAGCGGCTGAAGCGTGCGGGTGACGATCTCGAGACCAACGCCGTCCATATCGAGGAAGGTATCGATCTGAACCAGCTGACGTTCGCGGCCGTCGACCGCCGGCATGCCTGGCCCGTGTCGGACAAGCAAGACACAACTGCCGGTGAGATTTTTGGGTGACAGCGGGCCGGTGTATGCCCCGCGTCCATGAAATACGAGCAGGCCACCACGGCCCTGTCGTTCCTGATGCACTAGCCTCAAGACGCCGACGGTGCCATAGCCGTCACTGAGCTTCCATTGCCGGGGGCCAACCGGATCGAGCGAGAGCCGGCTGATGCCAAGCACACGCCAGATGTCGACGATAGCCTCTGGCTTGGCCAGCGCGAAATCGAGGAGTTCAGCATCGCAGACGATCGTCTCGACGGGCAGGCGTCGATAGAGCGTGGCCGCTTTGAGGCAGGGCTCAATCGCCTTTCGCTGCGGCTCCGCAATCCGGTCCAGCGGCAATGACTCGATCGCCCGGCGGCGGGATTCACGACTCGATGAGCCCGAGTCTGACCGCGCCGACTGGCCGGCCGCTACGTCCGCTGCAACGTCGGCCGTCACATCGGCCGCGGCTCGGCGTGCCGGTAGCAGGCCCACCATCGCCACCACGCTCGCAGTCCATACCATCCACTGGCGCGCAATCGTCATGCTGTCCCCCCTGTCTCGAAACCCTGTCAACCGGCAGCCAATCAACGCCGGTCGGCGGTGCGGCCACGGTCACCGCATGGAAGGAATTTCGGTCTGCGGGGACCTTTCGAACCAATCATTCCTCCTGAAAATCCGGACGGTTTGCCCAGTCTTCCAAGACTCGCCAGCTGTCAAAAAGAACGTGTTGGCCCGCTGCCGCAGGTTCGCTACGTTCCCCGCCCCTCTTCCGGAAGGAATCTGAGACGATGCTGCGACGCCACGATCCCAC